>NZ_BAABGZ010000081.1:0-197362 GCF_039541835.1 Hymenobacter saemangeumensis | reverse complement strand
GCGTTCTGCAGCATGGCCTGCTGGCCCTGGGTGGGCAGGCCCAGCTCCTCGCCCAAGGCGTGCAGGTTGAGCTTGGCGGCGGTCAGCAGCTGCCCCACCCCGTCGTGCAGGTCCGAGCCGATGCGCCGCCGCTCGGCTTCCTCGGCTTCGAGCACCGCCGCCGCCCGCAGCCGCTCCAGGCGCTGGCGCTCCTGCTCCAGCTCCACGCGCTGCTGCAGCCGGCGGCGGTTGTAGAGCAGCGCCGCCAGCGCCAGCAGCAGGGCCGCCACCACGGCCCCGGCCAGCAGCTGGGTGTTGCGGCGGCGTATCACCTGCTGCTGCGTTTTCAGCTGCGCCGCCTGCAGGCGGTTCTGGGCTTCTTTTCGCTCGGTTTCGAAGCGGTTCTGCAGCAGTCGGGTTTCGGTTATTGTCTTCTCTTTAATAGCTGAGTCGCCGAAGGCTATGTGCTTTTGCTGGCTTTGAAAGGCTTTCTCAAATTGCCCCAAGCCATTGTAGGCGGCTGCCAGCCCGCTGTACACGTCCCTGATATTCTCAAACATGCCTATTTCCAGCACCAGTGGCAAAGCCCGCTGATAGTAGGCTAAGGCGGCCTGGTGCTGTGCTTGCTCGCCGGCCGTGCGCCCCAGCAGCAGCAGCGCCCGACTCATCAAGTAATTATCGCCTACCTCCTGCCCGAGGGCAAGCGCACTATTGAAGTTCGTAGTGGCCTTGCTCATCTCTTTTTTAGCAAGCGCAATCTGTCCGAGGGCCATTTGCATGGTACCCCGGTTCTGGGCATCGTCGCTGAGCTTGTTCAGGGCCAGTGCCCGCGCCACATAGGGGGCAGCCTGGTCAAACTTCTTTTCGTTTAAATACAGCCCGGCGATGTTACACAGGCAGGTTTCGTACTCATGCACGTCGGCCACCGAATCGGCCAGAGCCAGGCAGCGCCCATAGTAGCGCAGCGCCCGCTCGTTGTCCAGCAGCTGCTCGGCCAGGGAGCCCATGTTTGAGAGGGCCCGGACCTGCATTTTCTTGTCGCCGATGCGCTCGGCCACTTCCAGGCTGGCAATAAACAGCTGCAGGGCCTCGTTGAATTTGCCCCGGTTGGCGTAGACGCTGGCCAGTCCGTTTTGCGCCCGTATAGTGCCCCGCATAATGCGATGCGCTTTCCACAAAGCCAGGCTGCTGGAGAAGAATACTTCGGCGCTGTCCAGGTCGCCGCGCTCGTAGGCGCACACGGCCAGCTCCATAAAGGCGGCGGCCTCTCCCCGCGGGTACTTCAGCTGCTGGGCCGTGCGCATCGCCTGCCGGGCCCGGACGGCGGCTTCGCGCGGCCGGGCCGCGCTTAGCTTATTGGCCAGCGCCACCAACCACTTCACCCGCATGGTATCGGGTGCAGGCTGCTTTTGGAGCAATGCTTCGAGCGAGTCTATCTGTCGGTTCACGGGCGCTTGCGCCTGAGCATTTAACAGCAGCCCTGACCACGCCAGGCACACTTTTAAAACGAGTGTAAAATAGTTTTTCATAGGCCAAAAACCTCTGGCTACTCTGCCAGTGAAGTTAATCACCCGAAAATGGGGAGTTCCTGGGAACTGCCGGTTTTTGACCTGCAGAGCGCATCCGTGCCAGTACGGATATACCTCAGGGTGAAGCACAGCCGGCATCGTCCCCAGCCCTGGAGCAGGCGTACCCTTTACTTACCTGACTATCAACACCAATGAGCGAACTTTATCGCCACCGAGCAAGGCTGAAGCAAGCGTGGCTTGACTGCGCGGGGTGGGCACAGGGGCTGCGTTCTTATCCCCATGTAACAGCTGCTGGGCTAGCCTCCAGTCCCAGCCGGGAACTGAGCTCGCGCAAGCGCTGCCACTCGGGGTTTTCGGCCTGGCAGCGCCGGGTATAGCGCCGGGCGGCAGCCATATCGCGCCGGGCCAGCGCCACGATGGCCAAGCCATAGAGGCAGTTTACGCTGCTGGCTTGCCGGTGCAGGCCCCAGCGAAACAGCAGCCGGGCCAGCGTGAAGCGGCCCGCGGCCAGAAAGCAGCAGCCCAGCTTGTAAAGCCGCTCGGCCGGATAGAGGTAGAGGTCGCCGGGAATGATGGCCTCGAAGCGCAGGGTATTGAGCGAGCTTTTGGTGCGGAGGTAGCACTGCGCGGCCCGGCCGTACTGGCCTTGCCCGTAATACACGTCGCCCAGAATAAGGTAGCCCAGCGACTGGCCCGGATGGAGCTGCAGGCTGTGTTGGAGCAGGGCAATGGCGGCCGGGGCCTGGCCGGCCGCCTGCAGCAGGATGGCCGCGTTGCAGCACGCCGAGCAGCGAATAACCAGGGAAGCTGTGTAAGGCCCACTCAACTCCCTGAACAGCTGCAGAGCTTCGGGTTCCCGCTTCAGAAACCACAGCGTTTTGGCTTGCTGATAGCGCAGCCACTCATCCTGCGGCGCCTCCCGCAGGCTCTCCTCAAGCAGGCGCAGGTAGTTGGCTTGCTTGCGCTGAATAAACTCCTGGCTCAGGGCAAACACCTGGTGAATCAGCCGCCCGGCCCTCAGCACTTCGATGCGGCTGCTGGCCCCGCTGATGCTGCTGTTGATTTGCTCGTGCACACGGTAGGCGTAGCGAAACGTCGCGTTTTTGCGAAACAGGCGGACTATACCGACCGGGCAGCTGATTTTTCGGCCCGAGTCGGGGTCGAGGTAGACGTCGGCCCGCTCCAGCAGAAAGCCCCCCACAGCGGGCGGTGTGCGGGCCAGCAGCGGCCCCAGGGCCCCACCCTCCCAGTACTCGTCGGCGTCCAGAAACAGAATCCAGTCGCCACTGGCCTGCTCAATGGCCTGGTTGCGGGCCCAGGCATAATCGTCGCGCCAGGTGATGGGCAGCACCCGCGCCCCATGGGCCTCCGCAATGGCCACCGTGCGGTCGGTGGAGCCGGAGTCGACTACAATCAGCTCGTGGGGCTGCAGTACGGCCACCGAGGCCAGGCATTGGCCAATAAAACGCTCTTCGTTGCGGGTGATAACGCAGACGGACAGCTTCGGGCGGGCAGTTCGCATGGGCAGGAATAAAAAAACAGCCGAACCCTGCTGGTCCGGCTGTGATGGATTGGGCGGAGCGACGAGGCCTTAGGAGTGATAAAAGGCCGAGAAACGCTCCTGATGAATCTCAATGCCTTCTACCAAATCGTTTCTCTCATCGAACCCCATAGATTCTTCCACATCATAGGTGCGGCCGTCGACAATGAACGTGTGGTCATCCAGCACCTTTACTTCGGTGTGGGAGGGGTCGAGGCCAAGGAAAGCCAGCAGCATGGTAAGCAAGTACGACATAGCGGAATGTTTAGGTGAGTAAGTCCGATACAAGTATAATGTTAATAAGAGAGATTGTAATTAAAGCAAACTTCAATCGAGGCGACAGAATAATAATCAAGCGGTTAAAAGGTGAGCGTTAAAACCCAAATAGATTGGCTTTTAACGCTCACCTTGCAACCGCTACTAAAAATGCGCATTAGGCGCTTATTGCCCTACTTCACCCCATACTTGCCCCGGAACTTCTGCTCCAGATAGGTTTGCTTGCTGTTCAGGTTCACGTCGCGCCCATCGATAAAGGCGCGGGTGACGGCGTTGCTGCGCATATCGAGCAGGTCGCCGCGGCTGAGCACCAGGGTGGCGCTTTTGCCGGTCTCCAGGCTACCGTAGTCTTTGGCGATGCCCAAAATCTGGGCTGTGGTATAGGTGACGGCCGTGAGGGCCTGCTCTTTGGTAAGGCCGAAGGCGGCGGCGGTGCCGGCAATGAAGGCCAGGTTGCGGGAGCCGGGCACCTCCTGGTCGCCCTGGTAGTCGAGGCAGAAGCGCACACCGGCGGCCTGCAGCTGGGCCGGCAGCTTGTAGGGCTGGTCGTAGTCGTCGGCATCGCGCCGGGGCAGGGCGTGCAGGCGGCTCACCACCACGCTGATGTCGTTCTGCTTGAGGAAGTCGAGCACCATCCAGGCGTCGCGGGCCCCTACCACGGCCACCTGCTGCACCCCCAGGCGCTTGGCAAAGCGCACCGACTCGATAATCTCCTTGCCGTAGTCGGTGTGGATGTACAGGGTTTTGCTGCCGTCGAACAAGCCGCTCAGCGCGGCCAGGCGCAGGTTTTCCTTGCGGCCGGCGGGCAGCTGGCGGTAGGCGCTGGCTTCGGCCAGCAGCTGCTCCAGGTCGCGCAGCTGGGTTTCGCGGGCTTTCTGGCGGCGGTCAAGCTGGGCGGTTTCCTCGTTGGGGTTGAGCCGGAATATCATGGCCGGCCAGCGCAGGTGCTGGCCGTCGTCGGCACGCACCACGGCATCCTGCCAGTTCCAGGCGTCGAGCTGCACCACGCTGCTCTGGCCCGAGAGCAGGCCGCCCTGGGGCGTGGTCTGGGCCAGCAGCACGCCGTTGGTGCGCACGGTGGGCAGGATGTCAGAATCGGTGTTGTAGGCAATGAGGCTGCGCACGTTGGGGTTGAGCGAGCCCACCTCGGCCTCGTCCACGGTGGCCCGCACGGCCTCAATCTCGGTCAGGCCCATGGGCGTGCTGGGCACGATGAGGCCGGGGTAGAGGTGCTGGCCGTCGGCGGCAATGGTTTCGTAGCCGCTGCGGTCGCCGCTGAAGCCAGCGGCGGGGCCGGCATATGTCAGGCGGCCTTTGTCGAAGGCCACGGCGGCGTTGGGCACCACCGTGCCGTTTCCTACGTGCAGCGTGGCCCCGGTTATAAGAATGGGTTTTGCCTGGGCCGGGGCGGGCGTGGGAACCTGGGCGTGAGTGGCCAGGGGCAGGGCCAGCAGCAGGGCAATTCTTAGCTTGATATCCATGAGACGGGGCACCGCATCAGCGGGCCGGTTTTTAAATTTTTTCATGACTTCGGGCCTCAGATTTCTCCCTGATGCCGTCATAGTTTGTTCGCTCTGCCTTTGCTCCCTGGTCGGCGAGGCCAACCGATGGTGTAAACTGTGCTTGAGTTAGGGAGAGCTGCGGCAACAACCTGCCTTACTGCTCGGTGGCTTCGCCCAGCGTGTCGCAGTGGTAGAGGCCCTTGGCTTTGGCGGCCGGGGCCTGGGTGGGGGCGCCGCCTTTCTTGGCTTGCAGCATGGCCTGCACCAGGCGCTGCCGCTCGCGCTGCATGTCGGCCCGCAGCTGGGTGTCGGTGCTGAGGCTGAACAGCTCGCGGCCATCCACGAAGGTGTACTCCGGCTTGGCATAGATGCTCAGGGGGTTGTCGTTCCAGAGCACCACGTCGGCGTCCTTGCCTTCCTTGATGGAGCCCATGCGGGCGTCGAGGTGCAGCATTTTGGCCGGGTTGATGGTCACCAGCTTCAGGGCTTCTTCCTCGCTCAGGCCGCCGTACTTCACCGTTTTGGCTGCCTCCTGGTTGAGGCGGCGGCTCATCTCGGCGTCGTCGGAGTTGATGGCCACGTTCAGGCCCACGCGGGTCATGATGGCGGCGTTGTAGGGAATGGCGTCGCGCACCTCGTTTTTGTAGGCCCACCAGTCGGAGAAAGTGCTGGCATTCACCCCGTGGGCCTTCATCAGGTCGGCCACCTTGTAGCCTTCCAGGATGTGGGTGAAGGTGTTCACCTTGAAGCCCATGCGGTCGGCCACACCCAGCAGCATGTTGATTTCGCTTTGCACGTAGCTGTGGCAGGTGATGAAGCGGCGCTGGCGCAGGATTTCCACCAGCGCGTCCAGCTCCAGGTCGCGGCGCGGGGCCTCGGCTTTGGCTTGCTTACCTTTGGAAAGCTTGCCGTAGGCGGCCAGCTCCTGCTCGTACTCCCGGGCGCGGGTGAAAGCATCCACGAACACCTGCTCCACGCCCATGCGCGTCTGCGGGAAGCGCTGGGTGTACTGCTCGCCCCAGTTGCTTTGCTTCACGTTTTCGCCCAGGGCAAACTTGATAAAGCCCGGGGCGCCCTCAATCTTCATGGCTTCGGGGGCCATGCCCCAGCGCATCTTTATCAGAGCCGACTGCCCGCCGATGGGGTTGGCCGAGCCGTGCAGCAGCTGGGCGGCCACTACGCCCCCGGCCAGGTCGCGGTAGATGTTCACGTCCTCGGGGTCGAGCACGTCGCCGATGCGCACCTCGCTGGTCACGGCCTGGGTGCCCTCGTTCACCCCGCCGGTGATGGCCAGGTGGGAGTGCTCGTCGATGATGCCCGGGGTGAGGTGCTTGCCCGTGCCGTCGATGCTGCGCCCGCCCTTGGGCAAAGCCAGGTTTTTGCCCACCTTGGCGATGCGGCCGTTTTCGAGCAGCACGTCGGCGTTTTCCAGCTTGCCGGCGGCGTCGCTGGTCCACACCGTGGCATTCTTGATGAGGGTAGTCTGCTTGGCCGGCAGCTCCGTCCGGCCATAGGCGACAAAGGGAAACACCACCGGGCCCAGGGCGGGCGCGGGCGTCACCTTGGCCGAGTCGCGTCGGGCGGCGCGGCTGGCTTCTTCCTGGCGCACGGCCCGCCACTTCACCGGCGTACCATCGGCCAGCAGGCCGTCGCCCTGAAAGATGCGGCCCTCCTGGGTGTAGTAGCCGCTGAGGCGGGTGGCGCCGTTAGTTGTCAGCTGTGGGTTGTCGGTTGTTGGTTTCTTGTCCGGGCCCTTCTCCCCTTTTCCTTTGATTTTATCGGCGGGGCTGAACACGATGGTGGCCAAGTCGCTGGTCACGGTGAGGGAGCCGCGCAGGGTGTCGCCGGGGGCGGGCACTACTTTCAGCTCGGGGGCTTCGGGCTTGCCCTGAATGAGCAGGCTGCCGGCCTGGGTGCCCAGCTGCAGGCTGTACACGCCGCGGTAGTCGGCCGGCACGGTGCTGAGCTGGTACCGCTCGCCCTGCACCCAGTTGTCGAGCAGCACGTTGGCATCGGACAGCAGGCGGGCCGAGCACACCACGAAGCTGGCCACCATGCCGGGCCGCAGGGCGCCCACCTGGTTTTCGGCTTTCAGCAGCCGCGCCGGCGTGTCGGTGAGGGCGCGCAGGGCGGCGGTTTCGCTCAGGCCATACTGCACGGCCTTGCGCAGGTGGGGCAGAAACTTCTTTTTGTCCTTGAGGTCGGCGCTGGTAAAGGCAATGGGCACGCCGGCCTGGGCCAGGCGGGCGGCGTTGGCCGGGGCCAGCTCCCAGTGCTTCAGGTCTTCGAGCGGAATGCGCTGGGCGTCGTACACATCCTCCACGTGGTAGGCGTCGGGGAAGTTGAGGGGCAGCACGAAGGAGGCGCCGCTGGCTTTAATCTCCGGCAGGCGCTGGTACTCGTCGCCGTTGCCTTTAATGATGTACTGCACGCCGGCCTCGTCGCCCAGCCGGTCGGCCCGCAAAGCCGACAGCTTGTCTTTCACCTGAAACAGAGCCGGCAGGCTGCGCTGCTGCGTCAGGGCCTGCAGCGAGAGGTTCTGCTCCCGCTGCGGGGCTTTCTCGTTCCATTTGGCGTCGAGGTAGGTTTGCCGCAGCAGGGCAATGCTGCCCATCAGCGAGCCGGGGTAGTCCTGGGTGCTGCTGCCCTTGTCGAACGACAAGGCCGAGGCGGCGCGGTCGAGCAGCAGCGCTTCGCTTTCCTTGCGCTGGGAGCTGAGGCTTACCAGGGCCGCCGTGCCGCGCATGATGCCGTCGGCCTGCTGCGTGAGCACCGTGCCGAAGCCCAGGGCGCGCAGCTGGCCGGCCTGCTCGTCGTTTACCTTGAACAGCTCGGCAGCATTCACCTCCGGATGAATGGCCTGGTTCCAGCTGAAGGCTCCCACTTTCTGGGTTTCTATCTGCGGCGGCAGGGCCCGCCCGCGCTGGGCAGCCGGCTTTATTTCCGGCACCCCGTAGTTGGTGTACAGGTCGATAAAGCCCGGGTAGATAAACTTGCCGCTCAGGTCCTGCACCACGGCGCCGGCGGGAATCTTCACCGTTTTGCCCGGCCCGGCGGCTTCCACCCGGCCGTCGCGAATCAGCAGCGTGGCATCCTCGATTTTGGTTTGGTAGTCGGTAAAGAGCGTGGCGTGGGTGAAGGCGTAGAGGCCGGGGCGCTGGTCGTACACGCCGTTGCGTGGGTAGCTGCCGGGCTGGGCCAGGGTCGCGCCCGCCCCCAGGGTTAGCAAAGCCGCCAGGGGCAGCCGAGAATAGTTGAAGCTCATGAAGTTGCAAGCCCGGCGCTTGGGCTTCCTTGCTGGAAGCCGCTGGCTCGGGAAGCTCAAAGCTACAGGCCAGCCTGCGATGTGAGACCTGAAGGGCTGAACCGCCCCCGCCCACGGCAGGAACAGCCGTAGCTTTGGCAGCCCATTTCCCCCGCCAATCCCTTTCCTCCTGTGCGTATTATTTTCTCCCTGGCGCTGCTAACTGCCACCTTTGCCGCCCCGGCCCAGCCCGCCCCGGCAGCCGATACCGCGGCGCTCACTGCCACGCTGCGGCAGCACTGGCAGCAGTCGGGCCTGCCCGGCTTTGCCGTGGCGGTAGTCAGGCCCGAGGGCATCGCCTACGAGCAGGGCTTTGGCTACGCCAACAAGGAAAGCCGGACGCCCTACACCCCGGCCACCGTGCAGTGTGTGGGGTCGATAAGCAAAACGCTGATTGGCATAGCCCTGCTGCAAGCCGAAGCCGACGGTAAGCTGCGTCTCGACCAGCCCGTAAACGAGCTGCTGCCCTTCGCCGTGCAGCACCCCTACTTCCCCGCGCAGCCCATCACCCTGCGGCAGCTGGCCACCATGACGGCCGGCCTCACCGACGACCAGCGGTTTTACAGCAAGCATGCCTACGCCAAGGGCCAGTCGAGCCCGCTCAGCAACGAGGAGTACCTGCGCCGCACCTTAAGCCGGGGCGGGCAGTGGTACAGCCACAAGCGCTTCGTACCCCACGCCCCCGGCAGCTACTACGCCTACAGCAACGAGAGTGCTGCCCTGGCTGCGCTGGCCATAGAAAAGGCCACCGGCCAAACGTTTGCCGACTATACCAGGCAGCGCATTCTGCAGCCCCTGGGCCTCACCGATTCGGGCTGGAGCGGGGCCGAGCTGGCAGCAGCGGGCCTGCCGCCCACGCGGCGGGCCACCCTCTACACCCCTGGGGGCCGCCCCGTGGCGCCCTACTACACCATCACCTACCCCGATGGCGGCCTGCTCAGCAGCACCCACAGCCTGGCCCGCTACCTGCAAAGCATCCTCCACCCGGCCCTGCCCGGGGCCCCGCTGCCGCCCGCCGCCCGCGACTCCCTGCTGAAGCCACAGTTTTCGGCCGCCCACCCGCCCCGGCACCTCGACCCCGCCGAGCCCAATCAGGGCTTGTTCTGGGCCTACCGCCGCAACGGCACCGTGGGCCACACCGGCGGCGACACGGGCCTGAGCACCTTTCTGTTTTTCGACCCCCAAACCCGCATCGGCAAAGTATTCGTAACCAACACCGAGATTACCGAGCGCAACGCCTCCCAATTTAAAGTCATCTGGCAGCTGCTCGATGGAGTGAAGTAGGTTTTAGGGCTTAGGTTGTTAGGGCTTGGAAGTTAGGTCGCAAGGAATTAGCCTTTGAGGACTTCCCTACGTATCATGACAACCTATTGGGATACAAAATGACAGCTGAATAAGACAAGCAACCTAAGCCCTAACAGCTATGCGCAAAGGCAGTAAAGTATCGTGGAAGTATGGCACCGGCACGGCCACCGGCAAAATCGAATCGGTGCACAAGGAGCCCATCAGCCGCAGCCTCAAAGGCAGCGAGATAAAACGCAACGGCAGCCCCGACGACCCGGCCCTGGTAATCGTGCAGGACAATGGCGACCGGGTGCTGAAGCTGAAAAGCGAAGTAAAGCCGGCTGCGTAAGTCCACCCTTCGTTAATCTCGGCCTTACCTACGTACTTGTGGGCTCATTGATTGCGCCATGCCCAGTGCTCTTTTTTTCGTTTCCGACTACTATGAGTTGCGCTATCAGGCCGACCGGGGCATCCTGCATGGCCGGGCCCGGCGGGGCTTGTCGATGGACGAGTTTCTGGAAGTATGCGAGCAGTTTTTGCTCCTGGCCCGGCAGCAGCACTGCCGCTACTGGCTGCTCGACGGCCGGGCCGATATAAACCGCCGCGACCCGTCCATTTACCTGTGGCTGAATGAGGACTACCTGCCGCGGGTGCGCGAAGCCCTGGGCGAAGGGCCCTGCATGGCCTTTCTGGCTACCCCCGAGCAGTGGGCGCAGCTGGGCCAGCGCGGCTACGGCCCCAATGCCCCGGCCCGCCCGGCCAGCCTCTCCTACACCGGCTGGTTTACGGAAGAAGCCCAGGCCCTGTCCTGGCTCAATAAGTTCAGGAGCCCGCTTCCCGCTGCCTGAGCCGGCGCTGCCGGCCAGCAAAAAGCCCCGCCGGCAGTACTGCCAGCGGGGCTTTTTTAAAAACCATGCGACCCTACAGGTTGTCCTTGTCGGGCTCGATAAAGGCCTGCTCGTCGATTTCCTTGGGCACTACCACCACGCCCTGCTGCAGCTTGGAGTTGCGCTTGCCGTAGAGGAAGTACACCCCAAAGCCCAGCACCATCCAAATCAGCGCCAGCTTCAGGGTGTTGGCGTCGAGGGCCAGAATCATGAGCAGGCAGATGGCGGCACCCAGCACCGGCACCAGCGGGAAGCTGGCCGACGACAGCGGCGAGCGGAACGGCCGGGGCTGCTCGGGGTTGGAGCGGCGCATCAGCCACACGCCAATGCTCACCAGCACGAACGCCAGCAGGGTCCCAAACGAGGTGAGGTCGCCGGCCAGGGAGCCGGGCACGAAGGCGGCAAACGCGCCCACGAACACCAGCAGAGCCAGGTTAGACTTGTAAGGGGTGCGGAACTTGGGGTGCAGCTCCGAGAAAGCCTTGGGCATGAGGCCGTCGTTGGCCATGGAGAAGAACACGCGGCTCTGCCCCATCAGCATCACCAGGATAACCGAGGAGAAGCCGGCCAGAATGGCCACCGTTACGGCCGTGCTCAGCCACTCATAGCCGGGCATGTGCTCCTTAATAGCGTAGGCTACCGAGGCCTCGCCGCCCTTGGCCGGGTCGGCAAACTCGCGCCAGGGCGCTACCCCCGTCAGCACGTGGCCGAACAGGATGTAGAGAACAGTACACACCGCCAGCGAGCCCAGGATGCCGATGGGCATGTCGCGCTTGGGGTTTTTGGCTTCCTGCGCGGCCGTGCTCACGGCATCAAAGCCGATGAAGGCAAAGAACACAATGGCGGCGCCCCCCAGGATGCCGCCCCAGCCGTGCTTATTCCAATCGGTGTACTCGCGCACTACTTCGCCGGCCGCGTTTTTCACGGGCTCGGCATTTTCCGGAATCAGGTAAGGCGTATGGTTGGCCGGGTCGATAAACTGCCAGCCTACGGCGATGAACACCAGCACAATGGCCACCTTCACCACCACAATAACGGCATTGAAGGTAGCCGACTCCTGCGTGCCTTTGATGAGCAGCAGGCTGAGCATGATGATGATGAACAGCGCCGGCAGGTTGATGATGCCGCCCTCAAACGGTGAATGGCAGAGATTGTAGGGGATACTGGTCCCAAACACCTGCAAGAGCTTGTTGAGGTACTCGCTCCAGGCAATGGCCACCGTGGCCGCGCCCAGGGCATATTCCATAATCAGGGCCCAGCCAATTACCCAGGCGATGAACTCGCCCATGGTGGTGTAGGCGTAAGTATAAGCCGAGCCGGCGATGGGAATCATGGCGGCAAACTCGGCGTAGCACAGCCCGGCGAAAGCGCAGCCGATAGCGGCCACAATAAAGGCCAGGGTTACCCCCGGGCCGGAAGCCTGTGCTGCGGCCGCGGCCGTGCGTACAAACAAGCCGGCGCCAATGATGGCGCCCACGCCCAGCGCGACGAGGTTGGCCGCGCCCAACGTTCGCTGCAGGGTGCCGTGCCCGGTGGAGTTGGCCTCGCCCAGAAGCAGGGCCAGGGGTTTTTTGGCGAAAATGTTTGCCATTCGAAAAGAAGTTGTAAGTTGGTTTGGAAAAGCAGAAATGGATATGAAACAGTTGTTGCCCATCGTCGGACACCAGTGACGAGAAAAGCATCTAGCCGATGCAAAAGCCAGCGAAAAAACGCCTAGCTACGGTAGCGAAGCCGAAATATAGGCAGCAAATTTGGCCCCCACCCGTCACTGTGTACATTTGGGCAATCAACAACTGTGCGGCTTCACATTGCCGGCCTACCGCCCCACTATTAACCCATTAACTTAACAAACACCTTTTTACTTCATGAAAAAAGTACTTACCCTCCTCGCCGTGCTGGCCCTGGCCAGCACTACCACTAGCTTTGCTCAAGCCGGCAAAACCCCAGCGGCATCCGAGAAAGCAGCCGCCCACAGCACCCCCGACTACAGCAGCCAGCTTGGGCTGAATGCGGCCCAGGCCACCAAGCTGCAAACCATCCTGCAGGGGCAGAGCCAGGAAATGCAGCAGCTCAAATCCAAGGACCCGGCCGGAACCGGCTCCGACGCGATGGCTGCCCGCGCCCGGCACGACGAGCAGCTGCGCGCTGTGCTCACCCCCGAGCAGTTTGCGAAATACAAAAAGCTGAGCAGCAAATAGCTCGTCCAGCCAGCACCCTGCAAAGCCCTGCTCCTTCGGAAGCAGGGCTTTGTTTTTGGCCCGACCCTTGTAAAAGGATGTTCGGCAGATTAAACCTGCGCGGCTCCTGCGCTTCTAACCCGCCACAAACTCACTTACCTATCCCACTTTCTCCCATGAAAAAGACCCTTCTGCTGCTGGCCGCCCTTGCTTTCGCCACCGCCGGCACCACCTTCGCTCAATCGAGCAACGCGGCCGCTCCGGCCAAAATGAAAGTAAAGGAGAAAAAAGACAAGAAAACGCCCGAGCAGAAAGCCGACCACCGGGCGGCGAAAATGGCGAAGGAGCTGGGCCTCAGCCCTGACCAGGAAGCTCGCATCGAGCAGATTCTGCTGGCCCGCCAGCAGGAGATGAAAGCCCTCAAAGAGAAAACCGCCGGCAACGGACGGGCAGCTCATACCGAGAAAAAAGCCCTCCGGGAGCGCTACGACGCCAAATTCAAGGACGTGCTGACTGCCGAGCAGTACGCCAAGTTCCTGCAGTTGCGCGACGAGCACAAAGACGACGACGGGCCCGGCCATGGTCACGGGAACGGCAAGATGAAAATGAAAGAAAAAAGCTAGCACTTCGGCTTTTCCTACCAGCAGGCCCCGGCTATTGTAGCCGGGGCCTCTTTTTTTGCGCTGCTACCGAGGGTTTCTACCCCAAAATTTCGGGGCCGCCGGAAATCCTTCTGCTTTATATTCGGTTAACCCCTACTCTCCTTATATTTGGCCAATGCGCCTGGCCTCGCGCGGCGCCTCACCAAACCCATCCGAAATGCCTCCCCTTCCCAGTAGCACCGCGTCGGCGGTGCAAATTCAGCAGTTTTACGACAAGGGCCTGGCCCACGCTTCCTATGCCGTGCGCTGCGGCCGGCAGGTGGCCATCATCGACCCGGGCCGCGACCCCCAGCCCTACTACGACTTCGCCGACGAGCACGAAGCCCGCATCGTGGCCGTGATTGAAACCCACCCCCACGCCGACTTCGTGTCGTCGCACCTGGAAATTGCCGAGGAAACCGAAGCTGACATCTACTGCAGCAAGCTCGTGGGCGCGCGCTACCCCCACAAAACCTTCGACGACGGCAACCGAATTACCCTGGGCTCGGTGGAGCTGCACGCCATCAACACCCCCGGCCACTCGCCCGACTCCATCAGCGTGCTGCTCATGGATGAGATGGCCCAGACCCGCGCCGTGTTCACCGGCGACACCCTGTTTGTGGGCGACGTGGGCCGCCCCGACCTGCGCGAGGACGAAACCGTAGGCGGCCACAAGCGCGAGGAGCTGGCTGCCCAGCTCTACCGCAGCACCCGCAACAAGCTCATGACCCTGCCCGGCTCCACCAAGGTGTACCCGGCCCACGGCCCGGGCTCGCTCTGCGGCAAAACCACCAGCCCCGACCTCGACAGCACCATTGCCAAGGAGCTTAAAACCAACTACGCCCTGCAGCCCATGTCGCAGGAAGAGTTTATCCGGGTGCTGCTCGAAGACCAGCCCTTCGTGCCCAAGTACTTCGGCCACGACGTGAAGCTGAACAAGCAGGGGGCCCCCAGCTTTGAAGACAGCATCCGGGCCGTGCCCCACCTGCGCCCCCACGATGCGCTGCAGCCCGGCGTGCTCATCATCGACACGCGGCCGGCGACCAAGTTCCGGGCCGGCCACCTGCCCGGCGCCATCAACCTCATGGACGGCGGAAAGTTCGAAACCTGGCTGGGCTCGGTGGTAGGCCCCACAGAGCCCTTCTACCTCATTGCCGACACCCAGATTGCCCTGGACACGGTAATCCGCAAAACCGCCAAAATCGGCTACGAGGGCAACATCAAGGGCGCCCTGCTGGCTCCCCTGCGCCTCCCCGCCACCTCCCCCACCGTGGATGTGGCCCAGGTGCGCGAGCACCCCGGGCAGTTCACCATCGTCGACATCCGCAACCGCGCCGAGGCCAAAACGCCCGTCTTCGACGACGCCCTGCTCATCCCCCTGCCCGAGCTGCGCGAGCGCGCCCGGGAAATCCCCACCGACAAGCCCGTGCTGATTCACTGCGCCGGCGGCTACCGCTCGGCCGCGGGCAGCAGCATCGTGCAAAGCGCCCTGGCTGGTGTGGAAGTACTCGATTTAGGCGAGGCCATTACCGAGTTTCAGAAGCAGGCGGTGCATTAATACGCCAAACTAATTTATTGATTAGCGCCAGGCAGTAGGTTATTCTCTGCCTGGCGCTTTTTGATTATATCAGCCCCAAAAATTATTATGAAAGATTTCCGTTTTGATGCCCGCGAAATCGGCTTATTAATAGAGTTAATCTCTCAAAAGCCAGTCGAGATAGTATGGGACCTCAATGCGTTTTACCTTAATACCGATACTACAACCTATAAGATGGAATGCATTGACGCTCCCCCTGCCGGCGCTGAGAATGAGTATGATGAAATTTTCTTTTGCAAAATAGAGCAGCTTGAATCAAGGCTACATTTCAAGAAAAATGCACCTGGCTACTGGTACAAAATAGTAACATCAAATGCCGAAATTCAGGTATTAATTATTGTGGAGGTAGAACGATTATTTGTTGATGGTAGACTTTTTCAAAATCATAATCAAAAAGACACGTCTGAAAACATCAATATGCTAAGCCTTGGGCTGCTAATACAAACTAATGAAGGAGTTATTCCTGCAGTACTAGTGCCTTCGGAATTTGGCTTTAGCTGGCTTGAAAGGCATGGTTACTATAACTTGAATGAGGCGCTGGAGTTGATTACCAAGCGTGTAGGAGATGTTGAGTTAAGGTCAATTTCTTCGATACCCACGCACCAGTAATGTCGTTTTGACATATCAACAAACATGGCAGTATAAATATTAGCAACAATTTAGGCTCATGAAATGCCTGCCCCGTCAGGGCTTTTTTTGCATTCCCTCGGCCGGGGTTATCTTTGAGATTAACTCTACCCTATGCGCGTACTTCACACCGCCGACTGGCACCTCGGCCAGCGGTTTCAAAACGGGCACGAGCGGCTGGCCGAACACCGCTGCTTTCTCGACTGGTTGCTGAAAACCATTGAGGAAGAGTGCGTGGAAGTGCTGGTGGTGGCCGGCGACGTGTTCGACACCGGCAGCCCGCCCGCCGCGGCCCGGCAGCTGTACTACGACTTCCTGGCCAGCCTGCGCCGCTCGGCCTGCTGCCACGACGTGGTAATTGTGGGTGGCAACCACGACTCGGCCGCCACGCTCAACGCTTCGGCTTCGCTGCTGAAAGGGCTTCGGGTGCACGTGGTGGGCGGCGTGCCCGAGCAGTTCGATGAACAGTGTATCCGGCTGCCCCACGGGGCCGAAGAACCCCGGCTGGTGGTGGCCGCCGTGCCGTACCTGCGCGACGGCGACGTGCGCCGCCTGGTGCCGGGCGAGAACGCCGCTGAGCGCGAGGCCCGCCTGCGCGACGGCATCGCCGCCCACTACCAGCAGGTGGCCGACTGCCTGCTTCACTACCGCGAGCAGGGCGTGCCGGTGCTGGCCACCGGCCACCTCTTCGCCGCCGGCTGCGCCGACAACGACCAGCTCACCGAGCGCCCCCTGAGCATCGGCAACCTGGGCCAGATTACGGCCGACGCCTTCCCCGCCTTGTTCGACTACGTGGCCCTGGGCCACCTGCACCGGCCCCAGGTGGTGGGCGGGCAGGAGCGGGTGCGCTACTCCGGCGCGCCCATCCCGCTGTCGTTTTCCGAAACCAGCCACCCCCAGCAGGTGCTGCTGCTCACCTTTGAGGCGGGGGGCTGCTGCCCCAGAATCGAAGCCCTGGACGTGCCCTGCGAGCGCCGCCTGCTGCGCCTGCGCGGCACCCTGGAGGAAGTTGTAAAGCAGCTGGCCGAGTACGACAACGGCGACTTCCAGCACGAGGCCTGGGCCGAGGTACTGGTGCGCCCCGGCCAGCCCTGGGCCCTGGTGCAGGAGCAGGTGCGCGAAGCCTGGCTCAGCACCGAAGGACGCATCCGGGTGGTGGCCGGCCCCCGCCCCTGGCGCGAGGTGGAAGCTACTCCTGAGGGCGCCCCGGCAGCCGCCGAAGCCCCGCCCCTGCCCCACCTCGACGAGCTCACGCCCCAGGTAGTGTTTGACCAGCTGCTCGACAGCCCCGCCTACGCTTCCTTCGGCGAAGACACCCGGGCGGAACTGCGCAGCACCTTTGCCGAGTTGCTACGCTCAACGCCTGCTAATTAGTTGTCAGTTGTTCGTTGTCAGTTGTCAGGTTGTTCTGGTGAAGCTGACGGCAGAACAATCCTGGCAACGAAAAACTGACAACCGACAACTAGCAACTGACAACTAGTAAGAATGCGCATCCTTTCCATCGCCTGCCGCAACATCAACTCCCTGCGGGGAGCGCGGGAGCACCGGCTCGACTTTGAAGCGGCCCCGCTGGAAGGCTGTGGCCTGTTTGCCATTACCGGCCCCACGGGCTCGGGGAAAACGACTCTGCTCGACGCCATTACCCTGGCGCTGTACAACCAGACGCCGCGCCAGAAAAACTCCCAGACCCTGCTCAGCCACGGGGCCGCCGAAGGCTGGGCCGAGGTGGTGTACGAGGTAGAAGCCGGCCGCTTCCTGAGCCGCTGGAGCGTGCAGCGGGCCCACAAAAAGCGGGAGGGCAGCCTGCAAACGGCTATTATTGAAGTCAGCACCTGGCCCGAGCGTAAGATTCTCACCACCAAGTCGACCGAGAGCATCCGGCAGAACATTGCCCTCACCGGCCTCGACTATGACCAGTTTACCCGCTCGGTGCTGCTGGCCCAGGGCGGCTTTGCCGAGTTCCTGAAAGCCAAGGACGACGAGCGCGCCGGCCTGCTCGAGCGTATGACGGGTACGGCCATCTACAAGCAGCTGTCGAAGCAGGCCCACGAGCGCAAAGGCCAGGAAGAAAAAGCCGAGGAGCTGCTGGCTACGCAGCTGGGCTTTGTCAGCCTGCTGAGTGAGACCGAGCTGGCCGAGAAAAATACCGAAGCTGCTCGACTAGCCCAGGAAACCGCAGCTGCTGCCACTGCGGCCGAGCAGCTGCGCAAGCAGCACGAGTGGCACCAGAGGCTGACCGAGCTGCACACTAAAGCCGACGCGGCAGCTCAGGCTGTGGAGCGTGCCGAGGCCGCCCGCCAGGCCGAGCAGCCTACCCTGGACCGGCTAGCGGCCCACGATGCCGTAGAGCAGTTTGAAGAGCCCTGGCACGCTGCCCGCAGCACCGAGGCCGAAGGCCGCAAGGCCGGCGAGAAGTTTCACGAGCTGGATGCCCAGGCCAAAGGCGCCGGCACGCTGCTGGCCAAAGCCCAGGCCCAGACCGCCGAGCTGGTCACCGCCTGGCAGGCCGCCGCGGCCAGCCTGGCCCGCGAGCAGCCGGCGCTGTCGGCGGCCCTGGCCCAGCTGCCCAAGCTGCAAACCCTGCAGGAAGTAGTGCAGGCCGCCGCCTCAGCCCACGCCGAAAAAAGCAAAGCCCTGGCCACCGCCCGCCAGCAGCTGACCAACACCGAAGCTCAGCTGGGGCGCGACCGCCAGGCCCTGGCCGATGCCGCCACCTGGCTGGAGCAGCACGCCGCCGATGCTCACCTGGCTGCCCGTCTGGCGGAGCTGGAGGGCCTGCTGCGCCGTCGCGAGCAGACCCTGAACGAGCACAAGGAGCGCAGCGGCGAGCACAAGCAGCTGCTGAACAGCCTGGAAACACTCCGCCAACGGGGCCGCGATGCCCACAAGGCCGGTGAGCAGGGTGCCCTGGCCCTGCGGGAGCTGACGGCCGAAGCAGCCGGGTGGGCCAGCCTGCACCTGGGGCTGCTGCAGGCCGCCCAGGCCCGCACGCCTCAGCTGAAAAATGAGTTAGCCGCGGCCCAGCGTCAGTACGGGCAATGGTATGAGCAGCTGGTGGGCAAGCAGTTCCTGGCCAACCACCAGAACCTGCTGCGCCAGGGCCAGCCCTGCCCGGTCTGCGGGGCCCTGGAACACCCCGCCGTGGGCATCGATGCGTCTGAAGAAGCCATTGAGCAGCTTACCTCGCTGATGGCCGAAGCACAGGAAACCCTGGACCGGCTGAGCGCCGACCAGGCTGCTAACCAGGAGCTGCTGGTGCTGCTGGGCTCGGTGCCGGCAGCTGCCGGGGCTCCGGCCACGCTGCCGGCACAGAATGTGGCCGCCGCTACCCGCAGCGCCCGCCTGCTGGTGCGCGACCTGCTCGACGTGCCCGCCCGCCGCGCCCGCCTCGAAGCCGAGCTGCGCCAGGCCGAAGTAGCGGCCGCTACCGCTCAGGAGCAGCAGGGTGCCGTGCAGGCCCAGGTAGCTACTACCGAGGCCAAGCTGGAAAGCATCCGCCAGGAAGGCCAGCAGCTGGGCCAGCAGATTACGGAGCTGGCCGCCAGCTTTGGCGCCGTGTTCGACCCGCGCCAGCCCCAGGCTCTCAAGGTGGAGCTGGAGCAGCGCGCTGCCCGCTTCACTGAGATGGCCGGCCGGCAGCGGCAGCTGGAAACCACCCTGGCCAGTGCCCAGGCTACCCTGGCCGGCCTGCACCTGCAGGTGAACAGCCTGGAGCAGGAAACCGAGCAGGCCGCCGAGCGGCACCGCCAGGCTGCTGCCGAGCACGCCACCTGCGCCGCCGACATTGCCCGCGCCCACCACGGCTTCGACAGCCCCCGCGCGGCCCTGTCCTTCTGGGAAGCAGCCGAGCAGCAGGCCCGGCAGCTGCACGAAAAGCAGCAGCTGGCCGAAGCCGCCGCCGCCGAGCGCCACCGCACGCTGCTGGCCCGCAAAGCCGACCAGGAAACCCTGCGCGACGATGCCCTGGCCCGGGCCAAAATCCTGTTTGCCGACCTCGACCGCGACCTGCTGGCGGCTGGCCACAACCCGCACACCCTGCGCCTGAGCGCTGTGCTGCTGCCTGCCGCCGAGCGCCCCGCCCTGCGCGCCCTCAAGGCCCGGCTCAGCGGGGCCGTCGACTCGGCCCGCGCCGTGCAGCAGCAGCTGCTGGCCGAGCTGCAGCAAACCCAGGCCCTGGCTCTGAGCAGCGAGGCTGCCGATGTGGTACGGGCCGCTTACGAGGAGGCGCAGGCCCACTACCAGGGCCTGCACGACCAGCTGCTGCTGCTGAAAAAAGCGCTGGCTGACGACGATTTGAGCCGCCGCAAGCACGCTGGCCTGGCCCAGCAGCTCAGCGCCCAGCGGGCCGAGACGCGCCGCTGGCGTAACCTGCACGAGCTCATCGGCCACAGCGACGGCACCAAGTTCAGCCGCTTCGCGCAGGGGCTGACGCTGGCCCGCCTCGTGGCGCTGGCCAACCAGCACTTGGCCCAGCTCAACGACCGGTACCAGCTGCGGCGCAAGGACGACGCCACCCTGGGCCTGCTGGTAGCCGACAGCTACGACGACTGCACCCGCGACGTGAGCACGCTCTCGGGCGGCGAAACCTTCCTGGTGAGCCTGGCCCTGGCCCTGGGCTTGGCCGAGCTGGCTTCGGCCAATGCCGCCCGCCTCGACTCGCTGTTCATCGATGAAGGCTTTGGCACCCTCGACCCCGACACGCTGGATGTGGCCCTGGCGGCCCTGGGCAGCCTGCGGCAGCGCGGCAAGACCATCGGCATCATCACCCACGTCGACGTCGACAAGCTCAAGGACTACATCGACACCCGCGTGGTGGTGGAGCGCATCGGCCAGGGCAGCAGCCGCCTGCGGGTGCTGCCCGAGGTGCCGGCTGAGGTATTTGCGTAGTGCAGTTTCGCGGTGGGTGTAGCGTGGACTCTGCGAGACCGCGCGAATGAACGTTCACCCGCGCGGACTCGCAGAGTCCACGCTACATATCCACTGACTTCGAAGCCGCTCTAACCAGCCACTACGTGGCTACCACTGCTGGCAGCTTTTACCTCAGCCCAGGTCCAGTAACGACGGGGTTGAATACCGGCGTAGCCTGTTTGGAAAAAGGCCAGGACTTCAGCTTCTATCACCTCCGGCGCAATAGACGAGGGGTAGATGGGCCGCGCGTCGGGGTCGGCGTAGCGCTGGGTTTTGCTGAGTTTCTGCCCCTGCAGGCGCAGCAGGGGGCCGGTGTCGGTGATGCCGTCGCACACCCAGCGGCGGCCGCTGGCTTCAAGCGTGTTCAGGCGGGCGGCCAGCGGCGCCAGCGACAGGCGCGGCAATGTGGGGCGGCTGGCTAAATCAATCCAGGTGGTGTATTTATACTCCAGCTCGTAGCGCTGCCCCTCATAGAGGCTCAGCACAATATCGAAGCCAGCTGTGGGACCAAACAGGGCATAGTACGGTGGGGGCTGGGGCGTATGAATTACCTGTAAGCCGATTTCCGGATAGGCGACCCACTTGGTTTGCGCTGCCTGCATCACCTGCTGCGCCTGCTTTACCCGCCGGTATTCGGGCTCCCAGGCGGCCCGGCCGCTTTCGGGGTTGGCCAGAACCTCTGCAAAACGGGGCAGAAACCAGGCGAACTTCTCCGCCGAAGCTTCGTCTTCGCGCCGACGCCGGGCGGGTGCGCCGAAGGGCTCGTAGAACCGGGCTTTCTCCTCGGCATTCAGCCAGCACACCAGCTGCAGGGCCTGGTCGGCCAGCGGGTGGCGGGCATCGAGCTCCCGGAAGTCGCCCAACACAGCCACCAGGTGCAGGAGCTCCTCGTGCTGCAGTGCCAGCCCGGGGTGCAGCAGCGCCCACACGCCCACGAAGCCGTCCACATCGAAATGGTTGGCCGTTACGGCGGCAGCCTGCAGGCCGGGGGTTTGGGGCTGGTGCAGGGCCCGCAGCACCGAGCCCGCGCTGGTGTCGTCGCGCAAGGCCTCGGGCGTGGCCGCGCCGCGCCAGTGGGCCAGGGTTAGCACAGCGCCATTGGCTACGCTGTCGACTACAATGGTGGGCTGCTGCCGCAGTTGGGCAAAGGGCACAAAAAAACGTTTCACCTGGCAAAGCTCTGCCAAAAAGCGGGCCCGGGAAAGCGCAGAGCCTCCACCTCCCGCTGGCTAGCGCCGGGCCCGCCGGTTGCTGATGCGCTCCACTCGCTGCCGCCGTATCCAGCTCAGGTAGGTCTGCAGCTCTTCGGCGCCGCGCAGGGCTTCCACGGTGGCGTAGCGCCGGGCCAGCTCGCGGTTGCTCAGGAAGCGGTGCACGCTGCTATGGCAGGGCTGGCACAGATGCACGGTGGGTCCGTAGCGCCCGCCCTCCTCCCGCGGCACGAGGTGGTGCCGGGAAGTTTGCGCTACCTGCCGCTCGCACAGGCCGCAGACGGAGGCATCGCGGCCGGTGCTAACAGGAACCTGCTCAGACAGCTTAAGTCGGCGGCGGGGCATGTACTGGAAAAAGTTAAATCCTGGTATGCACTTTGTAAAGGCCGCATAACAGCAGGCAGATGCGAAAAGTTATCGGCCGGTTGTTGTTATGCCAACAAACCGCTAACTTGGCAGCAAACAGCATAACGGCTGCTAATTCAGGCTTGCCCTAATTAACTTTCACTCACCTTTTCCCTCATTCAACTATGGTACTTGTACCCAACTCGGTTTCCCGGCTGAAGCGCATAGCCCAGCTCACTGCAGCGCTTCTCCTACTTGTTGTGCTTTGCCCTACCTCGGAGGTGAAGGCCCAAACCTGGATGGTCAGCACTACGGCTCACATCAAGCTGGGAATATTAGATAAATACGGCTCATTAGGCCCCTATACCGCTACGTTCGTTGTTCGCAACGAGAAGTCGGGCAAGGAGTACCTGCTGGTAAAACAGCTGGAAAAAGGACAGACGGGCATCGACGTATTGTTCCCCACTGAACCTTCTGACCCCGACTATTTCAAGGCAGATACTGGCGAAGCGGCCAAGGCACTGCCCGGCCGCTACACCTGGGAATGCCGGGTTGGTGGCAAAAAGGCTGTGGGTGGTCACTTCGTGTTTCCCGAAGTTGGTAACGACGTAACGGTGCTTGGCAAGCGCTAAAATATTTGCAGCTTGGACTTTTACATTCTACTTGCAAAAGTACAATTCAGGACAAGCAAATTACTTTTTTTAGTTGCAATAAAGCCCGCTCCCCCAGCGGGCTTTATTCGTATCAGGGCCTGGAGCCTGCTCGCGCTGCGGCCGGCGTGCCTACTCTCATTCAGCTACTACCATCTGACAAGCCTATGCCTCGCAAGTCGTTTGCCGAACTCATCAACAGCCCGGGCATGCCGGTGCTGGTCGATTTCTATGCCACCTGGTGCGGCCCCTGCAAAACCATGGCGCCCATTCTGGAGCAGGTAGCCGCCCAGCACCAGGGCAAGCTGCGCATCATCAAGATTGATGTAGACCGCAACCCGGCCGTGGCCC
The DNA here is from genome assembly GCF_039541835.1 of Hymenobacter saemangeumensis. NCBI lineage: Bacteria > Pseudomonadati > Bacteroidota > Cytophagia > Cytophagales > Hymenobacteraceae > Hymenobacter > Hymenobacter saemangeumensis. The sequence goes on along the minus strand of NZ_BAABGZ010000081.1, from coordinate 174,554 downwards.
AACAATTCAAGGTGCAAAGCATTCCCACCCTGCTGCTGTTCAGCCAGGGCCAGCCGGTGTGGCGGCAGGCGGGGGTGGTGCCGGCCCCCCAGCTGACCCGGGCCCTGCAGCCTTTTCTCAGCTAAGCAGCCATTGCTGAGGCTTGAGCAGGCTGGCGAAGTGAGTGTTGCATGCGGCATTCTACACCTGACCCAGGCCTTTCCCTGGGCTTGTATTCCGGCACTGCGCGTGGGCTTATTTCGCATGCCAGCAAACTATTGGCTGGGCATGAGCGTTTTCGTATGCCCTAAATCTGCTGGTTTGCTGGCCTGCCGCTCTATGAACTTTCTACGCCTTCCGCTTTTTCTGCCGCTATTCCTGCTATTGACCAGCCTATGCCAGCCGGGCTGGGCCCAGCCTTCCGGCCGCTTTACCCTGAGCGGCACCGTACGCGGGGCCCGCGGTGAAGCCCTGCCCGGCGCCAGCATAGCCGTGCCCGCCCTCAACACCGGCACTGCGGCCGACTCAGCAGGGCATTTCTCGCTTACGCTGCCGGCCGGCCGCTACCAGCTGTTTGTCGACTTCATTGGCTACGAGCGCCTTACCCGGGAGCTGAACCTGACCCGCAACCAGCGCCTGAGCCTTACGCTGGCGGAAAGCCGCAACGAGCTGAGCGAGGTGATTGTAGAAGGTGCGGCCACCCTAAAGGACAAGCTGCAAAGCACGCAGATGGGCGTGGAGCGCCTCACCATTCGCGAAGCCAAGCTGCTGCCGGCCTTGTTCGGGGAAGTTGATATCCTGAAAACCCTGCAGCTTAAGCCCGGCGTGCAAAGCGGCGGCGAGGGCACCTCCGGCCTGTTTGTGCGGGGCGGCTCGGCCGACCAGAACCTGGTGATGCTCGACAACGCGGTGGTGTACAACCCCAACCACCTCTTTGGCCTGTTCTCGGTGTTCAACTCCGATGCCGTGCAAAGCGTGGACCTCTACAAGTCGGGCTTTCCGGCCCAGTTCGGGGGCCGCCTTTCGTCGGTGGTAGACGTAAAGCTGCGCGAGGGCGACCGGCAGCAGTACGTGGCCACCGGCGGTATCGGGCTGATTTCCTCGCGCCTGACCCTGGAAGGGCCCATTACCAAAGACAAAGGCTCGTTTATCGTGTCGGGCCGGCGCACCTACTTCGACATCTTTACCCGCGCCCTGAACGAGGCCAACAAGGACAAGGAAAACTACAGCCCCATTCCTGATTATCATTTTTACGACCTAAACGCCAAGGCCAACTACGCGCTGGGTGAAAAAGACCAGCTCTTTTTCACAGGCTACCTGGGCCGCGACATCTTTGGCTTCAACAGCCCCGGGGGCTTCAACTTTGACTTTCGCTGGGGCAACACCCTGGGGGTGCTGCGCTGGAGCCACACCTTCAATCCCCAGCTGTTTGTGAATACTTCGGTGTCGGTGTCGAACTACAAGTACGAGCTGGCCAACAAGTTCGACCAGTTCAGCTTCGGCATTGGCTCCGACATCACCGACTTTACCGCCCGCACCGACTTCGACTACACGCCCAACGAGCGCCACCACTTCAAGGCTGGGGCCATGTTCACCAAGCACCTGTTTGGGGTGGGCAACCTGGCCGCCAACTCCAGCGATGGCCGCATCGACTTTGGTGCCGGCGTCAACTACCAGGGCCTGGACGGCGGGCTGTACGCCTCCGACAACTACAAGCTCAGCGACAAGTGGCAGCTGGAAGGTGGCCTGCGGCTGAGCGGCTTCCAGAGCGGGCAGAACACCTACTTTGGGCTGGAGCCCCGCGCCTCGGCCCGCTACGCCCTTAACGACCGCACTTCGCTAAAAGGGAGCTACGCCATGATGTACCAGTACGTGCACCTGGTGAGCAACTCCGGCGCGTCGCTGCCCACCGACATCTGGTATCCTTCGCGGCTATCGGTGAAGCCGCAACGCTCGCAGCAGCTGAGCACCGGCGCCAGCTTCCTGCTGTTTGAAGGCAAATACCTGCTCACCAACGAAGTGTACTACAAGTGGGGCCGCAACCAGGTCGACTTTAAAGACGGCGCCCAGCTGTTTGTGAACGAGGACCTGGACGACGAGTTCCTGTTTGGTAAAAGCTGGGCGTATGGCAACGAGCTGTACCTGGAAAAGAAAACCGGCAAAACCACCGGCTGGGTGGGCTACACCCTGTCCTGGAGCTGGCGCAACTTCCAGCCCCAGCGCGGCACCCAGGGCATTAACGGGGGACGCGACTTCCACCCCACCTACGACCGCCGCCACAACCTGACGGCCGTGCTGATGCACCAGCTCAACACCCGCTTCAGCCTCACGGCCAGCTTCGTGTACTCCTCGGGCTCGGCCACCACCCTGCCCCTGGGCCGCTTCGGAGTGCAGGACATTCCCGGCTCCAGCACCGGCCTCGACCCGCGCCCGGTGCCGGTGTACCCCGACCGCAACACCTACCGCCTCATCCCCTACCACCGCCTCGACCTGGGCGTGGTGTACAAAGTGGGCGCCCGCCGCAACCAGGACATCACCCTCAGCATCTACAACGCCTACAACCGGCGCAATGCCTACTTCGTGTACTTCGAAGCCATTCGCGACAAGAACAACAACAACCGCATTACCAGCTTCCAGGCCCGGCAAGTGTCGCTGTTTCCCATCATTCCCTCGCTTACCTACAACTTCCGCTTTTAAGCGGCCAAGCCTGCTTATACTGCCGCGATGAAACATCTGCTCTGCTTCCGCTTTTGGGCCGCCACGCTGCTGAGCGGCACGGCCGCCCTCACGCTGCCCGCCTGCGGCGACTTTCAAAAGGACATCGACGTACCCCTGCCCACCTACTCGGCCGAGCTGGTGGTGGAATGCTACCTGGAGCCGGGCGTGGTGCCCCGCCTTACGGTAACGGAGTCGGTGCCTTACCTGGCGGCCGTGACGCCCGTGGTGCCGCTCGACGTGCGCGTGACCCTGACCCTGCCCAACGGCCGGGAGCTGCCCCTGCCCTTTCGCCCGGGCCGTGATACGCTCACGGATAAGTTTCATACCCACATGGGCACCGCGCCGCTGGTGGCCCGGCCCGGCGACACCTTCCGGCTCGACGTGCGCGACAGCAAGGGCCGCCACGTAACCGGCACCGCCACCATGACCGAGCTGGTGCCCATCGACTCGATGGAGTACAAGTTCAACGACAAAACCGGCGACGAGCGGAAGGCTTACATTCTCACCACCTTTCGGGACCCGCCGACGCCGGGCAACTACTACCGCCTGCTGATGCACAAGCGCGACAGCATCTACCGGGCCCCCGACCAGGACCGCCTTTTCGAAGACCTGCTGTTCAACGGGCGCAGCGTGCCCATGGGTACCTCCTACCGCTTTTCCCCCGGCGACACCGTCACCAGCACCCTCTACCACATCGACGCCGCCTACTACCGTTTTCGCCGCTCCACGCGCGACGCCCGCAATGCCAACGGCAACCCTTTTGCTCAACCCTCGGCCATCTATAACACCGTGCAGGGAGGCATTGGGGTGTTTACTATTCTCAATTATCAGCGCCGCCGCATTGTGCTGCCGCTGTAATCTTGAGTTAAAAGTTAAAAGTGAAGAGTTAAAAGGCGGGTCTGCTTTTTAACTCTTCACTTTTAACTTTTAACTAATACGGCGTTATACCATGGCCCGAATCAGCTGGGTGAGGCGCGGTTCGGCGACGGCGGCGGCGGCAAAGATGTCGGCCAGCACCACGGGCTTGAGGTGGCCGGGCGCGCAGAGGTCGGTGATGACGGACACGGCCAGCACGGGCAGGCTCATGTGGCGGGCGGCAATAACTTCGGGCACAGTGCTCATGCCCACGGCATCGGCCCCGATGGTGCGCAGGTAGCGGTACTCGGCCGGCGTTTCGAGCATGGGGCCGGGCACGCTCACGTACACGCCGCGGCGGGTGGTGTCGGCCAGGCCCAGCTCCCGGGCGGCGGCTTCGGCCCGGCGCAGCAGCTCGGCGTCGTAGGGCGCAAACATGTCGGGAAAGCGCGGACCCAGCTCGTCGAGGTTGGGGCCGATAAGCGGGTTGCCGGGCTGCAGGTTGATGTGGTCGTCAATCAGCATGAGGTCGGCAATACGGAATTCGGGATTTAAGCCGCCGGCCGCGTTGCTTACCAGCAGCTTACTGATGCCCAGCAGCTTGAGCACCCGAACGGGCAGCACCACCTGCTGCATGGTGTAGCCTTCGTAGTAGTGAAAGCGCCCCTGCAGCACGGCCACTTTTTTGCCGCCCAGCGTGCCCAGCAGCAGGCGGCCGGCGTGGCTTTCCACGGTCGAAAGCGGAAAATGGGGAATATCGGCGTAGTTGATTTCGTGGGCTACCTCCACCTCTTTGGCCAGGGCACCCAGGCCCGTGCCCAGGATAATACCGGTTTCGGGCTGAAAGCGGGCCGACTGGGCCTGAATGTAAGCAGCGGCTTCGCGCAGCTGCACCATGTGCTCGGAAGAATTCATGGCGCAAAGCAACAAGAAAAAAGCCAGCTTGAGGCTGGCTTTTTTCTTGTTGCTGATTTCTGGTTTCTAGGTTTCTTGTTGCTGGTTCCTTGTTGTCGTTTTAACAAGAAACCAGCAACAAGAAACCTCCTGCTACGGCGCGCATCGTACGAGTTCGGACGCAACAGCAGTGACTAATGCACTTCCAGCGTGTAGGGCAGGCGGGCCTGCACCCCGCGCATCTGCATCAGCTGCTGGTACTGCTGGTAGGCCGGGTACAGGGGGCCCAGCTCGGCTTTCAGGGCTTTGGCCTTGGCTTCTTCGCTTTTGCCGTCGAACATGCTCAGCAGCTTTTCGAAGGCCGACTTGCGGCGGGGCAGGTGCTGCAGGCGGTAGTCGTCGCCCTTGATGCCGGCGCGGCGGGCGGCCAGCTCCACGGCCAGGTCGAAGTCGCCGAGCACGTCCACCAGGCCATTGCTTTTGGCTTCAAGCCCGCTCCACACCCGGCCCGAGGCCAGGCGGCGCAGGCGCTCTACGGGCATGTTGCGGCCCTTGGCGGCCTTGGTGGTGAAGTCTTCGTAAATCTGGTCGACCTGGTGCTGCAGGGTGCGCTTCTCGTAGTCGGTGAGCGGGCGCGTGATGGTGGGAATGTCCGAGAACTTGCCGGTCGTGACGCGGTCGACAGTGATGCCCAGCTTGTCGGCCAGCAGGGGCTGAATGTTGGGCAGAATGCCAAACACGCCGATGCTGCCGGTGATGGTGTTGGGATGTGCCACGATGGTGTCGCAGGCCATGGCGATGTAGTAGCCACCCGACGCCGCTACGTCCGACATGCTGGCGATGATGGGCTTTACCTGCTTGGTAAGCACCACCTCGCGGTAAATAACATCCGAGGCCAGCGAGGAGCCGCCGGGCGAGTTGATGCGCAGCACGACGGCTTTCACCTTGTCGTCGAGCCGGGCCTTGCGGATGGCCTCGGCGAACTTGGTGCCGCCGATATTCTCGTCGTCGCCCTTACCGGATACGATGTCGCCTTCGGCATAAATCACGGCAATGCGGTTGCCGCTGGTCTTGCCTTCCTTGTCGTCATCGTCGCTGTCTTCGTAGTCGCCGAAGCTTACCAGGTTGACCTTTTTCTCTTCCTTCAGCCCCAACTTGCCGCGCAGGTAGTCCTGCACCTGGTCGAAGTAGCCGAGGCGGGTCACCAGCTTCAGGCGCAGGGCATCGGCAGCATCGTGCACCAGCATGGAGTCGGAAATCACCTTCACGCGGCCGGGCTCCAGCTTGCGGGCCTCAGCCACTTTGCTGATGGTGTGCCCGTTGATGGAGTTCAGGAAAGACACGGTCTGGTAGCGGGCTGAGTCGGAGAAGTTCTCGCGCATGAAAGGCTCTACGGCGCTCTTGAACGAGCCCACGCGGAAGATATAGGGCTGAATGCCCGCCTTGTCGAACAGGCGCTTGTAGAACATCACCTCGGCGCTCAGGCCATTGAACTCCAGCAGTCCCTGGGGGTGCAGGTAAATCTGGTCGGCTACCGAGGAAAGGTAGTAGGCTTTCTCGGATGCGGTTTCGTGGTAGGCCACAATAAACTTGCCCGACTTCTTAAAGTCGAGCAGGGCATTGCGCACCTCTTCCAGCGAGGCCATGCCGCCCTGCACCAAATCCAGGTTCAGGAGAATGCCCTTGATGTCGCCGTCGGTTTTGGCCCGCTTGATTACCTCTTTCAAGTTGCTCAGGCCGATGCTGGCGTTGCCGCGGCCCAGGGGGTTGAACTCTGCTTCCTGCCGGCGCTCGGTGATGGGCTTGTCGAGCTTCAGCTCCAGCACGGAGTTAGCGGCTACTTCTTTCTTATCGGCCCCGCTGGCGGCGGCCCCGATGATGCCGGCCAGGATGATAAAGCCCACGAAGGCAAACAGTGCCAGGCCCACCAGGGTGGCTAAAACGAACTTTAAAAATTGTCTCATGAACTTAGGCTTGTATTATTCTTTATTCTTTGCTGCCCCAAACAGGTAGCCAATCGCAAACTCAAAGCCGCGGTTATGCAGGCCGCCGGCGCCCAGGGCACTGCGCAATTGGGCATCTTTCTCGGTGCTGATGTCGAGCAGGCCATAGTTGAGGCGGGCGCTGGCCACCAGGCCATTGGGCAGGTCGAGGCCCAGCCCGCCGCAAACGGCGCCGTCGAGGTCGTAGTAACTGCTTTTCACGTTTTCATCGGCGCTTACCGCGGCCCCGCTGCTGCTGCTGCCCACCGTGCCCACCCGCCGGGCCGAAAGCAGCAGCCCCACCGAGGGGCCAAACTGCAGGTTGACGATGCCGCCCAGGTAGACTTTGAGCATAATGGGCAGCTGAAAATAATTCAGGTTCACGTCGTAGTCGGGCTTGCTGCTGCCGGGCGTCAGGCCGTTGCTGCTTCCCTGCTGCACATACAGCAGCTCGGGCTGAATGGCGAAGGCCTTGCTGGAGCGGCAGCGCATCATCAAACCGGCGCTGTAGCCATTTTTGTAAAAGGACTTGGCATTAATCTGACCGCTGAGCGTACTCAGGGCCAACCCGGCCTTAGGCCCGACATGCACCCCAATGCCCTGGGCCTGAGCCGAAGTGGCCGCCAGCAGCCCCAGAGCTGTCAGCAGGCTGGTAGAAAAAAGCTTCATGGAAACGGCAGAATGTGGTTGGGAACGACGGCAAAGTAAGCACCCCGCCGCCAAGCGCCGCCGGCGGCAGCGGCACCGGCCGGCGGGGGCCGCGTTTCGGGATGAAAACCCAGCTGCCTATATACCCGGCATTCGGGTGCCGGGATGCACACCATCACACTCAGCAATGCCCAGGGCCGGGCGCTGCATCAGTACACCCTCGCCGGTGGCCAGACCCACGAGCCAAGCCTGGCCGGCTTGCCCAACGGCCCGTACCTGCTGGCAGGCCAGGCAGCCGGTGGCAGCTCCCGCTTCACACTGCGCCTGCTGAAGGAGTAGAGCTCAGTTGTAAAACAAGACATGCCACATTCGCTGAGCTGAGAACACCTACCGCTCAAGCCAACAAATCAGCGTCATCACATAAATCAGCGGCAATCAGCGATTAATAGCCGTACTTCTCGCCCCACCAGAAGCGCAGGCGCTCCTGGATTTTCTGCTCGCTGGCGTTATGGCCGGGCTCGTAGAAGCGGGTTCCTTTGAGGGCCTCGGGCAGAAATTCCTGCTCCTGGAAGTTGCCTTCGCCGTCGTGGGAGTAGCGGTACTCGTCGCCGTAGCCCAGCTGCTTCATGAGCTTGGTGGGCGCGTTGCGCAAAGCCACCGGCACGGGGTGCACGCCGTGGGCCCGCACCTCGGCCTGGGCCGCCCGAATGGCCAGGTAGGAGGCGTTGCTCTTGGGCGAGGTGGCTAGGTACACCACGGTTTGCGCCAGAATCAGGTCCGACTCGGGCAGGCCGATGACGGTGCAGGCCTGGAAGCAGCTCTGGGCCAGCATCAGGGCGTTGGGGTTGGCGTTGCCGATGTCTTCGGCGGCCAGGATGAGCATGCGGCGGGCAATAAACTTCACGTCTTCGCCGCCTTCCAGCATCACGGCCAGGTAATACAGCGCCGCGTTGGGGTCGGAGCCGCGCATGCTCTTGATAAAGGCCGAAATGACGTCGTAGTGCATCTCGCCGCCCTTGTCGTACTTGGCCAGGGGGCGCTGAGCCACCTGCTGCACTACCGCATCGGTTACCTGCACCACACCTTTCTTATCGGGCGGCGTGCTCTGCACCACAATTTCCAGCAGGTTGAGCAGCTTGCGGGCATCGCCGCCGCTGAGAGCCATCAGGGCGCGGTCTTCGGCCAGCTTCACCTTCTTCTGGCTCAGGGCGGGGTCCTCCCTCAGGGCTTTATCAACCAGGCCGCGCAGAATCTCCGGGCTCAGCTCCTGCAGCGTGTACACCTGGCAGCGCGAGAGCAAGGCCGGAATCACCTCAAAGGAGGGATTTTCGGTGGTGGCGCCAATCAGCGTGACGGTGCCCTGCTCCACGGCTCCCAGCAGGGCATCCTGCTGGGCTTTGCTGAAGCGGTGAATCTCGTCGATGAACAGCACCGTGCCGCGCTGCCGCCGGGCCCGGTCAATCACCTCGCGCACGTCCTTTACCCCCGCGTTGATGGCACTCAGGGCGGCGAAGGGCTGCTTGAGCTCGGCCGCCAGCAGGTTGGCCAGGGTGGTTTTGCCCACGCCCGGCGGCCCCCAGAGAATGAGGCTGGGCAGACGGCCGGCGTTGAGGTAGCGGCGTAGCACGCCCTCGGGGCCCAACAGGTGGGTCTGGCCGGCGTAGTCGGCCAGGGTGCGGGGGCGCTGCCGCTCGGCCAGGGGCGCATCGGGGCTCACCGGGGGCGGCGGGGTGAAGGCGGCAGGTTCGTCGGGGAAGAGTGAAGACATAAGAAGTAGCGCGGCCTTTAACTTTGTTGACCTTCGGTTGCCGCCCGCGTGTCAGAACGATTCCGGCCGGAACTGGTTCTGCCCACGCGGCTCAACGCCCGGCAGCCGGACTCGGCCACGCCAAAGGTCGCGCTTCTACGCCCTGCTTCCATGCCCAATGCCCTCCGCGTTCACGCGGCCTTGTTTCTCGTCTCCCTCATCTACGCGGCCAACTACAGCCTGTCGAAAGACGTGATGCCGCACTACCTCAGCCCGTTCGGCATCGTCACGCTGCGCATTGTGGGCGCCACCCTGTTTTTTGCCGTGGCCAAATACTTTGCCGCGCCCCAGGATAAAATCACAGGCCGGGCCGACGCCATCCGGTCCATTCTCTGCGGCATCTGCGGCATCGGCGTCAACCAGCTGCTGTTTTTCTCCGGCCTCAACCTGACTTCGCCCATCAACGCCTCGCTGCTGCAAACCTTCGCCCCCATTGTCGTGGTGGTGGCCTCGGTCTTTTTGCTGAGCGAGAAAATAACCCTACCGCGGGCGCTGGGTATTCTGGTGGGCCTGATTGGGGCGGCCCTGCTCATCCTCAGCCGCGACGTGCAGGCGGCGGTGTACCCGCAAGCCACGCGGGGCAACATCTACATTCTGCTCAACGCCACCGTGTTCGGCATTTACCTGGTCATCGTCACGCCCTTGATGCGCAAGTACCACGCCTTCACGGTGCTGGGCCGCAGCTTTCTGGTGGGCGCCTTCATTGCCGTGCCCTTCGGCTGGCGCGACGTGCTGGCCGCCAACTACGGCAGCTTCCCGCCCTATATCTGGGCCGAAGTTGCCTACATGATTATCTGCCTCACCATTCTGGCTTACCTGCTCAACAACTGGGCCCTGAAGTACGCCTCCCCCGCCCTGCTCGGCGTGTACATCTACCTGCAGCCGGTGCTGGCCGTGCTCATCGCCGTAAGCCTGGGCAAAGACCAGCTTACCTGGGGCAAGGCCGGGCAGGCCGTGCTCATCTTCCTGGGCGTGTGGCTGGTGAGCAGGAAGCCCAAAGTAGCCGGGATGCCGCAGGAAGAATAGCGCAAGGTTTCGCTAGGTTAAAGGAGGTTTCGCAAATCCTATTTCTACGTCGGTGCCGCGCACCTGCAGGCGCTGGTGGTCGTACTGGTCGAGCACGTCGAGGGCGCGGGCGTAGTCGCCGAGCACCCGCAGCAAGGCGGCCGACTCGTCAGAAGTCAGCTCCTGATTCGCGGCCGCTTCTCCCTGCAGCTGCACCAGCCGCTTCAGTTCGGCCAGCTGCCGGGCACTCTCGCGCAGGCGTTTGTCATTCAGAGCATATTCTTGTACCAGGTACTGCCGCAGTACCTGCGTGGCCCATTTACGAAACTGAGTGCCTTTGATGGAGTTGACGCGGCAGCCAACTGAGATAAATGCATTTAGATTGTAATAGCCAACGGGCCGCCCACCGGAGGTTTTATGCATTTTTTGCATAAAACCTCCGCGCCTTCCCGCCCCTCCAAAGCAATGTGCATATTTTTCACTTTGCAAAACCGAAACTGCACTCACAGACCCAGTATCAATTCAGTTATCAGAAAATTACAGTCAGCTCTTGCCCGGACTTCTGCTAAGCCGAAACCAACTACTTCCAGGGCTAATCCAGTAGATTAAAGCCGTAGAGAAAGGGCGTACTGGCCTCCGCCTGCGGATTAATCACCACCAAAAGCCTTCTGCTTTCCGGAGTTGCGGGCACCGACAGGTAGAGTTGTACCAACTCCAGCGGCTGGCCGGAAACCTGCTCACTTACTATTTTGTATCCGTGCAGGTCATAGTCACGCAGAGGAGCCAACCCACGCCCGACCTTGGCCAGCAGAGCCGTCACGCTGTCGGGGCTGAGGCCCTGCAGGGCGATGGGATGAAGCGTGCGGGCAGCGGCCGCGTAGTCTTCCTGCTGCATGTTGGCCATGATAGTAGTAAGCAGGCCGGCCGCTTGTGCAGCCTGCGCCACTTCGGCCCTGGCAAACGAGTAACTGTGGCTGCTCGACGAATCAGCAACAGTTATTTTATAGTAGTCGTAGCGCTCATGTTCATTACCAGTCAGGCCTTGGTATACCAGCAGGGCACAGTTAGAGGCGGGGAGCTGCAGGTCGTCATAGCGCTGGGCCAGCCCGGGGCTTTCCAAAGTTATTCCCAGAAAACTGCCCTGCAGTTTTTTCCCATCCGTCGAAATGCCGCTGCCCTTGCTGAGCTTTACCTGTCCCCCATATAACTCAGCCACCGCATTTACTGCCCGTTCCTCACTCGGAGAGGCACAACCAGCTAGCAGGCCGCTCAGCAGAAGCACAAAAAAGGCAGTCCCAGGTTTCATAAATTCTTGAAAAAGAAAACCCCAACAGCTTCGCTGCCGGGGCTCTCTGTGTAATTAGCGGTGCGCAGGGCTTTACAGGTGAATCACCTCGCCGTAGGCAGCCGCAGCGGCTTCCATCACGGCTTCGCTCATGGTGGGGTGCGGGTGCACGGCCTTAATGATTTCCATGCCGGTGGTTTCGAGCTTGCGGGCTACCACCACTTCGGCAATCATCTCGGTTACGTTGGCGCCAATCATGTGGGCGCCCAGCCACTCGCCGTACTTCTTGTCGAAGATGACCTTCACGAAGCCGTCCTTGGCGCCGGCGGCGCTGGCTTTGCCCGAGGCCGAAAAGGGGAACTTGCCCACCAGCACGTCGTAGCCTTTTTCCTTGGCTTCCTTTTCCGTCATGCCCACGCTGGCGATTTCGGGCTGAGCGTAGGTGCAGCCGGGAATGTTCTGGTAGTTGAGGGGCTCGGGGTGGTGGCCGGCGATTTTCTCCACGCAGATGATGCCTTCGGCCGAGGCCACGTGGGCCAGGGCGGGGCCGGGCACGATGTCGCCGATGGCGTAGATGCCGGGCACGTTGGTCTGGTAGTAGTCGTCGACGATGATGCGGCCGCGCTCTACTTTGATGCCCAGCTCTTCGAGGCCAATGTTTTCGAGGTTGGTCACGACGCCGGCGGCGCTCAGCACCACGTCGCAGTCAAGCTGCTGCTCACCCTTGGCGGTTTTTACGGTCACCTTGCAGCCTTCGCCGGCGGTGTCCACCTTGGTTACCTCGGCGCTGGTCATCACGTTAATGCCGATTTTCTTGAAGGACTTCTCCATCTGCCGCGACACTTCCTCGTCTTCCACGGGCACGATGCGGGGCATGAACTCCACCACCGTCACCTCGGCGCCCATGGTGCGGTAGAAGTAGGCAAACTCGACGCCGATGGCGCCCGAGCCCACCACCACCATGCGCTTGGGCATGGCCGGCAGCACCATGGCCTGGCGGTAGCCGATGATTTTCTTGCCGTCGATGGGCAGAGCCGGCAGCTCGCGCGAGCGGGCCCCGGTAGCCAGAATGATGTGCTTGGCTTCGACGGTTTCCTTACCGCCGTCGGCCTTGGTTACTTCTACTTTGCCAGCCGCCAGGAGCTTGCCGGTGCCGGAAATCACCTCCACCTTGTTTTTCTTGAGCAGAAACGTCACGCCCTTGCTCATGCCGTCGGCCACGCCGCGGCTGCGCTGCACCACCGCACCGAAGTCGTAGCTGGCGTCCTTCACCGTGATGCCGTAGTCCTGGGCGTGCTGCATGTATTCAAACACCTGGGCCGATTTGAGCAGGGCTTTGGTCGGGATACAGCCCCAGTTAAGGCAGATGCCGCCCAGCGACTCGCGCTCGATAACGCCCACTTTCAGCCCCAGCTGCGAGGCCCGGATGGCGGCAACGTAACCGCCCGGGCCGCTGCCCACCACTACCAAATCAAATTGCAATGCCATAAAACGTTCTTGAGTAAAAGAGGAAAAAACGAGGGCGGCGGGCGCACCCCGCGATTAGGGGGCAAAGATAGCCGCAGCCCTGCACTGCGCCGCGGGACAAGCCAGGAATTCGACAAATGCCGGCTGCTGCCGGCTTGCGCATTTTCAGGAGTGCCCCTATCCGGGGCACAGCGATTCTTGCCTTGTTGCCGTATAAAGCCCGGCTACGGCGCAGCTTGCCGCCAGCCTCTCAGAACCTAACTGTAATGAAACCACTGCTTCGCCTTTCTGCCAGCCTTCTGGGGCTGCTTTCCCTTATTTCCAGCTGCGCGTCCACTACCGAAACCGAGCGTCCCACCAATAACAGCACGCCGGTAGCTACCGCTCCGGCGGCTGAGTCGGCTACTTCGGCGGCCCGCCCCGACTCTTCCGGCGCGGCCGCCACGGCACGCGATGCTACTCTGGCCGCGGCCGAAGGGGCCGGGGCCGCTACCAACACAACGGCCCCGGCCACGACCACTGCCACCAGCAGCCCCGCAGTTTCCGAGGCCGCGGTGGCCGCCGCCCTGGCCGCCGACAAGCCCGACCCGCTGGCGCCGTCGGCCAAAGAAGCCTCAGCCGAGCGGGAAAAAATCCGGAAGATGACCGCGGCCGACTACCGCCAGATGCTGCTCAACGCGGAAGCAGAAGTGGGGCGTAACCCCAAAAACCCACGGGCTTTGCTGGAGCGGGCCAAGGCCAAAAGCTACCTCAAGCAATACAAGGAAGCGCTGCCCGACTACACGGCGGCCATTCGCTACCTGCGCAACAACCCCGACGCCTACTACAACCGGGGCGTTAACCGCCTCATGATGAAGCAGTATAAGCCGGCCGCCAACGACTTCAGCAGCGCCATTAAGTACCGGCCCGACGACAAGGAGTCGTATTTCGGCCGGGGCGTGGCCAAGATTCAGATGTTTCAGTACAAGTCGGCCGTGGGCGACTTCACCAAGGCCATTCAGCTCGACTCCGCTTATGCCGACGCCTGGGAGTACCGCGGCATCAGCTACGCGTCGTTCGACCGCATGAAAGAAGCCCGCGCCGACCTGGAGCGGGCCGCCGAGCTCAACCCCGAAGCGGCTAAAAGCCTGCGCCGCTACGTAGGCAACGGCGGCCAGGAGCCCGAGCCCGCCAAGGGCGGGGCCAGCAAGGGTAAAACTCAGTCGCCGAACAGAAGGCGGAAGTAAAAGCCCGGCTTGCGCAGCCGCTCCCGCAGGTCCAGGTCCAGAAACATCATGGACAGCGTTTCGGCCAGCGTGGGATTTTTGATGGCGCGGTTGGCCACGAAGTTGAACAGCGAGGGGAAGTTGAGCAGGCGCTGCATCACGCGGCTCAGGCGCAGCTCCTGCCAGAGGCGGTTATACACCGCGTTGTCGTAATTCTTTAAAAAGGCCGGCGAGAAGTCGGCTTTTTTGATGGCCTCGCCCGCCCACACCGCCGCGTGCCGGCCGCTCACCATGGCGTGCGAGATGCCCTCCCCGCTAAACGGGTCAATCAGCGAGCCGGCGTCGCCGAGCAGCAGGTAATTGGCGCCGGACAGCGCCCGCCGCTTGGAGCCCAGCGGCAGGCCGAAGCCCCGCACCGGCCCCTGCCGCTCAGCCCCGGCAAACCGGTCCCTGAGTGCGGGGTGGGTTTGCAGAATCTCGTCGAGGCGCTGCCGCAGGTTCACCTTCTTCTTCGCCACGGTTTTCGACAGCATGCCCACGCCCACGTTGGCTTCGCCGTTGGGCAGCGGAAACACCCACAGGTAACCAGGCAGAAAGTCCTGGATGAAGTGCAGCTCGATGAAGTTGTCGGGGCTGAGGCTGCCCACGTTTTTGTAGTAGGCCCGCAGCCCGGCGCAGTTGTGGTCGGGCTCCAGGGCATGGCCGGCCACCTTGCGGGCAAACTCCGACTGGGCACCGTTGGCCACCAGCAGCAGGCGGCAGGAAGCCAGCTCCTGCCCGTCTTTGCTTAGCAGGCGCCAGCCGTCGGCGGTGCGCTCGGTGCTGGCCACGTCCACGTTTTCGCGGAAAGTAATTTCGGGCCGGCGGCGCACTTCTTCCACCAGGAAGTTGTCGAAGTCGAGGCGCTTGGCCACGTGCCCGGCGGCGCGGTCGGTTTCCTTGTTGAACCGCGGGCGGAAGGGCACGCCGAGCTTGCGGCCGTTGGGCGCGAAGAAGTCGATGCCCCAGCTGGGCACTTGGAAGGGCGCGGCGGCCAGCTTGTCGGGCAGCGTCTCGTCGATGCGGCGCAGCTCGCTCTGCACCTTGCCGCTCAGGGCGTCGCCGCAGATTTTATCGCGCGGAAAGCTGGCGCGGTCCAGCAACAGGCAGGGCTGGCCGGCGTTGGCCAGGTGCAGGGCAGCCGTGGCCCCGCCGGGGCCGGCGCCGAGAATACAGATGTCGTGGTGAAGCATAAGTCGACCACGAAGGTAGAACGATGTAGCGCGGACTTTCAGTCCGTGTCCCCGCACCGGTAAAGTCGTTCCGGGGCGCGGACTGAAAGTCCGCGCTACTTACCTTCGTCCCATGACCAACACACTCACCGGAAAAGTGGCCCTCGTGACGGGCGCTTCCAAAGGAATTGGCCGCGCCATCGCGGCGCATTTTGCCCAGCTTGGCGCCGATGTCGCCTTCACCTATCTCTCCTCCGTCGAAAAAGGTCAGGCCCTGGAGGCCGAGCTTTCTGCGCACGGCTCCAAAGCAAAAGGCTACCGCTCCGACGCCTCCGACTACGCCCAGGCCGAAAAGCTGATTGAGGACGTGGTGGCCGACTTCGGCAAGCTCGACGTCCTCGTCAACAACGCCGGCATCACCCAGGACGGCCTGCTCATGCGCATGAGCGAGCAGCAGTGGGACCAGGTGCTGAACGTGAACCTGAAGTCGGTGTTCAACCTGACCAAGGCTGCCACCAAGCCCATGATGCGCGCCAAGTCGGGCTCCATCATCAATATGACCTCGGTAGTAGGCATCAAGGGCAACGCCGGGCAGGCCAACTACGCGGCCTCCAAGTCGGGCATTATCGGCTTCACCAAGTCGGTAGCCCTGGAGCTGGGCTCGCGCAACATCCGCTGCAACGCCATTGCCCCCGGCTTCATCGAAACCGAGATGACCGATGCCCTCGACCCCAAGCAGGTAGACGAGTGGCGCAAGGCCATTCCCCTCAAGCGCGGCGGCCGGCCCGAGGACGTGGCCAAAGCCACCGCGTTTCTGGCGTCGGACGACTCGGCCTACATCACCGGGCAGGTGCTGCAGGTGGATGGCGGGATGCTGACGTAGGGAATATGGCCACGCCGGAAGAAGACGCTGCGCACGAAGCGGAGGCTGAGAAAAAAATCATCAGCGACGTTGAGCAATATGGATTTCATGTTGCACAGTTTCACGGCGACGGCTATTCGCCCAGCTTTGCTTACACCATTGGGTTATTCAAAACTTATGGTTATCCAGAGCTTATCTGTTTTGGTTTAAACCTCGACCTGCTGCATTCGGTAATTTGGTCAGGCAAGGAGCTGTTGGATAAGCAGCCCATGCCTGACCAAAGCATCGGGTATCCCGATTTTTTAGGAGACTACGATGTGCGTTTTCTAACCGTGGATAAGGCTTGGTATAAAGACTATTTCGGCTACGGCTATTGGTTCAATAAAGGTTGGGATTTTCCGGCCTTGCAAATTGTGTGGCCGGATAAGCAAGCCCTCTTTCCTTGGGAGGATGGTTTCAACCCAGCCTGGAAGTTCGGGCAGCCGTTGCTTGACCGGAATACTGACTTCAAGTTTTGGGAAGAAAGAAACGTTGCTGTTTTCACTACTCGCCAGGCTCTACAAGGACTGCCAATTCTGCGCGTGGTGCACGAAACTGATGGCACCTGGCAATTTCTATGTGATACGACTTATGATGAAGCTGACCTCAAAATAGTAACGCTGGAAGAAATTGTAGAACGCGACCCAACCGTTAACGAGCTATTTCAGCTGAATTATAGCTGGCACGCACTGCGGGAAGCGGTGAGCGAAAAATGGCAAATGGAAGAGCACGAGCCAGAAGAGGATTCTGAGGAAGCTGAAGAATAAACCGCCAGCACCTCCCCTGCCTGCTAACCGCGCCCGCGCCTATTGCTCTTGCACACCCTCAGCATCAGCAAATCTGACTACCCCGAATTTGCGGGGGCCTTCGTGCTTACTGCGTGTTTTGGGGCCACCATCGGCCGCAGTATCCTTGCAGGAGTATATGAAGGTGTCTCTGGCCTGCAACAGCCAATCCTGCCGGTCAGGATGGTAACGGAAGGTGATTGTAGTTGCGATTTTTTCGCAGTTGCCGCCCAGCTCCTCGATTGAAAAGTTGCGTCCTTTGATAGAAAAGCCTTGAAACGGGTCGCCTACGGCCATGCTGCCGCAGTCTGAACATTGAACCAAGCCTGCATTGGCCGCTGCTACGCGCAAGCCCGCTGTTTTGTCATTGAGAACGATGAATACCGTGCGGCAGAAGGAGTTTTCGCCTTCTTCGTCGCACGGACGCTTGCCCCGCGCCAATACCAGGTAGTCGTCGGAGCCATCACCGTTGAGGTCGCCCCGCCGGAAATGCTCAGCCTCAACCGTGGTATCGGCCTGCGCCAGAACCGGCCCCAAGGCCCAGAGCGAATCGGCATGAGCGCGCGCGCTGGCTTCGTAGTCAACTGCCGGCTGCGGTTGGGAAACCGCACCAGTAGGAACGGGCTGAGCCTGGCTGGTGTCGGCTTGAGGCGCTGCTGATACGGGAGCCTCTGCTTGCGTACCAGGTTTGGCGGCCGGCTCACACGCCGAGCCAGCAATGACGAGCATTCCAACCCAAAAAGAAGCAGCGTTTGGCATGACAGGAATTTAAGCGTCTATTTGCTAAAGAGCCAAAGATGTGCGCTTGAGCTGACCTGTACAAATCCGAACAATGAACCGCTGGCTCCTCCTCCCCTTCCTGCTACTGGCCGCCCTGGCCCTGGCGGCCTACCCGCGCCTGCTGCGCTTCCAGAGCCAGCAGGCCGCTGAAGCCGCTGCTACCCAAACTGCCAGCCAGCTCCGCGACGGCGACCTGATATTCCACACCTCCCTATCAGCCCAGAGCCAGGCCATACAGCTGGCCACCAAGTCGCCCTGGAGCCACCACTACGACCTGGCCTTTGGCTGGACCGACGACCGGATTTACTGCTCGGAGCTTATCTGGAAGGTGTACGAGCGAGGCCTGGGCCGCCGCCTGGGCACCTTGCAGCAGCTGAAAGACTTCGACCTGAGCCACCCGGCTGTGCAGGCCAAGCTGCGCGAGCGGTACGGCCGGCAGTTGCCGCTGAGTGAACCCGTAATTTCGCCGGTCAGCATCTTCAACAGCCCGGAATTGGTGACGGCTTTACAGCGGTAAACGCGCTGCTGTTTTTACACAAACCGCCGCACGGCCTCTACCACCAGCTGGTTCAGACTCATGTTGCGCTCCCGCGAAGCCAGGGCTGCCTGCCGGTGCAGCTCCGGGTTCATACGCACGTTAAAGCTGCCTTTGAAGGGCTTCTCGGGCTGCTTCCCGGTGGCCTGGCATAATGCCAGGTAGTCTTCCACGGCTTCTACAAAGGCATTTTCCAGCTCTTCCACGGTGCGGCCTTCGAAAGAAACCAAGTCGGTGATGTCGTCCAGCTTGCCAAAAAACACCCGGTCTTCGGCGCTGTATTCAACGCGGGCCGTGTAGGCGCCGTGCTTCAAAACGCTGCTCATGGTTTGTTAAGGTTTAGTTGTTGAATAATTTGCTTGAGCTGATACTGCTTCAGAATATTGCCGGGATGTGGCTTGTGCAGCCGGATAATGACGCTGGTAGCGGCATTGACAAACGCCCGGCGGCTGCCCCCGGTTTTGCCAGCACTTAGCTCCTCATAGCCCAGCGCCTTCAGCAGGCGTAGCAGTTCATCCCAGATGAAATCCGTAGGCTGAGTTAGCAGCCGGGCCAGGAGTTTCTCGTGCTTGCTCATGCAACAAATGCAACTAAATTTCAGTTGCTCAAAGTTACATTATAACCATTCGACTGCGGGCGCAACCTTACGGGAGTATTTTTGCCTGTTCCCTGTGTTGGTCTTAGTGCCAGCCGACTCGCATCTTTTCGCCTCTCATTTGCTTACTACCGCTTATTCTTCCTGGTTTATCCCGCTCTGCCTGCTCGTAGGAGCCGGTTACGCGGCCCTGCAATACTCGGCCAAGGCGCCCTGGAGCCGGCCGCTAAACTATGCCCTGGCGGCCTTGCGCTTTGCCGTAGTTAGCTTTCTGTGCTACCTGCTGCTCGCGCCCTTTGTGAAAACCACCACCACCCGCACCGAGGCGCCCACCGTGGTGCTGGCCGTCGACAACTCGCAGTCGGTGGAGCTGTTCACGCCCGCCCCTGCCCTAAGCCAGGCCCGTAGCGGCTTACCCCGGCTGGCGGCCGCTCTGCGCGAAAAAGGCTTCGAGGTAGAAACCCGCACCCTCACCCCCACTCCCAACCGCCCCGCCCGGCCCGACTCGCTGCGCTTCAGCGCAACGGCTACCGACCTGGGCCAGCTGCTGGGCGGCACCCAGGAAGCCTATGAAGACCGCAACCTGGCCGCCGTGGTGCTGCTCTCCGATGGCCTGGTCAACCAGGGCCGCAGCCCGGTGTATGCCGACTACCGCTTCCCCGTATACAGCGTGGCCGTGGGTGATACCGTTCCCAAGAAAGACCTGCGCATTTCGGCCCTCAACTACAACCGGGTGGCGTTTAGCGGCAATAAATTTCCCATTGAGGCCGAATTTGGCTTCGAGGGCTATGCGGGTAGCACGGCCACTGTGGAGCTGCGCGAAGCTGGCCGCGTGCTGGAGTCGCGCCGCGTGGCCCTGCCCGCCGACCGCCGCCGGGTGCGCACCACCTTTCAGCTTACGGCACCTGCGCCGGGCAAGCGCCGCTACGAAGTGCGCATACTGCCCCAGCCGGGCGAGTTTACGCCCCTCAACAACGCCCGCACAGCCTTTATCGAGATTGTGAAAGGCAAGCTGCGGGTGCTGCTGGCCGGCGCGGCTCCTCACCCCGACATCAAGGCGCTGCGGGCGGCCATTCTGGCCAACGACAACTTCGACCTGACCCTGGCCCTGCCCGGCGTGACGCCGCTGAAAGCCGGCGCCGACTTCGACGTGGCCATTCTGCACCAGCTGCCGGCCCAGGGCGGGCTGGGCGACGACATCCTGGCCCAGGTGCAGGCCCGCAAGGTGCCGGCCCTGTTCGTCATCGGCGCCCAAACCAACCTGGGGGCCTTCAACCAGCTGGGCACCGGCCTCACCATTCAGCCCCGCGGCTCCCAGACCGATGAGGTGACGCCCCTGCCCAACCCCGGGTTTGCCCGCTTCGCCACCGATGAGGAGTCGGCCCGCCGCTTCGCGGCCTACCCGCCCACCCCCGTACCTTTCGGCGACCTGCGCCTGGGCGCCGGCGCTGAGGCCGCCCTCTGGCAGCAGGTGGGCCGCCTGCCCACCCAGAAGCCCCTGCTGGTATTCGGCGGCACCGCCGAGCGGCGGCAGGCCACCCTGCTCACCGAGGGCAGCTGGCAGTGGCGCCTGCAGGAAGCCGTGGAGCACGACGACCGGCCCGAAGCCTACGACCGGCTCATCATCCGCACCCTGCAGCTGCTGACGCAGAATGCCAACAAGAAGCGCCTTGACGTGTACCCGACCCAGGATGCTTTTGGCACCCAGGACGACGTGACGCTGGGCGCCGAAACCTACAACGCGGTGTTTGAGCGCCTCTACAACCAGCAAATCAACCTCACGCTCACCGACGAGAAGAAGAACACGCGGCGCTTCAGCTTCGCCAACGCCGAAGACGGCTCGCCCCTGCACCTGGGCCCGCTGCCGGCCGGCCTCTATCGCTACGAGGCCAAAGCCACCCTGGGCGGCCAGGCCCAGCAGGACGCCGGCGAGATACTGGTGCAGGAACAGCCCCTGGAAGCGCTGGAAAGCCGCGCCGACCACAACCTGCTGGCCCAGCTCTCGCGCCGCAGCGGCGGCCGCCTCTACTACCCGAGTCAATTCGACAAGCTTACCCAGGACTTGCTGCAGGCCAACTTCAAGCCCGTAATCACGGCCGAGGAAGACCTCAAGGACTTAATCAACCTTAAATGGCTGTTTTTCCTGATTCTTGGCTTCCTGACGGTGGAATGGGCCGTACGTAAGTATTCGGGCAGCGTGTAAAGCCTTTCGTATAAGCTGAACAAGCAGGGGGCCGAAGCGCAGCGCTTCGGCCCCCTGCTTTTTTCAGAGAACACAGTAATATCACTGATGATAAGCCTATTACACAAACCAAACGGTATAAGAACGACGTAGAGACGCAACATTTTGCGTCTCCGGGAATGCGCCGTTAGAATAGCTTATGCTCAAACAGGTCGTTCAACGATGAGACGCAAGATGTTGCGTCTCTACTACGCTGAATGGTTATTCGCTTACTGCTCCGCAACGGGCCTTGGTAGGTGCGTTTGCGCGTCGCAAAGGCCGATTTCAGCAAATAATTCGCGGCTAGCTAAAGTAGAACACCGCCTGGCGCGTCCTTGCTGATAACTCACTTCATCCTCGCATGAGCTTAAAGGTTATTATTACCGGCGCCACCGGCATGGTAGGCGAAGGCGTGCTGCTCGAATGCCTGCAAAACCCGGCTGTGGAAGCCGTACTAAGCCTGAGCCGCCGACCCAGCGGCATCCGCCATTCCAAGATGAAGGAGGTGCTGGTATCGGACTTGCAGGATTTGTCGGCTGTCGAAGACCAGCTGCGGAGCTACAACGCCTGCTTTTTCTGTGCCGGCGTCTCCTCTCTGGGCATCAGCCAGGCCGAGTACGAGCGCATCACCCACGACCTGACGCTGTACGTGGCCCACACCCTGCTGCGCCTCAACCCCGGCCTGAGCTTTACCTACGTGACCGGCGCGGGCACCGACAGCCGCGAGCAAAGCCGGCAGCACTGGGCCCGCGTGAAGGGCCGCACCGAAAACGACCTGCTGAAGCTGCCCTTCCGCCACGCTTACATGTTCCGACCCGGCTTTATGAAGCCTATGGCCGGGCAGCAGCGGGTGCTGAGCATGTACAAATACGTGGGCTGGCTCTACCCCGTAGCCCGCGTGCTGGCCCCGGCTTTCATCTCCACCATGCAGGAAGTAGGCCAGGCCATGATTGCTGCCGTACAAAACGGCTACCCCAAGCCTGTGCTGGAAGTGCGCGACATTGTGGCGCTGGCGCGTGAATCAGTTAAAAGTTAAAAGTGAAGAGTTAAAACCAGCCCCCTTTTAACTCTTCACTTTTAACTCTTACAGAATGCGAAAACCCTTAAAGACCTTTCTCTTGACAACGAGCAGCATCATCGGCGCCGTGCTGCTCGGCGCCGTGGCATTCACCAGCTTCGGCTCCGAGTTTGGCGGCAAGCCCAGCAAGGCCGACAAGGCAGCCTACGCCAAATCGGGCCATTATCAGGACGGCGAATTCGTAAACCTGGTGCCCACCTCCGTTTCTACCGGAGGCAACATGCTGGGCATGCTGTGGAAGTTCTTGTTTAAGAAAGCCCCCAACGTGGCGCCGCCCGGCCCCCTGCCAACCCTGCCCCTGGACTCGCTCAGCATCACCCGCAAAACGCCGGAGCTGCTGCGCGTTACCTGGTTCGGGCACTCGGCCAGCCTGGTGGAGATAGCCGGACAAAACCTCCTGTTCGACCCCATGCTGAGCGTGGAGATGGGCCCCGTGACCTGGCTTACGCCCAACCGCTACAACCCCGCCCTGGCCATCCGCCCCGAGCAGCTGCCCACTATCGCGGCGGTGATGATTTCCCACGACCACTACGACCACCTCGACTACAAAACCATCCGCCTCCTCAAAGACAAGGTGGGCAAGTTCTTCGTGCCCCTGGGCATTGGGCCGCACCTGCGGGCCTGGGGCGTAGCCCCGGAGCGCATTCAGGAGATGAACTGGGGCGAGCAGGCCCAGCTGCCGGGCCTCACCATCACCTGCACGCCCAGCCGCCACTTCTCGGGTCGCGGCCTTACCAACCGCAACTCCACGCTGTGGAGCTCCTGGGTGGTGCAGTCGCCCGCTAAGCGGGTATTCTACAGCGGCGACGGCGGCTATGGGCCCCACTTCGCCAGCATCGGCGCCACCTACGGCCCCTTCGACCTGGCCCTAATGGAGTGCGGGCAGTACAACGCCGACTGGGCCCAGATTCACATGATGCCCGAACAAAGCGTGCAGGCGGCCGTCGACGTGAAAGCCCGGGTGATGCTGCCCGTGCACTGGGGCGCCTTCACCGAGGCCTTCCACCCCTGGAACGAGCCCGTGGAGCGGGCCAGCGCCGAGGCCATGCGTCAGCACCTGCCCCTGGCCACCCCGCGCCTGGGCGAGCCCGTAACTTTGGGCGCCGGCCCGCTGCCTACCACCGCCTGGTGGCGGCAATAGGCGAGTATGAGTTATGAATTATGAATTATTTGACCACCCTACGGCACGAACAACTCATAACTCATAACTCATAACTCATAACTCCCTTCCCATGCGCTACATCCTGCTCAACAAGCCCTACGAAGTTCTCACCCAGTTTACCGACGAGCATGGCCGCGCCACGCTCAAGGACTTCGTACCCCTGCCGGGCATCTACCCCGTGGGCCGGCTCGACTTCGACAGCGAGGGCCTGCTGCTGCTCACCGACGACAAAGGCCTGCAGCACCGCCTGAGCGACCCCAAGTTCAAGGTATTCAAAACCTACTGGGCCCAGGTGGAAGGCACCATAACGGAGGAAGCGTTGGAAAAGCTGCGCCGCGGCGTCGTCATCAAGGAAGGGAAAACCTTGCCCGGCCAGGCTGCCGAAATCCCCGAGCCGGCCGCGCTGTGGGCGCGCAGCACGCCCATCCGCTACCGGGCCAGCATCCCGACCAGCTGGCTGGAAATCCGCATCTCCCAGGGCATGAACCGGCAGGTGCGCAAGATGTGCGCCGCCGTGGGCCTGCCCTGCCTGCGCCTCATCCGCGCCAGTATCGACGAGCTGCAGCTGGGCGAGCTGGGCCCCGGCCAGTGGCGCGAGCTCACCCCGGAGGAGTCGCGGAAAATCAAGGCCAAGTTCTCGGCCACCAAGAACCCGGCCAACCGCAAGCTGGGCAGCGCCGGGGCAAAGCCGGGAGCAAACCCCACGCCCAGCCCTTCCCCAAAAGGGAGGGGAGTCTGACGTATACTTCAAGCCTCTACTTTTTCCCTATTCGATTTAATTCCTGGCTGGCTACTGCCACGAAAAAGCCCGTTGATTAATCTCAACGGGCTTTTTTGTATTTGCAAATATGGTATTATCGTCAGGCTCCCCTCCCCCGGAGGGAAGGGGCCGGGGGTGGGGCTTACAGCAGCCCCACCCCCGCTCCCACCATCTCCTCGCGCACGGCCTCGGGCCAGATGCTCACCTGCACCTCGCCGATGTGGGCCTTGCGCAGCATAAACATGCACACCCGCGACTGCCCGATGCCGCCGCCTATGCTCTGCGGCAGCTCGTCGGCCAGCAGCAAGCGGTGGAAAGCCAGCTCCTGCCGCTCGGGGCAGCCGCGCAGGGCCAGCTGCCGGGCCAGGGCCACTTTATCTACCCGGATACCCATGGACGAAACCTCGAAGGAGGTTTGCAGCACCGGGTTCCAGAGTAGGATGTCGCCGTTGAGGCCGCGGTGCCCGTCTTCGTTTTCGCTGCTCCAGTCGTCGTAGTCGGGGGCGCGGCCGTCGTGGATTTCGCCGTGGCTGAGCTCGCCGCCGATGCCCATCAGGAATACGGCGCCGTACTCGCGGGCGGCTTCGTGCTCGCGCTGCTTGGGCGTGAGCGTGGGGTAGCGCCGCAGCAGGTCTTCGGCGTGGATGAAGGTGATGCTAGTCGGCAGCACTGGCACGATGCCAAACTCTTCGCCTACCTGCTGCTCGGTGCTTTTCAGGGCCTCGTAGATGGTTTCTACGGTTTCTTTTAGATAGGAAATGCTGCGCTGCTCGGGCAGCATGTGCTTTTCCCAGTCCCACTGGTCGACGTAGATGGAGTGGATGGGACTGTAGTCTTCGTCGGGGCGCAGGGCGCGCATGTCGGTGAGCAGGCCGCGGCCGGCGGCGATGCCCAGCTCCCGCAGGCGCAGGCGCTTCCACTTGGCCAGGGAGTGCACCACCACGGCCCGCTGCTCGTCCAAGGCCTTGATGGGGAAGCCTACGGGGCGCTCCGTGCCGTTCAGGTCGTCGTTGATGCCGGTGCCGTCGAGCACGGCAATGGGCGAGGATACCTTGACCAGGTGCAGGCGCCGGACCAGCTCACGGGCAAAGCTGTCTTTGACAAAGGAAATGGCCGTTTCGGTGGCCAGCAGCTCGGCCGCCGTGGGCCGGGCAAGGGGGGAAGAAAGTGTCTTCATGTTGTGAATTGGGGTTATTGGTTGAAATGTGTTTGCTTGAGTTTGGGCAATAGGGAGCCAGCTCCTGGCGAGGAGTTTTTTATTTCCGTGAATGGGTTTTGGCGGGGAAGGGTAAAAAAAAAGCCTTCCGAGTCACGGAAGGCTATTCAATTGAATTATTGTTCATCATTTCCTTTTCCTGAACAATAGCCTTCCAGTCCCGAATTGATTATTCGAGTTATTGAGGAAGTTATTATTCTGGAACAGGGTCATGTGGGTGCTTTGAGGCTTGAGGGCGGCAATTAGGGAAGTATTTGCTTACGAAGCAACAGAATTTTAAAAATCACAATCTTTTTTAACAGCCTACTCAATGAATACAGCAGGTCTAATGCGCTCAATTAATCATACGACCAGCCGGAATCGACCTGACAGACGATGCTATCGGCATTAAAAGTCACTCCGGACCGGTACCAAGCTAAATCACTTACTAATACAAAGCTTTTGTCGGTTCGTCGGCGCAGGTAGCCATCGTTTGTATAGTGGTATTCTATGCTAAGCAGTAAGCCTGACGTGGAATCCCGGAATGAAAATAAAGGCTCTCCAACGATTTCCCTCACTTGCCCAAGCGTCATTCCAACCTTCACAGCTCGAAACTTCTCCGGTGTATAGTCTGAGGCAAATTCGGTGTCAGCGTATGGGTCGAACGGATTATAGGACTCCCCTGCTAAAAGTACGCCTAGGCAAAACATCAAAAATAGGACAACGCTTGCTACCAAAACTGCGGCTTTTTTGTCTGTCTCCTTCATTCTACGTTCATAAACGTGTAGATAAAAAAGCCACATACTGGCCGGCTGTAAACGCTATAAGCGTGGCACTAAAGCCTATCAGCATTGCCATTGCCCACTTCGAAAATCCTCTTCGCCTTATCCAAGGCAAGGCACATAAGCCTACAGCTACTGTGGGTAACGCCACAAAAAAGGTAAACCTAGTGAATAAGACGAAGTAGTCTGGCATTAGTATAATTAGAGAAAGGGTTAACGCCTCTTATGTAGGGCTTATTGCTTTCTTTAGTTTATTGGCTTTCCTGCACACCTGTCAGGAATATTCAGTCGCCTTACAATAAACTCCGCCAGCCCGGCGCAAAAACTCACGCCTGCCACTCAATCGGTGACAATCTGTCACCAATTCCACGCTGGTACGCTGCTTGTAATACCCGGGTAGCGCCTGCAAAGGCTGCTTTGACCTGACACTCCACCATACTAACCAACACCCTACCATGGGCAAAATCATCGGCATTGACCTCGGCACCACCAACTCGTGCGTGGCCGTGATGGAAGGCAACGAACCCGTTGTGATTCCGAACAGCGAAGGCCGCCGCACCACCCCCAGCATCGTCGCGTTCCTCGACGGGGGCAAGGGCGAGCGCAAAGTGGGCGACCCCGCCAAGCGCCAGGCCGTAACCAACCCCAAAAACACCATCGCCAGCATCAAGCGCTTCATGGGCCGCAACTTCTCGGAAGTATCGGCTGAGAGCAAGTACGTAGCGTACGACCTCGGCAGCGGCTCGAACAACACCGTGGGCGTGAAGATTGGCGACCGCCAGTACACGCCCCAGGAGATTTCGGCCATGGTGCTCCAGAAAATGAAGCAAACAGCTGAGGATTACCTCGGCCAGCCCGTAACGGAAGCCGTTATCACGGTGCCCGCTTACTTCAACGACGCCCAGCGCCAGGCTACCAAGGAAGCCGGTGCCATCGCTGGCCTCGACGTGAAGCGCATCATCAACGAGCCCACGGCCGCGGCCCTGGCCTACGGCCTCGACAAGAAGCACAAAGACCAGAAAATCGCCGTGTATGACCTCGGCGGCGGTACGTTCGACATCTCCATCCTTGAGCTGGGTGATGGCGTGTTCGAAGTGTTGAGCACCAACGGCGACACCCACCTCGGCGGCGACGACTTCGACCAGGTTATCATCAACTTCCTGGCCGACCAGTTCAAGGCCGACAACGAAGGCCTGGACCTGCGCAACGACCCCATGGCCCTGCAGCGCCTGAAAGAAGCCGCTGAAAAAGCCAAGGTCGAGCTGTCGAGCTCGAACGAGACCGAAGTAAACCTGCCCTACATCACCGCCACGGCCTCCGGCCCCAAGCACCTGGTGGTGAAGCTGAGCCGCGCCAAGTTTGAGCAGCTGGCCGACGAGCTGGTGCGCCGCTCGATGGAGCCCTGCAAGAAAGCCCTGCAGGACGCCGGCCTGAGCACCTCCGACATCGACGAGGTTATCCTTGTGGGCGGCTCGACCCGCATTCCCCGCATCCAGGAGGAAGTGGAGAAGTTCTTCGGCAAGAAGCCTTCGAAAGGCGTGAACCCCGACGAAGTGGTAGCCATCGGCGCCGCTATCCAGGGCGGCGTATTGACGGGTGAGGTGAAGGACGTGCTGCTGCTCGACGTGACCCCGCTCTCGCTGGGCATCGAGACCATGGGCGGCGTAATGACCAAGCTCATCGAGTCGAACACGACCATTCCCACCAAGAAGTCGGAAACCTTCTCGACGGCCTCGGACAACCAGCCCAGCGTGGAAATCCACGTGCTGCAGGGCGAGCGTCCGCTGGCCAGCCAGAACCGCACCATCGGCAAGTTCCACCTCGACTCCATTCCGCCCGCGCCCCGTGGCGTGCCGCAGATTGAAGTGACCTTCGACATCGACGCCAACGGCATCCTGCACGTGACGGCCAAGGACAAGGGCACCGGCAAGGAGCAGAAAATCCGCATCGAAGCCAGCAGCGGCCTGTCCGACGCCGACATCGAGCGCATGCGCCAGGAAGCCGCCTCCAACGCCGAAGCCGACAAGGCCGAAGCCGAGCGCATCAAGAAGGTGAACGACGCCGACAGCATGATTTTCCAGACCGAAAAGCAGCTGAAGGAGTACGGCGACAAGCTCAGCGGCGGCAACAAGACGGCCATTGAGAATGCCCTGAACGACCTGCGCACCGCGCACGCCAGCAAGGACCTCGGCCAGATTGACACGGCCATGGCCGCAATCAACGCCGCCTGGCAGGCTGCCTCGCAGGAGATGTACGCCGCCGGTGGTGCCGGCGACGCGGCCGGCCAGCCCGGCGGGGGCTTCCCCGGCGGCGATGGCCAGCCCCAGGGCGGCAACGGCCAGCCCCAGGGCGACCACGTGACCGACGTGGACTACGAAGAAGTAGACGGCAAATAAGCCACAAGACTGAAAGAGGTTGAATCAGGTTGATTCAACCATGTGAAAGGCCGGAGGCATTGCTTCCGGCCTTTTTGTTTTCCTTTGCCGGCAACACCTTGCGCCTGCTTTCACATCCGGCGTCGATTTCCCATGAGCGACTTCGCCCCCTACCAGTCCTACCCTGCCGAAGCCGCTGCCGAGCCCCTGCTCGCTATGCTGCGCGAGCGCGAAATTCCCTTCGAAACCAGCCTGGATACGGGGCAGGCGTCCTTCGACCCATCCTTTGCGAATAACGCCTCGTTTACCCGCTTCGTGGTGAAGCTGCACCCCGGCGACGTGGAGTGGGTACGGCAGCTGGAGCAGGAAGCCCACGGCAATGCCCTGCAGCAGCTCAGCCCCGACCATTACCTGTTCCGCTTCAGCGACGAGGAGCTGATTGACATCCTAACCAAGCCCGACGAGTGGAGCAACCTCGACGTGAGCCTGGCCGGGCAGCTGCTCAAGCAGCGGGGCCGCGACGTAAGCCCCGACACCATCCGGCTGCTGCGCCAGAACCGCCTGCGCGAGCAAACCAAGGCCGACGACAACAACCAGACTCAGATACTGCTGGGCTACGGCACAGCCCTGCTGGGCGGCTTCATCGGCATCTTCATCGGGGCCCACCTCTACTGGCACCGCAAAACATTATCCAACGGCCACCGGGTGTATGCTTTCCCGGCCACCGACCGCGTGCATGGTCTGCGCATTCTGGTGCTGGGCATTTTTATGTTCGTGCTGCTGTTTGCAGTGAAGGTGCTGCGAGCCGATTAGGGCAGTGGCGCGGCATTTTACTCCGCGATACAAGGGACGCAGCTGCGGAATGAAATTCCGCGCTACAAACCAACAGCGGCCCATCCTTCGCCAGTCCTTGCCGGATTGATTAGCTAGCCCATGAGCGACTTTCTGCGCTACCAGGTTTTTCCTTCGCCCGCCCTGGCCGAGCCCTTGCTGGGCTTGCTGGAGCAGCAGGGCATTGTGCACAAAACCCACTACACGCCGCCCCGCTTCAGCGCCGTGCTGGGCACCACGTCGGCCGAGCAGTTTGTGGTGAGCCTGCGGCCGGAAGACTTCACGCGGGCGCGTGAGCTGGAAGAGCAGCAGGCCGAGTTGGGCCTGGCTGAGCTGCCGGCCGACTACTACCTGTTCGGCTTCAGCAATGCTGAGCTGTGGGAGCTGCTGAGCCAGCCCGCCGCCTGGAGCAGCCACGACGTGCGCCTGGCCCGCTGGCTGCTGCGCGAGCGCGGCGAAACCGTGAGCGAGGCCACCATTCAGGACCTGCAGGCGCGGCACCTTCAGGCCCTGGCCGCGCCCAGCCCCAGCCCCACGGCCTGGATTGCAGCCGGCTACGTGCTGGCCCTGCTGGGCGGCCTGTTCGGGCTGGGCATTGGCTGGTCGCTGTGGCACTACCAGAAAACCTTGCCCGATGGCCGGCAGGTGCCGGGCTACTCGGCGCGCGACCGGGCCCACGGCGTGCGCATCATTGTGCTAGGGGTTATCTGCCTGGGTCTTTGGCTCGGGCTGCGGCTGGTGGGCGGCTAGCTTTACGGCCCCCGCTCCACTGCCAGTGAGCGGCTGTAACTGCCCTTGTTGTAGCCCTTCTCGTGCCGTTCGCGTAAGCGCAACTTTAAGCACATCATTTCTTGCTGCTCCGCCATTTATCCTCCCTGTTATGAGCAACTTATTCAACATCCGTCGGGCCTGCTGCCTGGCTTTTGGGCTGCTGATGGCCAGTGCCTGCAGTGTGAGCGAGCGGGTAAAGGAAGCGCCCGGCAGCCAGCCCAGCAGCAGCACCCAGGACCTGAGCCGGGACGAGCTGCGTGCTTATAACCAGCTGCAGTACCGCATGAACCGGCTGGACGAAGCCCGACTTGGGGGTCAGGACATCCTCTTTGTACAGCAGGCCAACGACTTGAGCGCCCAGCAGCAGGCCACGCTGCAGCAGGCCCTGCAAAGCGGAAACCTGCCCCTGAAGCTGCGTACGCGCATCTTCGCCCGCAACCCCACCCGCGAAGCCGTACAGCTGCAGCAGCTCGACTACCAGGTGATGCTGGACGGGCAGCCCCTGGCCACGGGCAGCACCGGGGCCAGCACGCCGGTAGAAGCCAACACCATTATTACCCTGCCCGTCGCCATCGACCTAAACGTGGCGCCCAAGCTAACCGGGGGCGCTACGCCCCTGAGCTTTGCCGCCGGCCTGGCCAATCTAACCGAAGGCCAGCAGCGCCTGCAGCTACTGATTCGGCCCACTTACCTAAGCGCCAGCGGACGCAGCTTCCAGCCGGGCGACTTCGAGCCGGTAGCGCTGGTGGGCACCAAGCTCTGAAAAGCCCAGGCATGGCTCCAGTTGAGTGGCCTACTTTTGCGGCGAGGATTCCCTTCTTTCCGCAAAACAGCATGCATTTTACCATTATTGGCGCCGGTATCGGCGGGCTCACTACTGCCCAGGCTTTGTTAAAGCTGGGGCATACCGTGCGGGTGTATGAGGCCGCCCAGGCCCTGCGGGAAGTAGGAGCCGGCGTGGTGCTGGGGGCCAATGCCATGCAGGCCCTGCGCCGGCTGGGCCTGCATGATGCCGTGCGCAGGCACGGCCACCCGGTTACCAGCCTGGCCCTGCTGGGCCGGCACGGGCAGGTCCTTACCCAGGCCGACACTGCCGCCTTCACCCAGCGCCTGGAAGTCGACAACCTGGCCATACACCGGGCCGCCCTGCAGCAGGTATTGCTGCACTCACTGCCGCCGGGCACCGTGCAGCTTGGCCGCGCCTTCACCCACTTCACGGCCGAACCGCATGCCGTAACGGCACACTTCGCCGATGGCAGCACTGAAGCGGCCGAAGCCCTGCTGGCAGCCGATGGCCTGCGTTCCCGGGTGCGGCTGCAGCTGCTACCGGCCAGCACGCCGCGCTACGCCGGCTACACCTGCTGGCGGGCCGTGGTTGATGGCAGTAGCCTGCGCTTGCCGGCCGGCCGGTCCAGTGAAATCTGGGGCGGCAAAGCCGGGCGCTTCGGCTATGTGCCCCTGGCCAACGGCCAGGTGTACTGGTTTGCCTGCGTTAACAGCCCCACGGCTGCCAACCCGAAGTTCCGCGCCTTTACCGTGGCCGACCTACGCCGGCAGTTTGCGCCCCTGCCCGCCCCGGTCGACCAGCTCCTGGCCCTCACCCACGATAATCAGCTGCTGTGGAACGACATCCTGGATATCAAGCCCCTCCCCCGTTTTGCATTCGGGCGCGTGCTGCTGCTGGGCGACGCGGCCCACGCCACCACGCCCAACATGGGCCAGGGCGCCGGGCAGGCCGTGGAAGATGCGCTAGCCCTGGCCAGCTGCCTGCAGGCTGAGGCAGATGTGGTAGCCGCCTTCCAGGCATTCGATGCCCGCCGCCGGCCCCGCACCACGCGCATCGTCAATCAGTCCTGGCAGCTGGGCAAGCTGGGGCAGCTCGAAAGCCCGGTGCTTACGGCCATGCGCGACGCAGTTATGTGCCGGGTGCCGCCGGGAGTAAGCCAAAAGCAGATGGCGTTTTTATATCAGGGCGAAGGCAGCGAGTAAAGCTGGTAGAATGTCGTTAGAACATCACGCTGAGCGTAGTTGAAGCATCTTACCCGCAGCAGCAATTCCATATTGATTGGATTTACGCTCGTGGTAGAGATGCTTCGACTTCGCTCAGCATGACGTTCTAATAGCCTCTCCGCTTTAACTTAAAGTAAGGCTAGCGCGTGGTGCGCTGGGTGTTTTCCTCGTCGGCTTCCTCAATGCCTTCCTGAATTTTCTCGGTGGCCTCCTCGTGGTCTTCCTCATCGGGCTGCTCCAGCTGGGCTTCCTGCTCCTGCCAGCCGTTGGGCTCGTAGCTGAGGCGGATGTAGATGGGGTAATGGTCGGAGCCGATGTGGGTGAGGCGCTTGATTTCCTGCAGGCGGAAGTGCGAAGAGTGAAACACGTGGTCGAGAGGCCAGCGCAGCAGGCGGTAGTCGGCGTGGAAGGTGGGCAGCAGCCCGCGGCCGATGCGGGGGTCGAGCAGCCGGGAAAGGCGGCGGAACAGCTCGGAGGTGTGCGACCAGGCCACGTCGTTCAGGTCGCCGGCCACGATGGTGGGGCCGTCGTGGTGCTGAATGATGCGGCCCACCACCAGCAGCTCGGCATCGCGGCGGGTGCTGGTTTTGGACTCCTGCGGCGCCGGGGGCTTGGGGTGCAGGAAGTGCATGGTCACGCGCACGCCGCTGGGCAGCACCGCGCAGCCGTGGAAAGAAGGTATTTCGGGGTCGAGGATGTAGCGAATCTGCGCGTTTTCGAGCGGCAGCCTCGAGAACACCAGCATGCCGTAGGTGTTGGGCAGCGGGGCGTGGCAGGTATAGGGATGGGTTTCCTCAATGCCCTTCAGCTGGCTGAGCCACCAGTCGTCGGTTTCGACGGCCAGCACCACGTCGGGCCGGTAATGGCGGATGTGGCCCAGGCAGCGCGAGGCGTCGCGGTTGTACATCAGCACGTTGGTCACCAGCAGGCTGATGTGGTAGTCCTCGTCGTCATCGGGACGGGTGGCATCAGCCACCTGCTTGCGGTGCAGGGGCGTGTAGGGCCAGATGCGGCTGAACTGATACACCAACGCCACGGCGGTGCTCGCGGTGAAGAAGCTCTGCATAAAGGTGTGCGGCTGCGGCATGGCCAGCGTGGCGCCCAGCGCCAGGGCCAGAATGGCCACAATCTGCAGGCGCGGAAAGTCGCACACGCGTATCCACCAGTAGGTTTGGGGCCAGAGCGGCAGCACCGTGCCCAGCAGGCCCGCGCTGCCCATCACCCACACTACCCAGTGGCCAATATCTAGCAGAACGGAGGCAAGAACAGACATGGCGCAGAAAGGCAAGGTTTACACATCGTCCTGAAAACCACCCTTGCGCAGCTCCTCAATGGTGCGCATGGTGCGGTCCTTGAGGGAGGTACGGTACTTTTCCAGCGCATCCATCAGGCGGGCGTTGCTGATGGCCAGAATCTGGGTAGCCAGCACGGCAGCGTTCAGCGCGCCATCGACGGCCACCGTGGCCACGGGCACGCCGTTGGGCATCTGCAGCATGCTCAGAATGGAGTCGAGGCCCTGAATGGAGGTAGGCGAGTTGATGGGCACGCCAATAACCGGCAAGGTGGTAAAGGCGGCGACCATGCCCGGCAGGTGGGCTGCCCCGCCCCCACCGGCGATGATGACCCGCAGCCCGCGCTTGCGCGCCCCCTCGGCGTATTCCACCATGCGGTGGGGCGTGCGGTGCGGCGACACCAGCGTCAGCTCATAGGGGATACCGAACTGCTGCAGGGCATCGGCGGCGGCCGACATGATGGTCAGGTCAGATTTCGAGCCCATGATAATTCCCACCAGCGGGGTGTCGGATGGGGGCCGGTTGTCGGCGGGCCCAGGGGCAGAAGCGTCAGGTTGCATTGGGTGGGAAAAAAGCCGGCCAGCTGTGGCCTCAGAAAGATTGTACGCGAAGTGCGGCCAACGGTTGAGGCAGCAAAGTAGCGAAGAATAATGGGGTGATGTGCTGATGTTTTGATGTGCTGATGTGAGAAGGTGATGAGGTAATGAAGTGAGGGGGTGTGGAGGCAAAAAAGAACGTCATGCTGAGCTTGTCGAAGCATCTTTACCACGAGAGTAAACCCTTTCGATTGGATTACTTCTCCTGGCAAGATGCTTCGACAAGCTCAGCATGACGTTCTTCTTTCTACTTCCTCACTTCTTCACTTCTTCACCTCATCACCTTCTCACATCAGCACATCAGCACATCAGCACATCAAAAAATCAGCACATCAATGTAAGCTCTACCTTTGCCGCCTATGGAAGTTCTGCTCGCCACCTTCACCACCCTGTTTTCCATTGTCAACCCTTTCGGGGCCATGCCGGTGTTTCTGACCCTGACGGCCGGCGACCGGGGGTCGGAGCGGGCTCGCACGGCGCTGCGCTCCTGCATTTACATGGTGGCCATTCTTAGTGTGGCTTTTTTTGGCGGGCAGTACATTCTTAACTTCTTCGGTATCAATATTCAGCACCTGCGCATTGCTGGCGGCATCCTGCTCATGCGCTCGGGCTTTGAGCTGCTCACGCCGGGGGCCAACCGCGACCGGGTGGGCCCCGATGCCCTGGAGGAAAGCAAGCTCAAGGACGATATCAGCTTTACGCCCCTGGCCATGCCCATGCTCTCGGGCCCGGGCTCCATGGCCGTGTGCATCGGCCTTATTCGGGAGTCGTACTTCGACAAGGCCATGACCATTGCCGGCTTCACGCTGGTGGCCCTGGCTAGCTTTATTATACTGGTTTCGTCGCTGCGGCTTACACGCCTGCTGGGCCGGCCGGGCATGGCGGCCCTGGCCCGCATCATGGGCTTTATCACCCTGGCCATTGGCGTCAACTTCCTGGCCACGGCCATCAGCGCGCTTTTTCCCGGCCTAAGCAAGTAGCAGTTAAGCTGCTGGCTACTGGCCGGTAGCACTGTCAATCAAGAGGCAAAAGCTGTAAGCTGAGGAAAATCATGCAAAAAAGCCAGCAGCTAACAGGCAATGGCTAGGCGCCAACCCGGTACCTTTGCCCCTCATTATGCTGAAAAACGACCTTTTCCTCCGCGCCGCCCGTGGTGAAGCCACCGAGCGGACGCCCGTTTGGCTGATGCGCCAGGCCGGCCGCATCCTGCCCCAGTACCGTGCCCTGCGCGGCCGCCTTTCCGGCTTCAAGGAGCTGGTAGAAACGCCCGAGCTGGCCTCCGAAGTAACCATTCAGCCCGTCGATGCCCTCGACGTGGACGCTGCCATCATCTTCTCCGACATCCTGGTGGTGCCCGAGGCCATGGGCCTGACCTATGAGATGGTGGAAGCCCGCGGCCCGCTGTTTCCGGAAGTCATCAAGTCGGCCGCCGACGTAGACCGCTTGCGCGTGGCCGACCCGCACGAGCACCTGGGCTACGTGCTCGACGCCCTGCGCATCACCCGCAAGGCCCTGAACGGGCGCGTGCCGCTGATTGGCTTTGCCGGGGCGCCGTTCACCATTCTCGCTTATATGGTGGAGGGCCACGGCTCCAAAACCTTCAGCAAGGCCCGCCGCCTGCTCTACCAGGAGCCGGCCCTGGCGCATCGCCTGCTCGAAAAAATCACCGCCACCACCATTGCCTACCTGCAGGCGCAGGTAGAAGCCGGCGCCCAGGTGCTGCAAATATTCGACTCCTGGGCCGGCATCCTGCCCCCGGCGCACTACAGCGAGTTTTCGGCCCGCTACATCGCCCAGATTTGCGCAGCCCTTGACGGGCTGGTGCCTGTTACGGTATTCGCCAAAGGAGCCTGGTGGGCCATCCCGGAGTTTGCCGCCATGCCCTGCCGCACCATCGGCCTCGACTGGAACCAGGACCCGCAGCAGGTGCGCCGCGAAGCCGGCAACAAAACCCTGCAGGGCAACCTCGACCCCTGCGCCCTCTACGGCAGCCGCGAGCAGGTGAAAGCCGCCACCCAGGCCATGCTGCGCCAGTTCGCCGGCGGCCCCCACATCGCCAATCTCGGCCACGGCGTGTACCCGGATACGAATCCGGACAATGTGCGCGTGTTCGTGGACACGGTGAAGGAGTGGCGGGGTTAGTGCAGACCCAGTTCATTCAACATATTGGTTTCAAATCTGTTAAATATGGATATAAAAGACAGCAACGGCACCCTGCTGAACGAAGGCGACTCCGTCACCCTCATCAAGACCTTAAGGTGAAAGGCTCCTCGCTCACCCTTAAGCGCGGCACGCTGGTCAAGAACATCCGCCTCACTAACTCGGCGGGCGAGATTGAAGGCCGGGCCGGCGGTAGTACCATGGTGCTGAAGACTGAGTTTCTGAAAAAAGCGTAAGGCCTTCTTTCACCGGCAGAACTATGCGCAGCCCGCTACTCGCCAAGTTTTTTCAACGGGTGTTGCCGGTGCTGGGCGGGCTGCTACTCGTACCCCTCGTCCTTGTTGCATGGCTTGCCCCAGACCTGGCGAATAATCTTGCCAGCTATTCCGGCAGGCGCCGCAAGCCCAAATCAGCTGAAATCCAATACCAGTCGCCAACCCGAAGGCGCCGCAAGTCCTGGTCGGCCGAAGCAAAGTTCTTCCTGCTCGTCTTTGTCATCCTGCTGGTAATTGGTGGAATAAGCTGGCTGGCGTGGCACAGACTTAAAGCCTAGTGCCTCCGCTATCAGTCACTTTACCAGCTGCAATTCAGCAGTAAATCCTCCAACAACCACCACAAGACCAAAGCCCTGACTGGACAACCCTCGGATAATCCAGGTGTTGCTCCAACGGGGCTTGGCTGTTTCATGCATTCAGAATTCCAGCTATAGTCCCGGCCCTATCCGTACCTTAGGAGGCCAGTCATCCTTTTCCTTCTCATGAGCCTAAAACATAGTTTCTTAATTCCCCTGGCTGCCTTGCTAGCTCTTGCTTCCTGCACAAAAAATGTAGAAGAGGCCGCCCGGCCCACCACAACCTACACCGGCACCGTGCGCCTGTACGATGAAACAGGTGCGCTGCTAAGTGACCATAGCGGCGTTCAGGTTTCCTTATATGAAGACGAGACCGTGAGCACTCTCACGGCTGCCAACGGCAGCTTTACCCTGGCTAATGTGCTTAGTGGTCCGCACCGCCTGGTGATGAAAAAGCGGGTTCAGGGCAGATTCTTTGGTACATATTATACCAACGAAATCAATACCACAGACCCTGTTTATAGCCTACCCCAACCGGTAGCGCTGGGCCTGCAGCAGAATGACGGCTATACCTTTACCTACATCGGCGACAGGGTCAACCAGCGACTTATTATTCGAGGTCAGCGCCTCCAGAACTCGACGTTCGCCACTCAGTCGCTATACCACCGGGTTTTCCTGGGCCATGGCGTTGGCTACCACGGCGTTGTTGAACTTTCGTATTTTAAATACAGCCGCCTCTATCGCAACAACTTACCCAATGGCTTTGCCGATACCATTTCCTATGCTGCTATGGCATCGGCTGGTATTACCGGCGGCACTCATATTGCCATTACCAGCGACAACCCCCGGGCGGACTCCTGCATAGCTCCTTTCACCAGCAGCTTCCCCAACGACAACCGCATTGTGTTTGCGAAAGCATACCCAGCTACTGTGTGGCCCGGCCACGGCCCGTTTGGGGTTATCCTGTAAGTAAGAAGTTCAGCTAGCTTCTTTCAGCGGATGCCCGCGCCTTTAAGCTGGCACAAGATTTCTATAGCCCCGCATCCCGCGCTTCCTCTAGCAGGCGCTGCTTTTCCACGGGCACTACGCCCACCTGCTCGCACACCAGGCCGCCGCCGAGGTTGGCCAGCGCGGCGGTGAAGGAGGCCGGCAGGCCCAGGGCCACGCACAGTGCGGCAATGCTAATCACCGTATCGCCGGCGCCCGACACGTCGGAGATGGTGCGCAGGTGCGCCGGCAGGTAGGTTTTCTGGCCGTTTTGCTGGGCAAACACGCCGTGCTCGCTTAGAGTGACCAGCACGATTTCCGGCGTCAGCACCTCGCGCAGCCGGGCCACGGCGGCTTCAAACCCGGGCCGGTCGATGTCGGGCGTGCCGAAGTCCAGCTTGAGGCCTTCGCGCAGCTCCTTGAGGTTGGGCTTGAACAGGGTGCAGTGCCGGTACGCCAGGAAGTTCTTTTTCTTGGGGTCGACCACGGTCGGAATGCCCCGCTTTCGCGCTTTGGCAATGCACTGGCTGATGATGTCCTCGCAGAGCACGCCTTTGTCGTAGTCCTCAAATATCACCACGTCGGCCCGCTCCAGCAGGTCGTCGTAGGCGGCCAGCAGCAATCCGGCCTCTTCTTCGTTCAGGTCGGTTTCTACTTCGTCATCGATGCGCAGCAGCTGCTGGCCGTGGGCCAGGATGCGCTCCTTTACCGTGGTGGGCCGGTGCTGGCTACGGATGATGCCGTCGGCCGACAGGCCGGCGTCGTGCAGCAGCTGCAGCAGCTGGCTGCCGCCGCGGTCGTCGCCTACCACGGCACAGAGCAGCGGCGTGGCACCCAGGGCCTGCACGTTCAGGGCCACGTTGGCGGCCCCGCCCAGGCGCTGCTCGGTGCGGGCCACGTGCACCACCGGCACCGGCGCCTCGGGTGAGAGGCGCGTGGCCTTGCCCCACACATAGGCATCTACCATCACGTCGCCAACGATGAGGACGCGCAGGTTGTTGAAATCGTCGAAAAGGTCGGTAAGCGTATTCAAGTGTTCGTTGTCAGTTGTTCGTTGTCAGTTGTCCGGTTGTTCTGCCATCAGCTTTATCAGAACAGCCTGACAACTGACAACGAACAACTGACAACTACAATTTAGCCAGGCTCACCTTGATGCGGCGGAAGGCTTCGGCCAGCTTCTCATCGGCCGCGGCCGTGCTGAAGCGAATGCAGCTGGGGGCGCCGAAGGCGTCGCCGCTCACGGCAGCCACGTGGGCATCGTTGAGCAGGTACAGCGCCAGGTCGGAGGCATCTTCAATCCGCGAGCCGTCGGGGGCGGTGCAACCGAAGAAGGCCGACACGTCGGGGAAGATGTAGAAAGCCCCGCTGGGGGTGGGCGTTACCATGCCGGGAATGTCTTTCACGATGTTCAGCACCAGGTCGCGGCGGCGGCGGTAGGCTTCCACCATCTCGTCGGCGCTGCCGCGGCCGCCGGCCAGGGCAGCCACGCCGGCTTTCTGGGCGATGGAGCAGGTGCCGGAGGTAATCTGGCTTTGCACCTTTTCGCAGGCGGCGGCAATGTCGGCGCGGGCCGCGAGGTAGCCCAGGCGCCAGCCCGTCATGGCGTAGCCCTTGGAGAAGCCGTTCACCGTAACTACACGGTCCTTAATCTCCGGAAAGCGGGCCAGGCTGTAGTGCTCGCCGGTGAAGTTGATGTACTCGTAAATCTCGTCGGCCAGGGCGTACACCTGGGGGTGGCGCATCATCACGGCAGCAAACTCGCCCAGCTCCTCGCGGCTGAAAACGGCGCCGGTGGGGTTGCAGGGCGAGGAGTACATAATGAGCTTGGTGCGGGGCGTGATGGCCGCTTCCAGCTGGGCGGCGGTGGCCTTGTAGTCGTTTTCGAGGGAGCCCGCCAACACGATGGTCACGCCCTCGGCCAGCTTCACCATCTCCTCGTAGCTCACCCAGTAGGGCGACAGCACAATTACCTCATCGCCGGGGTTTACCAGGCTCAGCACGGCGTTGGCCAGGGACTGCTTGGCGCCGGTGCTCACCACAATCTGGTTGGGCTGGAAGTTCAGGTCGTTGTCGCGCCGGAACTTGTCGCAGATGGCCTGGCGCAGGTCGGGAATGCCGGGCACGGGCGTGTAGAAAGTAAAGCCGTCGTCGATGGCCTGCTTGGCGGCATCCTTGATGTACTGAGGCGTCTGGAAATCGGGCTCGCCAAAGCTGAGGCTGATGACGTCGACGCCCTGAGCGGCCAGCTCACGGGCTTTCTTGGCCATGGCAATGGTGGCCGACTCGTTCATGGCCGCGAGGCGGTCGGATAGCGGCGAGGGAGCCATGAGGGTGGCAGTTGAAGACATATTGGAGAGTGGATGGGAATGCGGGGGCAAAGGTACCGTCTGTTGTCTGAACCACGGATTGACACGGATTCTGAACCGCAGATTGACGCGGATTAAACGGATAAGAACGGATTCTTTTGGATTTGTTCTTTCATCAAAAAGAAAAGGCCACTGCTAAACGAGCAGTGGCCTTTTGCTTTGGCAATGATTGAATAGATAAAGGCCTTTCGAATCCGTTCTTATCCGTTTAATCCGCGTCAATCTGCGGTTCAGACATTCCCCAGCCTCCGCCAGCAGCGCCACAGCACGCCCAGGTCCATGCCGGGCTCGTAGTCTTTGGCGTAGAGCAGCTCCAGGCGGCGGCGGGTGGCGTCGTTGAGCAGGGAGGACTTGGCGGCGGCATCGGCCGGGGAAAGCACGGCGGGCACGGCCCGGGGCGGGCCGGCGGCGTAGCGCAGCCCCACCCAGGTGCGGCGGCCAGTTAGCACCTTCAGCACGTTGCCCAGGAAGCCGGTTTTACTGGCCTGAAACCAGAGCAGCAGCGGAGCCAGCAGCAGCAGGGCGGCACTGCTCAGCAGGTCGAGCAGGCGCTTGGCGCGGGCCTGCCGGGGCTGGTAGAGGTTGAGGGCAATGTCGAGGGTGTAGTAGTCGCCGGGCGAATCCTTGCTGCTGCTGCCGATGATGTACTGGCTGTCTTCGGGCAGGATTTTGTAGGCCACGGGCGGGTCGTGGGGCAGGGCCAGCATGAGGGCAATAATCTGGCTGGCGGGCAGGTCTTTGCCGCAGAATATCAGCTCATCCAGGGCGTAGAGGCGGATGATGTCGGCCAGCTGCCGCAGCTCGCCCAGGGCTTCGCTGGGCTCAGTGGGTGAATGCGTGAATGGGTGAATGGGTGAATGCCGCTCGGGCTCGACGGCTTCCTTTCCTTTTGCTCTTATGTCACCCACGTTCACGTAGCCGATGACGCGGGCCTGCACGCCGGCCGTTTCGAGCAGCTGGCGCACGCGCCGGCTTTCCGGCCCCGAGCCCACAATGGCAATATTTTTCTGACGCCGCTCGCTCAGGCGCAGGTCGCGGTACTTGAGGAAGTGGGCCAGCAGCTGCCGCCCTACCAGCGCGGCCACGGCCCAGGCCCCGCCCAGGATGATGAGGGCCTTGGAAAAGCGCCAGGCGTCGAGGAAGTTGGACACAGCCGAAATCACCAGCGTGCCCACAAACACGCCCCGCACCACGCGGGAGGTGCGCACCGGCGGGTCGTAGCCCCCGCTCAGGAACACCGAAGTGAGCCACACCACGATGTAGGCCGGAACGGCCAGCAGCATGTACTGCGGCGGGTACTCACCGGGCACAAACTTGTG
Source organism: Hymenobacter saemangeumensis (assembly GCF_039541835.1). Classification (NCBI taxonomy): domain Bacteria; kingdom Pseudomonadati; phylum Bacteroidota; class Cytophagia; order Cytophagales; family Hymenobacteraceae; genus Hymenobacter; species Hymenobacter saemangeumensis. The sequence continues at coordinate 133,426 of NZ_BAABGZ010000081.1, read as the reverse complement.
GTTGTTTTCCCAGTACTCCTTCAGGAAAAATACGCCCAGCCAGATAAGGCCGGCATCGAGCAGCAGCGGGGCCACCCGCTGGGCCAGGCGCTCCAGCACGGCCGCACCGGCCCGCAGCCAGATGGCCAGGTTGATGAGCAGCGAAAACGTGCCGGCATTGCCGGGGGCAAAGTGCTTGCGGGCGAAAATGACCATGGCCCGGTAAAACACAAACACGTAGTTGACGCTGGTGCGCTTGGTGCTCTCGCCCTTGTAGTGAATGATGCGCGTGCCAGGGAAGTAGTAGTTTTTCCAGCCGCCCAGCGTCAGGCGGTACGAGAGGTCGATGTCCTCGCCGTACATGAAGTAGTCCTCGTCGAGCAGGCCCACCTGGTCCAGGGCGGCCTTGCGCATGAGCATAAAGGCCCCGCTCAGCACTTCCACCGCGTGGGTTTTGTCGTTGTCGAGAAAGCCCAGGTGGTAGCGCCCAAAGGTGCGCGACTTCGGAAACAGGGCCGCCAGCCCAAACATCTTGTAGAAGGCCACCGCCGGCGTGGGCAGGGCGCGCTTGCTTTCGGGCAGGAACCGGCCCTGCCCGTCGAGCATCTTCACCCCCAGCCCGCCGCAGTCGGGGTGCTGGTCCATGAACTCGCAGCAGGCCCGGAAGGTGTCTTCCTCCACCACCGTGTCGGGGTTGAGCAGCAGCTGGTACTCGCCTTTGGCGATGCGCAGGGCCTGGTTGTTGGCCTTGGAAAAGCCGGGGTTGTCGTGGTTGGCAATGAGAATGACCTCGGGAAAGCGAGCCCGCACCATAGCCACCGAGCCATCGGCCGAGTTGTTGTCGACGACAAACACCTCCACGGGCTGGCCCAGCTTTTCCACGGCACGCCGCACCGAGAGCAGGGCCTGCTCCAGGAAATAGCAGACGTTATAGTTGACAATAATGACGGACAGCTTCACCACAGGGGGCGAAATTACGGCCATTACCGTCATAACGAGCCCTAGCCGTGTGTCATTGCGAGCGCAGCGAAGCAATCCGCCCGCTAGCTCTCAGTCGCCCTTGAGATGTGACCCATAAAAAAAGCCCCACAGCCATTGCTGGCGTTGGGGCTTTTCACATTACCTAAAGCACCTCCCAAGTCGGTGTACAGCCTTCGTTTTATCGTCCGCCTCACCCCCCGCCCCCAAAAAATGCTTAATTCGCATTTCCGAAAGAGAGAGGGGGAGCCGGGCTGGATAAACAGTACACCAACTTGGGATGCGCGCTGGTTGGTCGCTCAGAGAGTTAACTGCTCACTGTTAATTGTTAACTGAATTTATCGCGCTTGCCGCTGCCGCTCCACGATGGAGCGGCCCAGGGTTATTTCGTCGGCGTACTCCAGCTCGCCGCCCATGGGAATGCCGCGGGCAATAGTGCTGAGGTGGATGTTGGGCAGGTCGCGCAGGCGGCGCGAGAGGTAGAAGGCGGTGGTGTCGCCCTCCATGGTGGGGCTGATGGCCAGAATGACCTCGCGCACCTCCGAGCCCTCAGCCGAAGCCCGCTCAAACAGCGACTCGATGTGCAGGTCGGACGGGCCCACGCCTTCGATGGGCGAGATAACGCCGCCCAGCACGTGGTACACGCCCTTGTACTGCCCGGTGTTTTCGATGGCGATGACGTCGCGCACGTCGGCTACCACGCACACCATGGCATGGTCGCGCAGCTTGTTGGCGCAGATGCCGCACTCCTCCGAGTCGGAGATGCTGTGGCAGGTGCGGCAGTAGGTAATCTCAAAGCGCATCTTGGCCAGCGCCTCGGCCAGGGAAGCCGTGGTGTCGGTGTCGGCCTTGAGCAGGTGCAAAGCCAGTCGCAGGGCCGTTTTCTTACCAATGCCGGGCAGGCGCGACAGCTCGCCCACTGCGTTTTCAATCAGTTTCGAGGGGAAGTCCATGTATTGATGTGATGATTAAAGGATGTGCTGATGTGCTGATGCGGCAGGTTGTATTGCTTAAATCAGCACATCAGCACATTAAAAAATCAGCACATCAAACTACGTCGGCCGAAATGCCTCGGTCGTGAATAGCGGTGCACATGGGCTCCAGCTCTTCGTACGTGCCGTTTTTCACGGCGCACTGCCCTTTGTAGTGAATCAGCAGGGTGCACTGCTCGGCTTGCTGGGGCTGGTGCCCGCACACGTCAATCAGGGTGTTGATGACGTGCTCGAAGGTGTTGACATCATCGTTGTACACCACCAGGCTACGCTCTTCGATTTCCTCTTCGAGCAGTAAAACCTCTTCGTTATAATCAATTTGCGGACGCGTGTTCATAAGGCAAAAATAGTAAAATACCGGGTGGCACGGTGATTTATAACCCCATTCAGGGGGGTTTCGTTTCGTGATTCGCAGTTGTTTTCAGGACTAAAAGGGGCAGTCTGCGGTTGCCTTGGCTTGTTTGGCATGCCAGCGGATTTTGGAGAAGAAACCGCCTGGCCCGGCTTTCGTCTGTAATTTTCCGGACGAAATTTTCCTGTTCTTATACTTCTCATGCCCCTCCCCTCCCACCGCCAGGCGCAGCCCTGGCTTTTCCTGTGGCTACTTTGTGTATCGCTCTCGCCGGCCCTGGCCCAGGCGCCTTCCAGTGGTGCCCCCGGCCGGCAGCTTACCGTCGAAGAGGCTTTCCTCAACCGCGACCTGCAGCCCCAGAACCTGCGCCAGCTGAGCTGGATTCCCGGCTCAAACGATGAGCTCGCCTACCTGCGCCCCGGCCAGAACGGGCAGCCCGACGAGCTGGTGCGCGGCAGCGCCACCGGCAAAGACCTGACTGCTGTGGTGTCGCAAACGGCCTTTGCCGAGGCCCTGAAAGCCGCCGGCGCCGAGTTCAGGAATTTTCCGACCCTGCAGTGGCGCGACGCCAGCACCCTGCTGGTGACCAGCAAAAACCAGGTGTACAGCTACGATGTAAAAGCCGGCAAGGCTAGCCGCCTGTTTGGCTACGACCCCGCGGCCGACAACGTGGAGATGGACCCCAGCAAAACCCGGGTGGCTTATACCAAGGACCAGAACCTGTTTATCTCGGCCGCCGGCCGCGAAAACGAGGCCGTTACCACCGAAGCCAACCCCGGCATCGTGAACGGGCAGGCTGCCCACCGCTCGGAGTTTGGCATCACCAAGGGCACCTTCTGGAGCCCCAGCGGCAGCAAGCTGGCCTTCTACCGCATGGACCAGACCATGGTGAGCGACTACCCGCTGGTGGATGTGAGCACCACGCCGGCCAGCCTCAAAAACATCAAATACCCCATGGCCGGCGACAAAAGCCACGAGGTGACCGTAGGCGTGTACGACCTGAGCACCCGCAAAACCGTTTTCCTGCAAACCGGCGAGCCCCGGGAGCAATACCTCACCAACCTAGCCTGGAGCCCCGACGAAAAGGCCATTTACCTGGCCATTGTCAACCGCGCCCAGAACGCCATGAAGCTCAATCAGTACGATGCCGCAACCGGCGCCTTGGTGAAGACGCTGTTTGAGGAAAGCCAGGACAAGTACGTGGAGCCCCAGCACGCCGCCCTGTTTGTGCCCGGGCAGCCCGAGCAGTTTATCTGGCAAAGCCAGCGCGACGGCTACAACCACCTCTACCTCTACAACACCAGCGGCAAGCTGCTGCGCCAGCTCACCAAGGGCAATTGGATTGTGACCGACGTGCTGGGTTTCAGCAACAAGAACCGCGACATCGTGTACAGCAGCACCGCCGACAGCCCCCTGGAGCGCCACACCTACGCCGTAAGCCTGAAGGGCGGCACGCCCCGCAAGGTGAGCCAGGGCACGGGCACCCACAACACTACGCTCAGCCCGAGCGGCAGCTACGTGCTCGACAACTTCAGCTCCTCGGTGACGCCGCGCACCATCCGCACCATTGCCGTAACCGATGGCAAGCCCCAGCGCCTGCTGCTGACGGCCGACAACCCGCTGACCGGCTACCAGCTCGGCCAAACCAAGCTCTTCCCCATTAAAGCCGCTGACGGCAGCACCGACTTGTACTGCCGCCTCATTACCCCGCCCAACTTCGACGCCAGCAAGAAATACCCCGTGGTGGTGTACCTCTACGGCGGCCCTCACGCCCAGCTCGTGACGGAAAGCTGGCTCGGCGGCTCCAACCTCTGGATGCAGATGATGGCCCAGAAAGGCTACGTGGTGTTTACCGTGGATAGCCGCGGCTCGGCCCACCGTGGGCTGGCCTTCGAGCAGGCCACTTTCCGGCAGCTGGGCACGGTGGAGATGGCTGACCAGCTGGAGGGCGTGAAATACCTCAAGTCGCTGCCTTACGTGGACCAAAGCCGAATGGGCATTCACGGCTGGAGCTTTGGCGGCTTCATGACCACCACCATGATGACCCGCGCCCCCGGCACCTTCAAAGTAGGCGTGGGCGGCGGCCCGGTTATCGACTGGCGCAAGTACGAGGTGATGTACACCGAGCGCTACATGGACACGCCCCAGGAAAACCCCGAAGGCTACCGGCAGGCCAACCTGCTGGGCTACGTGCCCAAGCTGCAGGGCAAGCTCCTGCTTATCCACGGCACCGTGGACGACGTAGTGCTGTGGCAGCACTCACTCGACTACCTCAAAACGGCCGTCGACAACGGCGTGCAGCTCGACTACTTCGTGTACCCCGGCCACCCCCACAACGTAGGCGGCAAGGACCGCGCCCACCTCTACAAAAAGGTGACGCAGTACTTCGACGACAATTTATAATGTGCTGATTGTTTGATGTGCTGATGTGCTTCCAAAACCGGCCACCTGACCCATCAGCACATTAGCACATCAGGCAATTAAACCATCAACCAATGCCCGTTCCTTCCCCTGATTTCAAGAAAGCCATTAAGCGCCTGCCGGAGGCAGAAAAGGAAACCCTGCTCCTGCGTGCCGTACGCCGCGATGCCGAGCTGTACGAAACCTTTCGCTACGAGCTGCTGGCCGACGTAACGCTGGAGCAGGTTCAGGAGGAGACGGCCGACCGCATCCACGAAATCTTCAACCTGGCCGTATCCGGCCGGCTGCTGAACCGCAGCCTGGTGAAGGCCACGCGCGCCGCCGTGCAGGAAGCCGCCCGCGCCCGGCGCATCACCAAAAGCAAGCGCCTGGAAATCGACCTGCTGCTCTACATCCTGCACCAGGCCATCGACAACTACTCCGGGCAGTTCGACAGCGTGTACGACGGCTTCTACAACGCCACGGCCCGCCTGGCGGCCCGCATTCCGGCCCTTATCCTGAAATCCCTGCACGAAGACCTGTGGCTGGAATACAAGGGCGAGGTGGATGAGGTACTGCAGGAGCTGCACCGCCGCAGCAAAAGCCGCAACCTAAAGTTTGAGCTGCCCCGGGAGCTCCATATTCCTGACTAATTCCCTGGGCCCGCTCCTCGTATGAAATTAGAAATTCTCTGGGCCGGCAGCGCGGCTTTTCTGGCACTAAGCGGCTGCTCTGAGCCAGCACCAAACGCGTCGATGCCCGCCGCCGAGCGGGCGGCTAAAGAGCGGGAGGCCGTGGCCCGGATTGCCCGCACTTCGCACGTAGCATATGGCGCCCCGGTAGATGCCGACAGTGCCGGGACTTACTTCTATCAGCCGGCAACCATGCAATCGGCCGAAGGCGAAAGCGGCTTTGAAAGCGGCTACAGCAAGGATTATCACAACCCGCCCTGCTTCAACCTGGTGTTTTTTCACAAGCAGACCGGCCAGGCGCACCTGCTCCTGCCCCACGGCCGCTACCTGCTGGCCGGCGTGAACAGCCACGAAGGCCGGGCGCTGCCCCAACGCTACCCCTACCTGTTCTACGACATCGTGAAGGCCGACACCAACCACGACGGCCGCCTCAACCACAACGACCTTCACAGCCTGTTTGTAAGTGATAAAGCTGGCCGGCAGCTGCGGCAGCTCACCCCCGACAGCCTGGGGCTGCGTGGGTGGCGCTTTTTTCCCAACGGCAGCCCGGGCTTACTGGTGGAGCTGGCCCGCCCGGTAAAGGCTGGAGACCACGCCGGCGAGCTGAACCAGGACAGCCCCAACACCTGGCTGCGCTTTGACCTGGCCAACCTGCAGGCGCCTCCCCACCCCCTGCTGCCCCCTGCCCTGAACCAGGTGCTCACCCAACAGCTGATTCAAGCCGAGCTGAAGCTGCCCAAGCAGTAGGCACCCCGGCTATTGCCAAAAAGGCGTCTCCTGGAGCAGGAGGCGCCTTTTTTGATATCCTACCTCGCAGATGTTCTGGCTGCATGCTCTCAGCAATGGTCTCGGGGGCCTAGCCCGTTGGCTACTGCAATGCGCTGCAGCAGGGCAGGTACGCCTTCATAAAACAAAAAGCCGCAGGCAAAAGGGAGTGGATGAAGCGTTAACTTTTTTATATCTGATAATCAAGTATAAAGTTAGAATACCAGCGAATGCAATCCCTTTATTTAACATACTACCTTGTTTTACAAAGTACCTGCTATACATTTGTACCATTCACTAAAGACAACACCTTTACCCTAAACCCCAACTCTTCTCTCTTCTCTCTTCCACCCAAACCACCTTCTCGCTATGAAAACACCTACTCACTTCCGCCGGCCAGTCTTTCTGCTGGGCCTGTTCATGCTGATGCTGAACATCGGCACCGCTCAAGGCCAAAGCAAGAGCGACAGCCTCGACCGCTTCGTTCGGGCCAAGATGCAGCAGCTACGCATTCCTGGCGTGCAGCTGGCCATTGTCCGGCACGGCAAGCTGGTAAAATTGGGGCAGTATGGCCTGGCCAACGTGCAGGACTCGGTTCCGGTGAGCCCCCGCACGCGCTTCGCCCTCAATTCCATTACCAAGGCCTTTGTGGGCGTGGCCGTGATGCAGCTGGCAGAAGCTGGCAAGCTCGACCTTGCCGCGCCGGCTTCCCGCTACCTGCCCGACCTGCCCGCCGCCTGGCAGCCCGTTACGGTGCGGCAGCTGCTGACGCACACCTCCGGCCTGCCCGACATTATGCCTGAAGATGTAGCCGGCATGGTGACGGAGGGCAATGAAAGCGCCGCCTGGGCCCGGCTGCAAACCCAGCCCCTGGCCTTCCCCATCGGCGAGAAGTTTGCCTACAACCAAACCAACTACGTGCTGCTGGGCAAAATCATCGACCAGCTCAGCGGCCAGCCCTTCACCCAGTTTATCCAGGCGCGGCAGCTCGATGTGGTGGGCATGCCGCGCACCACTACCGGCGATGCCCACGACGTGCTGCCCAACGCCGCCCGCGGCTACACCTTCACCCGGGTCGTGAACGGCGAGTTTCGCCGCACCAGCCAGCTCCGCCACCTGTTCGAGGTGTATGCCCCCAGCCACCGCACCGCGGCCGGCATGAGCTCTACGGCCGAAGAAGTAGCCCGCTGGATTATTGCCCTGCAGCAGGGCCAGCTTCTGCACCCCGCCAGCCTGCCGGTGATGTGGACGCCGGGTGTGCTCAACAACGGCCGGCAGCGCGGCTTTAGCCAGTTCCTGAATGGGTACGCCCTGGGCTGGCCCACCATCAGCCGCGCCGAGCACCCGGCCGTGGCGCCGGTGGGCGGCGGGCGCTCCGCTGTGTTTGTGTACCCCAAAGACGACCTGGCCATTGTTGTACTGACCAACCTGCAGGGCGCCAACCCCGACAGCTTTGTGGATGAGCTGGCCGCCTTTTACATCCCCGACATGCGGGCTTCCACGGGCTTTGGCCTCTCGCCTACCCTGCGGGCCCTGCACAACGAGCTGCGCAAGCAAGGCTTCGCCCAGGCCCTGGCTGAAGTGAAAAAAGCCAAGAAAAAGAACCCGGCTTACCAGCTCCCGGAAGACGAGGTAAACGCCTGGGGCTACTTTCTGCTAAAACAGGCCCAGCCGAAAGATGCGCTGGAAGTCTTCAAGCTAAACGTCAGCCTGTACCCGCAAAGCGCTAACACCTACGATAGCCTGGCCGAAACCTACGAGGAGCTGGGCAACCACGATTTAGCCCGCAAGAACTACCAACGCGCCCTTGAGCTGAACCCCCAGAACACCACCGCCGCGCAGTACCTGAAGAAGAGCTAGGCTTTACACCGTCTTCTTGCCGAAAGCAGAAAAGACCACATAAAAAAATCCCCGCCAGCTACCCGGCGGGGATTTTTATAAAAGGCTCAGTTGACTATCAGCGCAATCAGCGTTAATCAACTAAATCAGTGATTATTGCTTGGCAATGACGTTGAAGCTCATCGTAAAGTCGTTGTCGATGGCTTTGTCGCCGATGCTCTCGAAGAACGACTTCGAGCCGTAGCGGATGTCGAACTGGGTGCGGTCGATTACAGCCGTGCCCGAAGCCGAAGCCAGCCCCTCCTTCACGCCTACTTTGGCGGGGAAGGTAACCGGCTTGGTGATGCCCTTAATGGTGAGGTTGCCGGTGATGTTGGCATTGTTGGCCTCCGCGGCAGCGCCCTTGATGGGGGCTACTTTGGTGATTACGAAGGTGGCAGTAGGGTGCTTGTCTACGCCAAAGAAGTCGTCGGCTTTGAGGTGGCCCACCAGCTTGCCGTTGTAGTTGGCATCGGTCAGGTCCTCCACTTTAATGGTGTTCATGTCGACCACGAAGGTGCCGCCGGCTACCTGGTTGCCCTGCACCAGCACGGTGCCTTCTTTGAACTGAACCGTGCCGTTGTGCTGGCCGGTTACTTTTTTAGCAACCCAGCCCAGGGTGCTGAGCTGCGGCTGCACTTTGTAGGCCGTGCCTTTGGTGATAGCCTTTTCTACTTTTTCGGCTTTCTGAGCGAAAGTGGCGGGCACTGAAGCAGCAAGGGTGGCTACGGCAAAAAAGGCGGGCAACAGAATCTTTTTCATGGTTTGTGACGCAAAAAGCGCAAAAGGGTAAGTGGGGTAAAGAAGGAAAACTGAAATAAAGGCCGGGCTAGTCCCGGAGTTTGTCTAACAGGCTGTTGAGCTGGCGTAATTCGTCTTCGGTCAGGCTGCCGAAGTATTTGGCGGCGGTGCCATCGGCATCGATGCGGCGCAGCAGCTCCAGGCCGGCGTCGGTGATGCGGATGTCGACGGCGCGGCGATTGGCCGGGCATACTTTGCGCGTCACCAGCTGCTTTTCTTCCAGCTTGTCGACAATGCGCGAGGCGTTGCTGGTTTTGTCCAGCATGCGCTCAATCAGCAAGGCCACAGTAGCCGGCAGCGGGTGCTGCCCCCGCAGAATGCGCAGGATGTTGAACTGCGGCAGGCTGAGGCCATAGGGCTTAAAGGCGCAGGCCTGCTGCTGCTGCAGCCAGCCAGCCGTGTACACCAGGTTGATGTAGGCTTTCTGATGCTCGCTCTGAAAGCTGGTTTGCTTGATTTCGTCTTCGATGCGCATGGCTGGGAGTGGAATCGGCTGCAAATTTATGTAGGTACATTTAATGTCGCAACATCGTTCCCGTTTTTTCTTGATTTTTTCTGTGCCTTTTGCCTTTCACCTAAAAAAGAAGAAGAACGTATGAGCTAGCATTCACATTAACTCTTCTGACTTTTATGAAACGCATTCTTTTTTCTTTTTTCCTGCTGAGCTGCCTTCTCACTGCGCCCCGGCCAGTTAGTGCCCAGGAGGGCGGCTTCCCGGTAAAGACCACGGCCCGCACGCAATTCGTGTTCCAGAACGGTGAGGTAGTGCAGCGCGAAGGCAGCCAAACCATTCGCCTCACCCAAAATGTGAAGCTGCCCAGCGGCGTCAAAATCAACTACAAGAGCGGTATCGTGGAGCTGCCCACCGGCAAAAAGACCACCCTGCGCGAAGGCGACTACGTGAAGGCCGACGGCGGCATTGTCTTCGCCACGCCTGCCAGCGCCGCCGCCGCCCGCGGCGAGATTCCCCAACAGCCCGACGCGCAGTACGAAAAGTATGTGCAGGCCGGCGCCAACACCACCGTCGACCCCACCCAGCAGATTCGCCTGCTGAACCAGAAAATCGACTTGCTCAACCAAAAAGTGAGCATCCTCAGCCAGGGCCGCTCCGCTATGGCCGATACCCGCCAGGTAGACGAGCAGCTGCGCGTGCTCGACGCCCAGATTTCGGGAGTGAAGTGATTTTGGTAATGAGGTGATGAAGGTGATGGGGTGATGTGCTAATGTGCTGATGTGATGATGTGAAAAAGAACGTCATGCTGAGCGCAGTCGAAGTATCTTGCCAGGGGAAGTAATTCTAACAAAAAGGATTTGCGCTCGTGGTAGAGATGCTTCGACAAGCGGACGCTAGATGAGCATGACGTTCTTTTTCACATCATCACATCAGCACATCAGCACATCAGCACATCAGCACATCAACAAATCAGCACATCACCCAATCACTCCCCCATCGACAGCAGCCCGTTTTTCTCCCTTACCAACCCAAAAGGCTCATCTTTCACGATGAGGAAGCCGTCGAGGTCGTGCACCTTGGCCAGGGCGCTGATTTGGTAAGCCGAGCTGATGCCCAGGGTGGTTTCGACCATGCAGCCCAGCATGGGCATGAGGCCGTGCGAGCGGGTGCGCCGCAGCAGGTCGATGCCCCGGCGGTAGCCCCCGGCTTTCATCAGCTTAACGTTCACCCCGTGAAACTGCCGGGTAAGCTCGGAGAAGTCGGCCGTGTCGGTAACCGACTCATCCGCAATCAGGGGCACGGGCGTGCGGGTGCGCAGGTAGCGGTAGTCATCGGCGCAGTGCGCCGGCAGGGGTTGCTCCAGCAGCCGCAGGTACAGGCCGGGCAAGGCCGTGGCCTGCTCCAGAAAGAGCATGAGGCTGTCGGCGTCTTCCCAGGCTTCGTTGCCGTCCACCAGCATGGCGTGGTTGGGCAGCACCCGGGCTACTTCCCGCAGCAGCTCCAGCCCTCCGGCCGCGTTCACCTTTATCTTCAGCATGTTGAACCGGAATGCATCCTGCGCCTGCAGGAAGCCGGCCACTTCGCCTGGCTCCATAATAGGCAGGGAAAACGCGGTGGAGAGCACCGAAGTGGGAGGCGGCACGCCCAGCCACTGCCACACGGGCACTCCGGCGCGCGCCGCCAGCCAGTGCACCAGGGCCGATTCCAGGGCAAAGCTCAGCGAGCGGGCCACCGGCAGGCGGGCCAGCAGGGCATCGAGCTTTTCTAAGTCGTTGACTGCGGCGAGGCCCGCGGCCTGCAGAGCGGCAAACTGCTCCTGCAGCAGCTCCGGCGTTTCGTGGTAGCGGGTATTGGGTGCTGCCTCACCCGCGCCGGCAAAACCCTTGGCCTCGATTTTCACCACCAGATTTGTTTTGGCAGAAGATGCGTTGCGCGAGATTTTCCAGACGTAGCGCAGGGACAACTCGTGGGTGGTCAGAGTCCAGGTAGGCACAGCGGGGCACAAAAGGAGGTGAATACGGGTAGCAAGAAACGTTTTTTTTATTTTCCAACCGCCTACAGTGCAACTGATGCGGTGGCTGTTGAGTCGGCGCCGGCCTCGTCCTGGCGAGGTGAGCGGACCAGGGCCTGGGCAACATCCGTGGTATAGATGCCGCGATAATGCCGTTCTTTAGGCTCTCATTCCTGCTTTAAGCTTTTTTCATTTCGCATGGCGAAGTCGCGTTACTCAATTCTGGCAATGGGCCTGGTGCTGCTTGCCCTCGTGCTCACAATACTGGCTGCCAACAACCTGGGCGGCCTTCCCCCGGCTGCTGCCATCGCGGCCCGCTGGCTGGCCCTGGCGGCGCTGGCGGCGGTAGTAGCCCCGCGGCGCTCCCTCACCCTCTGGATTGTGTTCAGCATGCTGGTGGGCATTGAGCTGGGGCACGACGCCCCCAGCGTCGCCATGAACTTTAAAGTGCTCAGCGATGCCTTCCTGCGTCTGGTGAAAACCATTATTGCCCCGCTGGTATTCGCTACGCTGGTGGTGGGCATTGCCGGCCACTCCAACCTCAAGCAGGTGGGCCGCATGGGCTTGAAAGCTTTGATTTACTTTGAGGTAGTCACCACATTCGCCTTGTTCATCGGCCTGGCGGCTATCAACCTGACCCGGGCGGGCGTGGGCATCAGCCAGGCGGGCGCCACCGGCGACGTGGATAAGCTGGCCCCGGCCGAGCCCCAGACGGCTGCCGACATCATCCTGCACATCTTCCCCGAAAACATCGCCAAGTCGGTAGCCGAAGGCCAGGTGCTGCAGGTGGTAATTTTCGCCATCATCTTCGCCATTGGCCTGGCCATGACGCCCGAGCGCCCCCGCCGCGTGATGCTGGAATTCTGCGAGAGCCTGTCGGAGGTAATGTTCAAGTTCACCAACGTGGTGATGTTCTTCGCGCCCCTGGGCGTAGGCGGCGCCCTGGCGTACACCGTGGGCAAGATGGGCTTTGCGCCCCTGCTCAACGCCCTGCAGCTGCTGCTCACGCTCTATGGCGCCCTCATTGCCTTCGTGCTGCTGATTCTGCTGCCGGTGGCCCTGTTGGCGCGGGTACCCCTGCGCCGCTTCATCACGGCGGTGGCCGAGCCGGTCAGCATTGCCTTTGCCACCACCTCCAGCGAGGCGGCCCTGCCCCGGGCCATGGAAGCCATGGAAAGCATTGGCGTGCCGCGTCGCATCGTGGCCTTCGTGATGCCCACAGGCTACTCCTTCAACCTCGACGGCACCACCCTCTACTTGTCGCTGGCCGCCGTATTCGTGGCCCAGGCCGCCGGGGTGCCCTTCACCTTCGGCCAGCAGCTGCTGATGGTGTTCACACTGATGCTCACCAGCAAGGGCGTGGCCGGCGTGCCCCGCGCCTCCCTGGTGATTCTGCTGGCCACGGTGGCCTCGTTCAGCCTGCCGGCCTGGCCGGTGTTCATCATCCTGGGCATCGACGCGCTGATGGACATGGCCCGCACGGCCGTGAACGTACTAGGCAACTGCCTGGCCACGACGGTAGTGGCCCGCTGGGAAGGCGAGTTCGTGGACAACTACCAGGGCCCCGACCCCACGGAAGTGCCCACCGAAGTGCTGACGCACTCGCATTAATAGTAGGAAGCCACACGAAGCGGAGCAGCAACAGTCACTTGTTCTGCTCCGCTTTCGTTTTAGCGCCGCTTGGGCTCGTAGTGCAGCACCACAATGCCGCAGGCAAACGGCCTGGCTTTTACCAGGGTCAGCGCCTGGGTGCCCGCCAGCTCACCAAAGATGGGCAGGCCCTGCCCGATGGCGGCCGGATTTACGAACAGATGCAGTTCATCTATCAGGCCCTGCCTGATAAGGGAGGACACAAAGCTGGCCCCGCCGTAAGCCATAATGTCGCCGCCGGCCTGCGCTTTAAGCCTGGTAATTTCCTCGGTCAGGCTACCCTGGGCCAGCACCGCATTGTCCCACTCCGATTGCGCCAGCGTGCTGGTGAAAACAACTTTGGGGGTGTTGGTAAACTTCTGTCCGGCGGTGAAGTCGGGGTCGTCCGGATTAGCGGCCACAGCGGCCCAGTGGGGAATAAAGCCCTGGGCCAGCTTCCGCCCCAGCACAATACAGTCGACCGGCTCGGTGAGGGCCGTGACGTAGCTCTTTAATTCCTCGTCCCAGTTAAAGGTCATCCAGTCCATTTCCCCGTTGGGGCCGGCAATGAAGCCGTCGACAGTCATTTGTACCTGTAGCTTTAGCTTTCGCATGGTCCTGTGGTGGCGTTGAGATGCTCTATTCGCTTTCTTATCAGAGACGGGAAAATTAGAGCGGTTTCACGGGTAATGCAGCACGGGCTCTGCGAGCTCGCATGTTTGAACGCTCAACTGCTGGAGCAAGGCAAGGGTGGTCGTATGGGTGAGGCGCGGTGTCGTTCAACAACTTCAACCACCCCAGCTGCGCTTTCAGTGCACTGTTCTCTCCTCGTCTGAGGAGGGGAGTTTTGTTTTTTTCGCTCGCCGGGTCCCCGCCCCAACTTTCGGTGCCGTACTTTTGACTCCCGTCATGCCCGAACGCTCCAACCCCACCCCCAGCGCGTCGGCAGCGAAATACATTTTCGTTACCGGCGGCGTCACTTCTTCACTCGGCAAAGGAATTATTTCCGCCTCGCTGGCCAAGCTTCTGCAGGCCCGCGGCTTCCGGGTCACCATTCAGAAGTTCGACCCCTACATCAACATCGACCCCGGCACCCTCAACCCCTACGAGCACGGCGAGTGCTACGTAACCGACGACGGGGCTGAAACCGACCTCGACCTGGGCCACTACGAGCGGTTCCTGAACACGCCCACCTCCCAGGCCAACAACGTCACCACCGGCCGCATCTACGACCACGTCATCCGCCGCGAGCGCGAAGGTGCCTTCCTCGGCAAAACCGTGCAGGTGGTGCCCCACATCACCGACGAAATCAAGCGGCGCATGCTGCTGCTGGGCCAGAACGGGCAGTTCGACGTCGTCATCACCGAAATTGGCGGCTGCATCGGCGACATCGAGAGCCTGCCCTTCGTGGAGGCCGTGCGCCAGCTGCGCTGGGAGCTGGCCGAAGCCGACTCCCTGGTAATTCACCTCACGCTGCTGCCCTACCTCAAGGCGGCCGGCGAGCTCAAAACCAAGCCCACGCAGCACTCGGTGCGCGACCTGCGCGAAGCCGGCCTGCAGCCCGACATCCTGGTGTGCCGCTCCGAGCACCCCATTCCCATGGAGATGCGCCGCAAAATCGCGCTCTTCTGTAACGTCAAGATTAACTCGGTTATCGAGAGCCTCGACGCCGACAGCATCTACTCCGTGCCCCTGCTCATGCGCAAGGAAGGGCTCGACGAGCGGGTGATTAAGCGCCTCCGGCTCACCGGCGGCAGCGCCAGCCCCGACCTGGAAAACTGGAAGGACTTCCTGGGCCGGCTCAAAAACCCCACCGAGGAAGTGACCATTGCCCTGGTAGGCAAGTACGTGGAGCTGCCCGATGCCTACAAGTCCATCAACGAGGCCTTTGTGCACGCCGGCGCCCAGAACGAGTGCAAGGTGACCTTGCGCAGCATCCAATCGGAGCACATCACGCCCGAAAACGTGGGCAGCCTGCTGCACGGCGTCGATGGCGTGCTGGTGGCCCCCGGCTTCGGCGAGCGCGGCTTCGAGGGCAAGATTGCCGCCGTGCGCTACGTGCGCGAAACCGGCATTCCCTTCTTTGGCATCTGCCTGGGCATGCAGGTGGCCGTGGTGGAGTTTGCCCGCCACGTCCTGGGCCTGCTCGACGCCAACTCCACCGAGATGGATGCCCTCACGCCCAACCCCGTCATTGCCATGATGGAGGAGCAGAAGAAAGTAACTCAGAAGGGCGGCACCATGCGCCTGGGCGCCTACGAGTGCGAGCTGCGACGCAACTCCAAGGCTGCCAAAGCCTACGGCCGCAACCGCATCAGCGAGCGCCACCGCCACCGCTACGAGTTCAACAACGAGTACCTGGCCCGCTTCGAGGAAGCCGGCCTGCTGGCTTCGGGCACCAACCCCGAAACCGGCCTGGTGGAGGTAATCGAGCTGCCCGGCCACCCCTGGTTTGTAGCCGGGCAGTTTCACCCCGAGCTGAAAAGCACCGTGGAGACGCCCCACCCGCTGTTCACGCGCTTTGTGCGGGCGGCTATTCAGCACCGGAAGGGGTAACAACGCAACGAGCGAAAAGGCGTGTCATTGCGAGCGCAGCGAAGCAAACGCAGTTCGGCGTAGCCAATCCGTCCTGTTCTCAGCGACCAGCCCTAACAAGCGACGACGCTTAAAATATGCTGCGCACCTACTACGTCTACCTGCTCACCACCGCCAATCATACCACTTTTTACATCGGTGTCACAAACGATTTGGCCCGCCGCGTTGCCGAGCACAAAGCTGGTTTGCACCAAGGCTTTACCAAGAAGTACAACGTGCACAAGCTGGTGTATTTCGAAACGTTTGCCGATGTAAATGCTGCCATTGCCCGTGAGAAGCAGCTTAAGGCTGGCTCGCGGGCAAAAAAGCTGGGCTTGATTAATACATTTAATCCGGCTTGGGAGGAGTTAGCTGCATAAAAAAGCTATTCACATTATCCGGCTGGCCGCATTTACAGGACGGCTTGCTTCGCTGCGCTCGCAATGACAAGAACCGGGCTGGCTCATCACTTAAACAGGATGGTCGCTGAGAACAGGACGGATTGCCGCGCTCCACTTCGTTTCGCTCGCAATGACAGAGGCGGGCCGCCGCGCCTGCCGTACCTTTGCCCCTTCGCAACCTCTAATAAGTAATGGATAGAAACCAAGCAACCGGCCTTTTTCTGATTTCGGCCTTGCTCCTCGTGTACCTGTTCTTCTTCAGCCCGAAGAAAGACGAAAAAGCCGACGGCAAAACGCCCGCGGCCACTGAAGCCGCCAAAGCCCCTGCTGCCGCTCCCGCGGCTGCCTCCCCGGCATTCGCCCCCGAAGCGGCGCTTGACTCAACTGCCGGCGAGGTGAAAGACCTGCAGCTGCAGAACGAGCACCTCACCATCACCTTCTCCACCCGGGGCGGCCGCGTTACGGCCGTGCGCCTGAACAAGTACAAAACCTTCTTCGGCCAGCCCCTCGACCTGCTCGACCCGCAGAGCGCCCGCCTCGATACCCGCTTCCGCACGCTGGACGGCAAGACCATCAAGTTTTCGGACCTGAACTTTCAG
The DNA here is from genome assembly GCF_039541835.1 of Hymenobacter saemangeumensis. Lineage (NCBI taxonomy): Bacteria > Pseudomonadati > Bacteroidota > Cytophagia > Cytophagales > Hymenobacteraceae > Hymenobacter > Hymenobacter saemangeumensis. Next base: position 116,921 of record NZ_BAABGZ010000081.1, on the reverse strand, counting down.
CCTCGCCCCGTCCTTGACAAACGGGGCCAGAGCATTGAATTTCATGCAGCTATTGCCGGTGGTGAAATTATCCAACGCTACTCCCTGCCCCCAAACAGCTACGAGCTGGGCTACAACCTGCGCCTGAACAACCTGCAGAGCGCCGTAGCCCAGGAGCCGCTGGTGTTTACCTTCAACGACCAGGTGCGGCAAACCGAGCAGGACAAGCAGCAGAACCGCAACCACACCACCATCAACTTCTCCTACGTCAGCGGGCAGCACGATGCGCTGGCCGAGGCGAGCGAGAAGCCGGAAATAACCACGCTCAGCGAGCCTACGCGCTGGGTAGCCCACAAGCACGGCTTCTTCGTGGCGGGTCTGGTGGCCGACAGCCAGCCCTTCAGCGGCGGCACGCTCAACGCCCAGGCCGAGCTGGGTGATTCCGCCAAGTACCTCAAGCGCATGGGCTCGCTGATTCAGCTGCCGGTGGCTGACGTGACCAGCGCGGCCGGCGGCAAGTACCGCTTCTACTTCGGCCCCAACGCCTTCAACACCCTGAAGGAAGTGGCGCCCGAGTTCGACCGCAACGTGTACCTGGGCTGGGGCATCTTCCGCTGGGTAAACCGCTTCGTGATTCTGCCGGTGTTCCACTTCCTGGAGCAGTTCATCCCCTCCTACGGCATCATCATCCTGCTGCTGGTGGTGCTCATCAAGCTGGTAACCTGGCCGCTGACGTACAAAACCTACGAAAGCCAGGCCCGCATGAAGGTGCTGAAGCCAGAGCTGGACCAGCTCAAGGAGAAGTACAGCGACGACCAGATGAAGGTGCAGCAGGAAACCATGAAGCTCTACCAGACCTTCGGGGTGAGTCCGCTCAGCGGCTGCGTGCCCACGCTGCTCACGCTGCCCATCCTGTTTGCCATGTTCCAGTTCTTCCCCAACGCCATCGAGCTGCGCCAGCAAAGCTTCCTCTGGGCCAAGGACCTGAGCTCCTACGACGTATTCGCCAAGCTGCCCTTCTACGTGAAATGGTACGGCGACCACGTGTCGATGTTCACGCTGCTGATGACGGTTTCTACCCTGGTGATGACCTGGCAGAGCAACCAGCTCAACACCAGCATGCAGGGCCCGATGAAGACCTACAGCTACCTGATGCCCATCATCTTCCTGTTTGTGCTCAACAGCTTCGCCGCCGGCCTCACCTGGTACTACTTCGTATCGAACGTGGTGACCTTCGCCCAGCAGGCCATCACCAAGGCCTTCGTGGATGAAACCAAAATCCGCGCCCAGCTTGAAGCCAACAAGGTGAAGAACAAGGACAAAAAGCCCGGCGGCTTCCAGGCTCGCCTGGCCGAAGCCATGAAGGCTGCCCAGGAAAAAGAAACCCAGGCCAAGAAGAAGTAGTCTAAACCGCAGATTGGCACAGATTTAACGGATAAGAACGGATTCTTTTCCGCCTAGTTTACAGCAAAAAGAAATGGCCATCGCAACAGACGCAGTGGCCATTTCTTTTGTTTCTTGCTGACCACAAAACTTCCGAATCCGTTCTTATCCGTTAAATCTGCGTTAATCTGTGGTCCAGAATCCGTGTAATCCGAAAAATCCGCGTCAATCCGTGGTTCAGACAATGCGTCCTTTCCTCCTGCTCCTGCTTGCTGCCCTGCTAAGCCTGCCGGCCTCGGCCCAAACCAGTCCCCAAAAGACCAAGGTGGTTACCAAGAAAGGCTCATCCAAGGCCAAAACGACTATCAAGTCCGTAACGAAAGGCAAGCCCGCTGCCAAGCCGGCCCCTAAGCCAGTCGAAGAAGTGGAAGCGCCGGTACTGGTGTTCAAGCGTACGCCTTGCTTTGGAAAGTGCCCGGTGTATACCGCTAACGTATTTGCCGACGGGCGCGTGGAGTACGAAGGCCAGCAGCACGTGGGCGTAGTGGGCAGGAAGGAGTTTGCCCTGCCCATCACTACAGTAGCCGAAATGCTGCGCCTCAGCCAGGAAGTCCACTTCAGTGAGCTGCAGGACCTGTACAGCAAAGGCACCAGCGACCTGCCCAGCACCGTAGTGGCCGTGCTGCTGCCCAGTGGTGCCATGAAGGCCGTTCGGGTAGAAGAAGGCGCCCCCGACGAGCTGATGGGCTTTATCAACTACCTGCGCGCCCAGCTCGACCCCCTGGCCGGCCTGGTGCAAACAGCCGACCGCTAAAGCGGCCCGGCCCTGTTGTAGCGCGGAATTTTACTCCGCGCCTCCCCTCGCTGCCGGCCGGGGCCGCGGAATAAAATTCCGCGCTATAACAGACCGGGGCTACACCGTAACTTTGGGTAAGCTCCTAGCCTCCTGCAAGCCATGACTGCCGCCACCCGCCTCGACTACGCCAACATTGGCCTGATGCTGCTCTCGTTTGCAGTGGCGATGTTTCTGCCATTCGAGCTGTTCCTGTTTTCCTACGCCGTGCTGGGGCCGGCCCACTACCTCACCGAAATTTCCTGGCTGCACCAGCGCAAGTACTTCACCCACGGCCCGCGCGACTACGTGGCCTTGATTGCGCTGGCCATTGTGGCCGCCTTGTTTTTCCTGAGCTACAGCAGTACGCTGCTCGAACCCATCCGGCCCAGCACAGGGGTGCCCTACAACACGGTGGTGTACCTGGCCTTTGCCGGTGCCCTGATAATGGTGGTAGTAAAAAGCACGTTTTACCGCGTGGCAGCCGTGGCCCTGCTGCTGCTTTGCGCCACGTTTTCGCGGAATTACATCCTGTTTTTCTCGTTTTTTCTGCCCACCCTCATCCACGTCTACCTGTTCACGGGCTGCTTTATTCTGTACGGCGCCCTGAAGTCCAAAAGCCGCACGGGCCTGGTTTCGCTGGCCGTGTTCATGCTCTGCCCCCTTCTTTTTTTGGTGATAAAGCCCCTGGGGGCGCCCGCCAGCGCCTACGCCACCGCGGCCTACCAGATGTTTGAGGGCGTCAACTCCAGCATCATTCACTGGCTCGACCCCAGCGACACCAGCAATGTCAGCATCCTGAGCAAGGTGTATGCTTCGCCGGTGGGTCTGGTCATCATGCGCTTCATTGCCTTCGCCTACACCTACCACTACCTCAACTGGTTTTCCAAAACCAGCATCATTCAGTGGCACCAGATGCCCAAGGCCCGCATTGCCGTGGTATTGCTGCTGTGGCTAGCCTCGGTCGGCGTCTACGCCATCGACTACCAGCTGGGCATGAAGTGGCTGTTTTTCCTGAGCCTGGCCCACGTCTTCCTGGAGTTCCCGCTCAACCACCTCACCATTATGAACATTGGCCGGGAGCTGAAAGGAATGGTGTTCGGGCGGAAGCAGGAGGCTGCGGCCAGGGCAGTGAAAGCGTAGCAACTACACTGGCGCGAGTTTAGGCAAAGCCGTAACTCGTGACAAGCCATGACGGGGAGGCTGCGCCTCCCCTGCCGCGCCAGCGGCAAGCCGGAACCGCGCCATTAAAACTTTTGCCGGAGTCTTGCTGATGCGAGGCGCAGCCTCGCCCGAAAGAACAGTCACGAGTTACGCTTCACTTCGTTACGCTAAACTCGCGCCAGCCCAGCGCCTTGTCTTACTCTTTCCTCACCCGCTCCAGCAGCAGCTGGTTCATGGGGTTGGCTTTCAGGCCGCGCACATTGTTCTGGGTCAGGCGCACCACCTCATCATAATAAAGCGCGATAACGGGGCTTTCGCGTACTACAATGCGGTCCATGGCCTGGTAGAGCGCGGTGCGCTTGCCAGCATCCAGCTCCCGGCGGGCCTGGTCGTAGAGCCGGTCGTACTCCGCGTTTTTGAAGTGGGTTTTGTCGGGCCCGGCCGGGCTGAAGTTAGGGCTGTAGAACAGGGCCAGGTAGTTTTCGGCGTCGGGGTAGTCGCCCAGCCAGCTTTTGGCGAAAAAGGCCGCCTTGCCATTGTCGACCAACTCCTGCTGGGCGGCGCTCTGGTTGATGTCAATCTGGACCTGCACGCCCACGTTGGCCCACTGCTTCTGCATGTACTCGCTGATTTCCTTGCGCTCGGCCACCGTGCTCAGGCGCAGGCGCAGGGGCCGGCCGGGGCCAAAACTTGCTTCCTGCAGCAGCTGCCGGGCCTTCTGGGGCTGAAAGGTGTAGCCCGGCACCTTTTCCTGGCTGAACGAGGGCAAGGCCTGGGGCACGAAGCCGGAAGTGCCCGGCTGCCCCACGTGGTTGAGCACGTAGGCCAGCATCTCGGGCTTGTTGAGGGCATAGTTCAGGGCCTGGCGCACGCGTCGGTCGCGCAGGGCGCGGCCCTGCACCGCCTGCTCCCCCGTCAGGTTGGTCGAATCCATTTGAAAGCCCAGGTACTCGGTGTTCAGGTAGGGCACCTTCTGCACCGTGAACTTGCCCCGGAAGTCCTGGCGCACGCTGCCGTCCGGGTGCAGAATGAGGTCGCGGGAGCCTTCCCGGATACCAGAAAGGAAGTCCAGCTTGCCCTGCATAAAGGTCAGGAACTCGGTTTTGCGGTCGGCAATGAAGCTGATGGCTACCGCGTCGAGGTAAGGCAGGGGCTGGCCCTGCTCGTCTTTGCGCCAGTAGCCGGGGTTGCGGTGGTAAAGCAGCACGTTGCCCTCGTCCCAGAGCTTAAACCGGAAGGGGCCGGTGCCCACGGGGTGCTCGCGGAAGTCCTTGCCGTACTTCTGCACGGCCTCCCTGGGCACCACGTAGGCGTAGGGCATGGTGAGAATGCCCAGGAAGGGAATGAAGGGCTCCTTGAGGTGAATGCGCAGCGTGGAGTCGTTCACGGCCACGAAGCAGGTGTCGCTGGGCTCGCCGGCGGCGTTTTCCAGCACCTTGCCCCGGAAAATCCAGCCGCCGGGGCTGGCCGTGGCCCCATCGAGCAGGCGCCGGAAGGAATACACGAAGTCGGCTGCCTTTACCTCCCGCCCTTTCCCTCCAGGAAACGCCTCGCTGTCGTGGAAGCGCACGCCTGGCCGCAGCCAGAAGGTGTAGCGCCTGCCATCCGGCGAAATCTCGAAGCGCCGGGCCAGGGCCGGGCCGGGCAGCAGGGCCGAATCCAGCTCCAGCAGGCCGTTGTAGAGCTGCGACACGGCCCAGGTGTTGGCCTGGTTGCGGGCAAAGGCCGGGTCGAGCGAGGTCAGGGCCTCGGGCTGGTTGTAGCGGAACACGCGCCGCTCCTCCACGGGCTGCCGGGCAGCATCGTGGCAGCCGGCCAGCCCGGCCAGTACGGCAAGCGGCAACAGCCGTTTAGCTAGCGGAGCGGCTTGGCGAGCCAAAAAAGGGGCCATGCGAACAGGGAAAGAATGTATCTTTGTGCAATGCTACGGCAAAAGTTTTTGGTTGTCAGTTGTCAGTTGTCAGTTGTCAGGTCGTTCTTTTGACCTGCTAACTCCTTACGATTTAACTGACAACTGACAACGAACAACTGACAACTAGTTAAGGACAATGGGAAAAATTATTGCGGTAGCTAACCAAAAAGGCGGCGTGGGCAAAACCACCACCGCCATCAACCTCGCGGCCTCCCTGGCGGCCCTGGACTACCGTACCCTGCTCGTGGACGCCGACCCCCAGGCCAACGCCACCTCCGGCGTGGGCTACGACCCCAAGGACATCCAGAACAGCATCTACGAGTGCATGGTGGACGGCATCAACGCCCAGGACATCGTGCTGCCCACCAACGTGCTGCCCCACCTCGACCTCATGCCCTCCCACATCGACCTGGTGGGCGCCGAGGTGGAGATGATAAACCTGCCCAACCGCGAGGAGAAGATGAAGGAGGCCCTGCGTCCCCTCGCTGCCGAGTACGACTTCATCATCATCGACTGCTCGCCCTCCCTGGGCCTTATCACGGTGAATGCCCTCACGGCGGCTCACTCGGTTATTATTCCGGTACAGTGCGAGTACTTCGCTCTCGAAGGCCTGGGTAAGCTCCTGAATACCATCAAAATCATCCAGAGCCGCCTGAACACGGAGCTGGAAATCGAGGGCATCCTGCTCACCATGTACGACGTGCGCCTGCGCCTCTCCAACCAGGTAGTTGAGGAAGTACGCATGCACTTCCAGCAGCTGGCCTTCGACACCATCATCCCCCGCAACGTGAAGCTGAGCGAGTCGCCCAGCTTCGGCATCCCGGCCATCCTGCACGACGCCGAAAGCAAAGGCTCCATCAGCTACCTCAACCTGGCCCGCGAAATCGTAGAAAAGAACAGCGTGGAAGCCAGCCCCGAGGAAACGGCGGAGGACGAGCGGATTTAGAGTTTGTACCTTGGTGAGGTATGCCTTATGAAATAATTGACAACCCACCTGCTTTCACTCCTGCCGAACAATCAGATGCTCGCTGGAATGAGGCGAAGCAACAGCTTCCTCTTGGCACAACCCTCAGCGGAAAAATCTTTGCCCGGGCTCCTTTTGGTGTATTCTACGATGCTGGCGTAGGCTTCCCGGTGCTCATGGAAATACTGGATTTAGACACCCATAATCCGGGTGGGTTGAGATTCCCTGGGGATTACCCCGCGCTTAACAGCGTTATATCCGGTGAAGTATCAGGTTTTAGGGAGAACAACCGGCAAATACAGGTTGTCAAGGATTACGCAGCCCTCATCAACCCTGACCTTGCTGAGCGACTACGCTACCAAGAAGAAGGCCGTCTGCCAGACCATCCACTAATCAGCATCCACCCCAAAGTCAGATTAGGCTTCGCCTGCCTGATTGGCACTCAGATAAGTGTTATCGATGTACTGGATTGGCTAGCGGGCTCGCTGAGTATCGACAGCACCATTGCAGCATTCCCCGGCTTGACCATGGCAATGGTAAGCGCTTGCTTACAGTACGCCGCCGACCGCGAGAAGCACGTCCGGCCAGCCGGCTGGTAATTCGCCAGGCTGCCTGGCTCGTCCCCGCCCCTACCCGCGTCATCGCCCTCTTTCTTCGTTATGCCCTCCTACTCCGAAACCACCGGGCTGCCGCCCGATTTCCGGGTCAGCTACTCCCTTTTCAGTCCCGAAGAAGGGGGCCGGAAGCGCCCCCATTACCAGCACATCCGCTGGGACTTTTCCTACGAGGCCATTGCCACGCGCAATTTGCTGTTCATGATTTGGCCGGAGTTCATCACGCCAGCGGGCGATATGCTGCCGGAAGGCGTGCCCATGCCTCAGCACGGCCTTGCCGACATGTTTATTATTTCACCCCACCACCGCGAGTTCCATACCCGGCACATTCATCGCGGGCTACGCGGCTACCTGCACGAGGGCCACCGTGTAGGCGTGTGCGAAGTGGTAGAAGTGCTGGGCCTGCACACCAACCCACGCAGGTAGCAAAAGGCAAGCCCCTGCTTTTCTGAATACCCTTTACGCCCTCGAGAATACCCCTTACTCCGCTAAGAATAGTCCTTACACCGCTCCGAACACGGTTTATGCCTGTGTAAGGGGTGTTCGAGGCAGCAGCCCACGGCTTCAGCGGGCTGCCCGGCCTCTCCTTTAGACTCTTCGCCGATTTCTCGCCCGGCATAGCGCAGCCCTGCCTAAGTTTCCGTAATTTTGACTTTCGCTTTTGCCGCCATTTATCGCAAAAGCCCCAAAGCTGAGATGACCGCAGAGAAGAACGACGAGAAAACCACCCCGGCAGCCGCCGCCCAACCCGTGCCCAAGCGAAAAATCGGGGGCCTCGGCCGGGGCCTCAACGCCCTGATTGAAGGCAGCTACGAAAAGAAAGGCGAGCGGCAGGGCGACCGGCTGGTGCCCCACCCCGTCAACTCGGTGGGCTTTATTGCCGTCGAGCACATCGAAACCAACCCCTACCAGCCCCGCACCCACTTCGACCAGGAGGCCCTGCAGGAGCTGGCCGACAGCATCAAGATACAGGGCATCATTCAGCCCGTGACGGTGCGGCAGCTGGGTACTAACGCCTACCAGCTTATCTCGGGTGAGCGCCGCTTGCAAGCCTCCAAGCTGGCCGGCCTCGATACCATTCCCGCCTACATCCGCAAGGCCGACGACCAGCAGATGCTGGAAATGGCCCTGATTGAGAACATTCAGCGCGAAAACCTGAATGCCATCGAAATTGCCCTCAGCTACCAGCGCCTGCTCAGCGAGTGCAACCTGCGCCAGGAAGAGCTGGGCGACCGGGTGGGCAAAAACCGCTCGACGGTGACCAACTACCTGCGCCTGCTCAAGCTGCCGCCCGACGTGCAGATTGGCCTGCGCGATGCCGAAATCAGCATGGGCCATGCCCGTGCCCTCATCACCATCGACGACCCCAAGCTGCAGGTGGAGCTGTTCCGCAAGATTGTGGCCGAGGAGCTGTCGGTGCGCCGGGTAGAAGAGCTGGTGCGCAATGGCTGGGGCCGTCCCACCTCCGCAAACGGCGGCAGCACAACCACCCGCAATGAACCCGCTCAGCCGGTGATTCCGGCCGCCGAGCTGCGCCGCACCGAGCGCCACCTCACCGACCGGTTTGGCTCGCGCGTGCAGGTGCGCCCCGGCCCCAAGGGCAACGGCGAAATTAAAATCGCCTTCGACTCGGTAGAAGACATGCAGCGCATTCTGCACATCCTGCAGCCGTCGTAAGCCGGGTGAAAACCAGAAATAGCACGTCATGCTGAGCGCAGCGAAGCATCTCTACCACGAGAGTAACCCCTCTTTATAGGAGTTACTGCTGCGGACAAGATGCTTAGCCAGGCTTAGCATGACGTTCTTTTTTCATTAACCTCCAGTTCTGGCGCAGCTCAACTTTTAACTAACTGCCAGGTGCTAATTCCGGCTTTTTCCCGTTAAAGGGCTTCATGAGTAACCTATTCTATCTGGTTAGGGCTTTGCTGGGCATTTTCCTGCTGGGACTGGGGCCGGTTAAGGCCCAGGCTCCCGCTACCCGCCCCGATACGGCCCGGGTAAACCAGGCCCCGCCGGTTTCGCGCAAAGCCCAAGCTGCGGCCGACTCGGCCAAGCGCACCGAGCGCCTGTTTGGCCTGCGCCTCACCCGGCCCGGCAAAGCCGCCCTGCTGGCGGCCGTGCTGCCCGGCGCCGGGCAGGTGTACAACCGCAGCTGGTGGAAGCTGCCGCTGGTGTATGGCGCCCTGGGCGGCGTAGGCTACGGCGAGTACTTCTACCAGAGCCGCTTCCGCGAATACGTCGATGCCGAGGAGCTGGTAGCTACCGGAACCCCCATCGGCAGCACCGCCCTGGGGCCCCGCGCCCGGCAGGAGCGCAGCCTGGAAGCCATTCAGCGCGGCATTCAGTTTTACCGGGGCTACCGCGACATCTTTATCCTGTACTGCGGCCTGGCTTATGGCCTGCAAATCGTAGACGCTCTGGTTGACGCCCACCTCAGGGACTTCGACGTGAGCGACGACCTGGCCCTGCACTGGGAACCAACCCTGATGGCGGTGCCCGGGCGGGCCTCGGCCCTGCCCACGGCCCCCGGGGTTATGTTTGCGCTGAAATTGAAATAGGAAGTTAGTTGTCAGTTGTTCGTGGTCAGTTGTCAGATTTCACCGGAGTCTTTGCCAACCGATATCAGAACAACCCGGACAACTGACAACGAGCAACTGATAACTACCACCCATGAACATTCTTCTTATCGGCTACGGCAAAATGGGCCAGACCATTGCTGCGCAGGCTACCCAGCGCGGCCACCAGATTGCCGGCATCGTGGACCCGCACGCGGGTGAGCTGCGCATTGCCGACTTCACCCCGGCCACGGCCGACGTCGCCATTGAGTTTACCCACCCCGACTCGGCGCTGAACAACATAACCGCCTGCCTGCGCCAGGGCATTCCGGTAGTGTGCGGCTCTACCGGCTGGCTGCACCGCTTCGAGGAGGCCCGCAAGCTGACGGAAGAAACCAAGGGCAGCCTGTTCTACGCCTCCAACTACAGCGTGGGCGTAAACCTGTTCTTCCACTTCAACGAGTACCTGGCGGCCAAGATGCACCAGTTCGGCGGCTACGACGTGACCGTGCGCGAGGTGCACCATACCCAGAAAGTAGACCAGCCCAGCGGCACGGCCCTGACCGCAGCCGAAGCCATTATCCGCCACTTCCCGAGCAAAACCACCTGGCGCAACGCCCCGGCCGAAAGCCCCAGTGAGCTGGCCGTGCTGTCGGAGCGCATCGGCAACGTGGTGGGCACTCACGTGGTAAGCTACACCTCGGCCGTCGATACCCTGGAGCTCAAGCACGAAGCCCACAGCCGCGAAGGCTTTGCCCAGGGCGCCCTGCTGGCGGCCGAGTGGCTGCCGGGCCGCACGGGCGTGTTCGGCATGAAAGAGCTGCTGGGGCTGTAGTGTTCCGCAGCCGCGGCTTAGCTTGCACCTTATTTTCGGTTTCACTTCCTCATCTGCACCTCTTTAGCGCCAGCTCTGGCCCGCGCTGCTCCTTATGGCACTGTTAACTTCCCAACGCCGCGACCCCAACGCCCCGCCGCCCCCGCCCAAAACCAAAAGCCGGGAGTGGGCCGACTCGCTGATTTTCGCCGTGGTGGCCGCCACCCTTATCCGCTGGGCCACGTTCGAGGCTTATACCATTCCCACGCCCAGCATGGAAGACTCCCTGCTGGTGGGCGACTACCTGTTCGTGAGCAAGCTGCACTACGGCCCCATCACACCCCAGACGCCCCTGCAGGTGCCCCTCACCCATCAAACGATTTGGGGCACGGGCATTAAGAGCTACTCCGAGCTGATTCAGCTGCCCACCTACCGCCTGCCCGGCTTTTCGGAGGTGAAGCGCAACGACGTGGTGGTATTCCACGTGCCCTGGGAGGCCCAGTACCCCGCCGACCTGCGCACCAACTACATCAAGCGCTGCGTGGCCATTGCCGGCGACACCCTGGAAATTCGCAATGGCCGGGTGTTCCTCAACGGCAAGCCCGGGGAGGCGCCGGTAAACCTGCAAACCACTTACTTCATGCAGGTCGACAGCCCCAACGACGAGGTGCGCAACGCCCTCCGCGAGCAGGGCGTGATTGACTACGACCAGCCCGGCGGCTTTCCCGCCGCCCAGCAGGACCCCGCCACCGGCAAGTACGGCTACGTTATCAGCTGCACCGAGGCCACGGCGGAGTATTTCCGCAAGCAGCCCTACGTGCGCGACATTCAGGTGATTCAGCCCCCGGTAACGCTGTTCCCCGATGTGGCCGACTTCCGCAACACCAATGCCATGAGCGCCGTGCAGCGCAAGTGGCAGCTCGACAACTACGGCCCCCTGCCCATTCCCAAGAAAGGCCAGACCATTGCCCTGACGCCGGCCAACGCGGGCATCTACTTCAAGATTATTGCCTACTACGAGCGCAACCCGGGCATTACCTGGCAGGATGGCATGATTTACCAGAACGGCAAGCCCCTGAGCAGCTACACCATCAAGCAGAACTACTACATGATGATGGGCGACAACCGCCACAACTCCGAGGACTCCCGCTTCTGGGGCTTTGTGCCCGAAGACCACATCGTGGGCAAAGCCGTGCTCATCTGGCTGTCTATCGACCCCCACGCCGACCTGCTGCACAAAGTGCGCTGGAGCCGCCTGTTTAATATTATTTAGGCTGAAGTGATGAAGTGAAAAGACGTGTCATTGCGAGGCGCAGCCGAAGCAAACGAAGTTCGGCGTAGCCAATCCGTCCTCTAGCATTCAGACACACGCTGATGTGATGTATAGAAAAGCCCCAATGCCGGACCTGGCGTTGGGGCTTTTCATATTAGTGGGCTGGTGACGGATTGGCTACGCCGAACTTCGTTTGCTTCGGCGTTGCCTCGCAATGACACATCAGCACATAAGCAAATCAAAAAATCAGCTCATCAAAAAAATTACCACTCAATCGGCGCCATGCCCTTCTCCTGCAGCCAGGCGTTGGTTTTGCTGAAGGGCTGGCTGCCGAAGAAGCCCCGGTCGGCGGCGTAGGGCGAAGGGTGAGCAGCCTTAAGAATCAGGTGCTTGCTCTCGTCAATCAGCTCGGCTTTTTTCTGGGCGTAGGCGCCCCAGAGAATGAACACGACGTGCTCCTTGCCTTCCGATACTTTGCGGATAACGGCATCGGTAAACTCCTCCCAGCCCTTTTTCTGGTGGGAGCCCGGCTCGCCGGCCCGCACGGTGAGGGTAGCATTGAGCAGTAGCACGCCCTGCCGGGCCCAGCGGTCGAGGTTGCCGTTGGGCGGCGGAGGCGTGCCGGGCAGGTCGGCCTGCAGCTCCTTGAACACGTTGTGCAAAGAAGGGGGCGTGCGAATTCCCTCATTCACGGAGAAGGCCAGACCATGGGCCTGATTTTTGCCGTGGTAGGGGTCCTGCCCCAGAATGACCACGCGCACCTGCCCGAACGGGCAGGCATCGAAGGCGTGAAAAATCTGAGGGCCGGGCGGGTAAACCGTGGTAGTAGCGTACTCCCCTTTCACGAAGGCGATAAGGCGCTGAAAGTACGGTTTTTCGAATTCATCGGCGAGCACCGGACGCCAGCTTTCGGCTATCTTTACCATCGGCTTGAAAACAAAATAAACAGACTGACACGGCGTTGAATCGCCGCTTTTGCGTAAAACCAATTCCTGCGGGCTTGTGTTAAGTCCGTAGCCTCTTCAGCCACCCACTGCCATGCCCACCACCACTACGCAGGGCGTCACCGTTTCGGTTACGACCAACTACCTGCCCGATTACTCGAGCCCGGCGCAGGAGCATTTTGTGTTTGCCTACAAGATTGAGATTCGCAACAACAGCGAATTTACCGTAAAGCTGCTGCGTCGGCACTGGTACATCCACGATGCCACCGGCGTTATGCGCGAGGTGGAGGGCGAAGGCGTAGTGGGCCGCCAGCCGGTACTCGAGCCCGGCGAAGCCCACCAGTACGTGAGCGGTTGCAACCTCAAGTCAGGCATGGGCAAGATGCACGGCACTTACCTGATGGAGCGCCTGGCCAATGGCCAGGAATTCTCGGTCGACATCCCTGAGTTTACCCTCATGGTGCCGTACCGGCTCAACTAACCTTAGCATTGCTGCTCCACTCATAGCACGCGTCATGCTGAGCGCAGCCGAAGCATCTTGCCGGCGGCAGTAAACCCAATCGATAGGATTACTGCTGCGAGCAAGATACTTCGACAAGCTCGGCATGACGTTCTATTTTTACAGGCATTAACTGCCTCACGCTTGTTTCAACTCCTCGCTTACCTCCGCTTCTGGCTGCGCTCCGGCAACGAGCACGGCCTGCACTCGCCCTTTGTCTTTACCGTGTACGCCACGGTGGTGCGGCACACGGGCACCTTCGCCGCCTACGAGCGGGTGGAAAAGCGGCGGCAGCAGCTGCTGAGCAGCGACACTGTTATTTCAGTAGCCGACTTTGGCGCCGGCTCCCACACCGGGGCGGGCCGGCAGCGCCGGGTGGCCGACATTGCCCGCACCGCCGCCAAGCCGCCGCGCCTGGCGCAGCTGCTGTTTCGGCTGGCCAACCACTTCCGGCCGGCTACCATTCTGGAGCTGGGCACCTCGCTGGGGCTCACTACGTCTTACCTTGCCGCTGCCGACTCCCGTAGCCGCGTCGTCACCTTCGAAGGCTGCCCCAACACCGCGGCCATTGCCCGCGAAACCTTCGCCGCGCTGAATCTGCGCAACATTGAGCTGGTGGAAGGCAACCTCGACTACACCTTGCCCCCTACCCTGGCCGCCCTGGGCCAGCCCCTGGATTTCGTTTTCTTCGACGGCAACCACCGCTACGAGCCCACCCTGCGCTACTTCGAGCTCTGCCTGGCCCACCGTACCGACAACTCGGTGTTTATCCTCGACGACATTCACTGGTCGGCCGACATGGAGCGGGCCTGGGAAGCTATCAAGGCTCATCCCGATGTGATGCTGACTGTCGACTTGTTTTATATCGGGCTGGTGTTCTTCCGGAAGAATCAGCCCAAGCAGCACTTCTGGCTGCGGGTGTGACGGGCTCTTTACAGCTCGAATCAGATTAGTTTGGAAGCAAGAAATAATTACCAAGTGCTACTACTTTCTGGTCAGTCGTATCCGAAGAAGAGACTTGGAAGTCCCTCAAAATCTTCCTGGCGCTTGCCGTATTGAATTTTGTCAGCGCAACGTATGCATCTGCTCTAATCCACTCTACTTCCGTTTTATCAACCAAAATCTGCCCCAGCATCTTTGTTGCTGGCTTATAGTTAATATCACCAAGCCCGCTAATGGCATACCGTCTGAACTCCATTTGTCGGTCTTCGATTTTCTCAGTCAAAATAGGCCCGATGTAATAGCCAGCTTCTTCAATTGGGCGCTGCAAATACTCTTCCGCAACAGATTGACTAACAAACACTCTGTAATAGGGGAATGCACAGTTTTTATCAACAAATTGCCCTATATAGAAGTAAAAAGCCAACCCCACGCAGGCAGTAGCTACTGCTGCTTGGTTTTGCTTGTTTAGAATACTCTTAGAGATAAAAACCCCAAGGTTGGCAAGCACCAGCCAGAACAATGTCTTGTAGAAAAATATTGTTGAAAGTGCTTGGTTGAGCAGCACTAGCTTGTTGTCAGTTGACGTCGACAGGTCATTGTCTGTCAAGGTGAACAAGTGCCATAGCCCAATGACCGCAGCGCTGGTCAAGGCGTAAGGAAATAGCTTTTTGAGAGCATTCATCCTGTTGCTGCTACCGAATGGCCTCCCGCACCCGCGTAAGTTTCACCAACAAATCCTCCAGCTGGTCGAGCGGCAGCATGTTGGCGCCGTCGCTCTTGGCGGTTTTGGGCGTGGGGTGAGTTTCGATGAACAGGCCGTCGGCGCCCACGGCAATGGCGGCCTTGGCAATGGTTTCGATGAGGGCGGGCTGGCCGCCGGTGACGCCGCTGGCCTGGTTGGGCTGCTGCAGGGAGTGGGTCACGTCCATCACCACAGGCACATCGAAGCGGCGCATCACGGGCAGGTTGCGGAAGTCCACCACCAAATCAGAATAGCCGAAGGAGTTGCCGCGGTCGGTGAGGATGACGTGCTCGTTGCCCGACTGCCGCACCTTATCCACGGCAAACTGCATGGCCTCGCCGTTCAGGAACTGCCCTTTCTTCACGTTTACCACTTTGCCGGTTTTGGCGGCGGCAATCAGCAGGTCGGTCTGCCGGCACAGGAAAGCTGGAATCTGCAGCACGTCGACGTACTCGGCGGCAAAGGCCGCCTCGCCCGACTCGTGAATGTCCGTCACGGTGGGCACCCCGATTTCGCGGCCTACCTTCTGCAGAATGCGCAGCGCGGTTTCGTCGCCAATGCCGGTAAAGGAATCCAGCCGGGAGCGGTTGGCCTTACGGTAGGAGCCTTTGAAGATGTAGGGAATCTGCAGGCGGTCGGTGATGCCCTTCACGCGCTCGGCAATGCGCAGCGCCATGTCTTCGCCCTCAATGACGCAGGGACCGGCCATGAGAAAGAACTGGCCGGAATCGGTGTGGTGAAAGTTGGGAAGGGCGTTGACGAGGTTGGAGAGCATAAGTTGGTATGGAGTAGAGAGTAGTAAGTAGCAGGAGATTATCAGGAGGACTGATTAGACCCTTGTAACTCTCTACTCTTTCTTTTTCAAACAAATAAACAGCTCCCGGCCAGCCCGGGGCTTGATGGAGTTGTAGGCGGTATCGAAGTGCTTGAACTCGAAGAAAGGCGCGAAGTACTCGCGGTATTCTGCGCGGCTGCCGCCGAAGGGCGGCTCGGTGCCCGGGCCTATTTCCCCTTCGAAGAGCAGGCCGGCCAGGGTGCCGCCGGGCCGCAGCAGGCCGGCGCACTGCCGGGCATAGGCTTCGCGCAGCTTGGGGTTGAGGGCGCAGAAGAAGGTCTGCTCCACAATCAGGTCGTAGGGCACATCCTTGGGCAGCTGAAAAAAGTCGGCCAGCAGCAGGTGGGCCTTGGGGAATTCGGGCACCCGCTCCACCAGGGCGGCCAGGGGCTCCCGGGCCAAATCGGCCACGAATACATTCTGAAAACCTGCCCGGTGCAGGTATTCCGCCTCGTAGGCGCGGCCGGCACCGGGAATCAGAATACGAGGCTGCTGGCGCACATCGAGCTGGTCGAAGTAGGCTTGCAGCGGCGGGGTAATGCCGTGCGTGTCCCAGGCATCGCGGCCGTCGAGGTAGCGGGCTTGCCAGTAGGCAGCGTCGAAGGCGGAAAAAACCGTTTGCATGCTGACAAAGTATAACGCCAAGTTGTGCGGGCCAAGAAGTCCGCTATTTTTACACCCAAAGGTACGCCGGCTTCCCTGGCTTCGTTCGTTACCTTACACCCGCATTTTTCGCTTAACCCCTCCTGCATGGACCCAAACGAAACCCCCGAACCCCGCTCCAACAACCGTGTACTGCTCTGGGTAGCCCTGGTGCTTGTGCTGCTTGGCATCAACGGGGTCCTGTTCTACCTCAACCAGCAGAAAGGCCGGCAGAATGAGGTGCTTACCACCGAAGTAAAGGCCAAGGACAGCAAGCTGCAGGAACAAATTAAGCAATACGAGGCCCTCAAGGCCGATTTTGAGCGCCAAAGCCAGGAGCTGCAGGCCCTGGGCCTGAGCAACGACTCGCTGGAGGCCCGCATTGCCGCCATCAATGCCGACCTGCTCAAGCTACGCTCTTTTAAAGCCGGCAGCTTTTCCATTGCCCAGCAGAACCTGTTCAAGCAGCGCGCCCAGAACCTGGAGGGGCAGCTGCGCAAGAAGGACACCGACATTGCCGAGCTGAAGAAGGACAACGAAACCCTCTACACCGAAACCACCACGCTGAAGGAAAAGCAGAATAAGCTGACCGACACCATCAGCACGCTGGCCCGCAGCAACCAGGAGCTGGCCGAAAAAGTGACGGTGGCCTCGCGCCTGCAGGCCGAGAACATCAAGATTGCCATTATCACCTCCAAAAACAAGGAGAAGGACGACGACAAGGACGAGTTCAAAGCCAAGAAGGTGGAGAAAGTGAAGGTGAGCTTTAGCCTGGCCCGCAACGACGTGTCGCCCAAGGAAACCAAGGCCATCTACCTGCGCATTCTGGAGCCCGACGGCGCCGCCCTCTACAACCTGAGCACCGGCGGCGGCACCTTCACCGTGGACGGGCAGGAAGCCTTCTACACCCAGAAGCAGGACGTGGTGTACGACAACTCCAAGCAGCAGCTGCAGTTTACTTACGCCAAAGGAGCCGACTACAAGAAGGGCATGCACACCGTGGAGCTCTACGAGAGCGGCACGCTAATGGGCAAAACCACCTTTACCCTGAAGTAGTCTGAACCACGGATTAGCTTCGCTGAACTTCGTTTGACACGGATTTTTCAGATTTCACGGATTTTGTAGCCGATTCCTCATTCCGGTTCGCGTATAAAAAAGCCCGCTTCGTTGCTGAAGCGGGCTTTTTGTTGCGTCGTATTGTTGGTCGTTAAACCAGCTCTTTGGCGGTCTGGGCAGTAGCGGTTTCGTACTTATCGAGCTTGGCCAGCACGGCGGAGATGTTCTCGGTAAGCAGGGTGATGACGGCGCCTTCGGGTGCGTTTTCCAGCGCGTGGTCGATGGCCTCCATCTCGTTTTCAATGTAAGTAATAGACAGGTCGGGCTTGTCGAGGCGCAGGCCTTTTTCCATTAGGGCCTTGATTTCCTCGGCTGTCTTGCCGCGCAGGTCGCGGTCCTGACGCAGAATTACTTCATCGAAGATGCGGCCCGCGATGCGGGCAAAGCTCAGCGTGTCTTCGTCGCGGCGGTCGCCCAGGCCCGACACCACGCCGATTTTGCGGGTCGCGGTGGTGGCATCCATGAACTCAGCGTACTTGCTGATGCCCGCCGTGTTGTGGGCGTAGTCGACCACCACCTCGCACTTGGGAAACTTGTAGATGTTCATGCGGCCCGGCGTTTTGGCGGCCGAGGGAATGAAGGTGCGGAAGGCCGTCTTGATGTCGTCGCGGTCGAACCCGGCCAGGTAGCCGGCCAGGGCCGCGGCCAGGCTGTTCTCGATGTTGAAGCCGGCCCGGCCCCCGAGGGTGATGGGAAACTCCGCGGCCCGGTCGATGCGCAGCTTGTAGCTGTTCTTGTAGATGGTGATGTAGCCTTCCTCGTACACGGCGGCCACGCCCCCGGCTTCCACGTGCTCGATGATGCGCGGGTTTTTCTCATCCATGCTGAACAGGGCCACGCGGCAGTCCACGGTGCGGGCCATGGCATACACCAAGTCGTCGTCGGCATTGAGCACGGCCCAGCCGTTTTTGCGCACGGTGCGGGGCACCACGCCTTTCACGGCAGCCATTTCCTCCACCGTGTAGATGTCGCGCATGCCGAGGTGGTCGGCGGCTACGTTGGTTACCACGGCAATGTCGCAGGTGTTGAAGCCCAGGCCCGAGCGCAGCATTCCGCCGCGGGCGGTTTCCAGCACGGCGTAGTTCACGGTGGGGTCTTTCAGCACAAACTCGGCGCTGACGCCGCCGGTGCAGTCGCCCTTCTCCAGCTGTACGCCCTGAATGTAGATGCCGTCGGTGGTGGTGAAGCCTACTTTATAGCCTTTGCTGGCCACCAGGTGGGCAATAAGGCGGGTGGTGGTGGTTTTGCCGTTGGTGCCCGTGATGGCAATGATGGGAATGCGGGCCGTGGAGCCGGGCGGAAACAGCATGTCGACCACCGGCGCGGCTACGTTGCGGGGCAGGCCATCGGCCGGCGAGATGTGCATGCGGAAGCCCGGCGCGGCATTCACTTCAATCACGGCCCCGCGGCTTTCGTTGAGCGGCACGGCAATGTCGGTGGCCATCAGGTCGATGCCGCAGATGTCGAGGCCCACAATGCCGGCCACCCGCTCGGCCAGCAGCACATTGTAGGGGTGCATCTGGTCGGTTACGTCGCTGGCCGTGCCGCCGGTGCTGATGTTGGCCGTGCTTTTCAGGTAGAGCGTTTCACCGGCTGGCAGCACCGACTTCAGGCTAAGGTCTTTGCTTTTCAGAATGGCCAGGGTATGCTTGTCGGCTTTGATGGCCGTCAGCACCTTTTCGTGGCCCACGCCCCGGCGGGGGTCTTTGTTTACTTCGTCGATGAGCTGCTGAATGGTGTGCACACCATCGCCGGTTACAGCGGCGGGGGTGCGCTTGGCAGCGGCCACCAGCTTGCCATTTACGACCAGCAGGCGGAAGTCGAAGCCTTCGATAAACTGCTCTACAATGACGGCGCGGGAATACACCTGGGCAGCCTTGAGGCCTTCCACGGCATCCTTCCAGTTCATGATGCGGATGGTGGCGCCCTTGCCGTGGTTGCCATCGAGCGGCTTGGTCACGATGGGAAAGCCCAGCTCGTCGATGGCGTCGCGCAGGCCTGCCTCGGAGTACACGGTGGTGCCGCGGGGCACCTGCACGCCGGCATCCTTGAGCATGGCCTTGGTGCGGTTCTTATTGCCGGCCACTTCCACCCCGGCGTGGGAGGTGTAGCTGGTAGTGGTGGCCCAGATGCGCTTCTGGTTGACGCCGTAGCCCAGCTGAATGATGTTGCTGTTCTTCAGGGCGATGTAGGGAATGTTGCGTGAGGCGGCTTCGGCTACGATGCTGTAGGTGCTGGGCCCGATGAACTCATCCTCCCGGATTTCGTGCAGCTCCTCGATGATGGGCTTGATATCGACCTTCTGCTTGCGGCAGGCCGCTTCCACGATTTCTACGGCGGCCTCCAGGGCCCGGCGGCCGGCCCGCTCTTCCTGGTAGGCAAACACCACGTACTCCACGCCTTCTTCGCGGGCGGGGTAGCTCTTGCCCCAGTACACGGGCATGCCAGCCATGCGCTGCAGCTCCAGCGCTACGTGGTAGATGACGTGGCCCAGCGGCTCGCCGTCGTTGAGCTGCTCCAGGTCCAGCGGGGGGCGGTTGGCCGACTGCCGGCCGCCGCTCATGCCCTTGGGCTGGGGCTGGCCAATTTTGGGAAACAGCTTGATGAGCCGGCTGCCCAACCCCGTCACGGTATTGGACCAGCGCCCGGCAAACTCCTCCAGGTCTACTTTGGAAACAATGAGCTTGGTGTGCTTAACCGACCAATAGCTTGGTCCGCGCATGGTGCGCAAGTCAATAATCTTCATAAATGAAAGAAAGGTGGGAAGGCGTTTGGGCAGCCGTACGTAAGGTTTTCCGGCTTGGGTGCGTAATGTAGGCACAATGCCGAGCAAAACCCAAGGCCCTTGGTATTTCTGCACAAAACAGCCTCCACTGCCGCCTCTATGAACCAGTTCTTCCTAAAGCGTTTTCTAGAAATCGACCGAACAGACTGGCTGAAAAGCAAAAATTCCGCTCCATAAGTCAAAACTTACGAAGCGGAATCAGGCATTGGAGGTGACGAGCGGATTCGAACCGCTGTAGGAGGTTTTGCAGACCTCTACCTAGCCACTCGGTCACGTCACCGGGAGTGGTCTTTGGGAGGGCAAAGGTAAGCAGCCGGGTTGGGGTAGGCAAGGCTTCCACCACAAAAAAAGCTCCAGCCTTGCGGCCGGAGCTTTTTTCTTGTGGTGGAAGCTAAGCCTTAGGCATTGGCTTCGTCGCTGGTCGAAGCAGGGGGAGTCTGCTCGCCATCGGTATTGGCGATGGTAGCGGCGGTTTTGGCAGCTTCCTCCGCGCTGGCGTTGCCGTCGGCAAGCTCCTGCGAGTTGTCGGGGCCGGCAGCGGGGTTTTCTACCTTGGCAGCGGCAGCAGCTTTCAGCTTCTGCTCGCCGGCCTTGCGCTCGTTGCCCATCATCTGGTCGCGCAGGGCGCTCAGGGCGTCGAGGTCGCCGAGGGTCGACTTGTCTTCGGTCTGCTTCTTCAGGTCGCTCATTTTGCCTTCGCCCTGGGCGTCGCCGCCTTTGGCGTTGGTCTTCTTCTTGAACTTGGCGTTGCGGCTGTCGTCTTCGGCAGCAGCGGCGCTGTTGTACACGGCCGTGTGCGAGAGCACGATGCGACGGTCCTCTTTCGAGAATTCCGTTACGCGGAAGTCGAGGGCTTCGCCGCTTTCAGCGTTGGAGCCATCTTCCTTCACCAGGCCCTTGGGGTAGGCAAAGCCTTCGATGCCGTAGGGCAGCTCCAGCACGGCGCCACGCTCCGACTTCTCGGTGATGGTAGCGCGGTGGGTCGAGCCGGGGGTGAACACGGTAGCGAAGGTATCCCAAGGGTTTTCCTCCAGCTGCTTGTGGCCCAGGGCCAGGCGACGGGCGCCCAGGTCCAGCTCCAGTACTACCACGTCGAGACGGTCGCCCACCTTCACCATTTCGGAGGGGTGCTTGATTTTCTTGGTCCACGACAGGTCGGACACGTGCACGAGGCCGTCCACACCCTCTTCCAGCTCTACGAACAGGCCGAAGTTGGTCAGGTTACGCACGAGGCCGCTGTGCTTGCTGCCTACGGCGTAGGTGGTAGCGAAGTCGCCACGGGTCCAGGGGTCTTCGGTCATCTGCTTGATGCCCAGGCTCATCTTGCGGTCTTCGCGGTCCAGCGTCAGAATCTGCGCTTCTACCGTGTCGCCCTGCTTGATGAAGTCCTGCGGGTTGCGCAGGTGCTGGCTCCAGCTCATTTCCGAAACGTGGATGAGGCCTTCTACGCCCGGTACCACTTCCATGAACGCGCCGTAGTCGGCCACGTTTACGATGCGGCCCGAAACCTTGGAGCCCGGCTGCAGGTCGGCCGGCAGCGAATCCCACGGGTGGGGAGTCAGTTGCTTCAGACCCAGCGAGATGCGCTTCTTGGCTTCGTCGAAGTCCAGCACCACGATGTTGAGCTTCTGGTCCAGCGTCAGCACTTCGCTCGGGTGCGCGATGCGGCCCCACGAGATGTCGGTGATGTGCAGCAGGCCATCTACGCCGCCGAGGTCGATGAACACGCCGAAGTTGGTCATGTTCTTGATGTTGCCTTCCAGAATCTGGCCTTTCTCCAGGTTGTTGAGGATGGCTTCGCGCTGCTGCTCGAGGTCCTTCTCGATGAGGACTTTGTGCGACACCACTACGTTGTCGAAAGCGGAGTTGATTTTCACAACCTTCACTTCCATGCGACGGCCAACATAAATGTCGAAGTCGCGGATGGGCTTCACGTCAATCTGCGAGCCGGGCAGGAAGGCTTCTACGCCGTCGAGCTCCATGATGAGGCCGCCCTTGGTGCGACGCTTCACTACGCCTTCCAGGATGGTATCCATCTCCAGCGCATCGTAGATGGCTTTCCAGGCCTGCTTGATTTTGGCTTTCTTGCGGCTCAGGATGAGCTGGCCGTTCTGGTCTTCCTGGTCTTCGATGAACACCTCCACCTCGTCGCCGATTTTCAGGTCGGGCAGGTCGCGGAATTCGGCCAGCGACACCAGACCATCGGACTTGAAGCCGATGTTCAGAATCACATCGCGGTCGGTGATGCCCACCACGGTGCCTTTGATTACTTCTTCTTCCTGGACAGTGGTCAGCGTGTCGCCGTACATCTGCTCCATGCGAGCGCGCTCGTCAGCGGAGTAGTTGCCGCCGAAGCCGCTAGCGCCTACATTGTCCCAGTCGAAATTGTCAACTAATTCAGTTGCCATAAAAAATTGTCGGGCCTCAGTTAATACACGTGGCAGCCGAAGCCCGGGCCGTCACGCATGTAGTTTGATGCTCTTGCCGTTGCGTCGGCAAGGCCCGTCGCCTTGACGGGGGCGCAAAGGTACGGGATTTTAAGGGCTTTTGCTAGTCTGGTTTTTGACTAACGCATGAAGTTTCATGACAGCAATTGCTATTAGAGAAGGCCATAGCACCCAGACACAGTTTACTGCTATAGCAACGAATCCATTATTACTGCCCAGGTAGCCGTTTAAGGTTGCGAGAGTACTGAATGAGATTAGCACAACAATTGGCACAATGAATTTCGAGTAGAAACCAAAAGTGTTTCTGCTCCCAGTTTCAACCGCATACTTGGCTTTCTTCTTGGCTCTGATTACTGCCCATAATTGTATTGGCCAACTGATTGCGGCAAATAAAGCGAAGAAGAAAACGGTGCGAGAGAAGTCAAACATTCAATTAGAACTGTGGGAAATGGGTAAAAGTACCGACACAATTAGCAGTACTAGCTTGCACATGACTTGCAATAGCCCATTTAGTGAAGTGTGTCAACCTCAATTATTTGGCTACCAAATCCCATAATCTTAACACTACGCCGCCAAATACGGCACAACGCCCCTGGCGCGGGTTTAGCGCAGCGTAGCTCGTGCCCACCTTTCGGGCGAGGCTGCGCCTCGCAACAGAACGAGGCAACTGTTTTTCTATGGCGCCGGCCCGGCTTGCCGCTTCGCGGCAGTGGAGGCGCAGCCTCCACAACATAACCTGGCACGAGTTACGCTGCGCTAAACTCGCGCCAGCGAGGCTCTAATCCAATAACCTCACCCCGGCCATAGCAGTAAAGAAAGCTTAACCATTCACCAACTCTTTCTTTCCCTATGAGCTACATCAAAGCCGGTACCGACGCAGCGGGCAACTCCATCAACATCTACTACGAAGACTGGGGGCAGGGCAACCCCGTGGTGCTGATTCACGGCTGGCCGCTCGACCATACCATGTGGGAGCACCAGGCCATCGGGCTGGCCAAAAGCGGCCTGCGCGTGATTGCCTACGACCGCCGCGGCTTCGGCCGCTCGTCGCGCCCCTGGACGGGCTACGACTACGACACCCTGGCCGCCGACCTCAATGCCCTGCTGGAAGAGCTGGATTTGAACAACGTGACGCTGGTGGGCTTCTCCATGGGCGGCGGCGAAATAGCCCGCTACCTGGGCACCTACAGCGACGCCCGCATTGCCCGCGTGGCCTTCGTGAGCGCGGTAACGCCCTTCATGCTCAAAACCGACAACAACCCCGAAGGCGTGCCCGGAGATGTATTCGACCAGATGAAGGACGGCCTGAAAAAAGACCGGTTCGACTTCCTGCGCACCTTCGCCAAGTCGTTCTACGGCATGGGCCTGGTAAGCCACCCCGTGAGCCAGGCGGTGCTCGACTGGCACCAGACGGTAACTTCGCTGGCCGCCCCCAACGCTACCATTGACTGTGCCACCGCCTTCGGTAAAACCGACTTCCGGGCCGACCTGGCGACTATCAAAGTACCTACGCTGGTTATTCACGGCGACAGCGACCAGACCGTGCCCTTTGAAGCCAGCGGGGAGCGCACCGCCAAGCTGATTCCGCAGGCTGAGCTGAAGGTGTACAAAGGCGCCCCACACGGACTGTTCTTTACCGACAAGGACCAGCTGACTACTGACCTGCTGGCTTTTGCCGGACGTTAGACCCCATCCTCTGCCCCTCCCCCGGGGGAGGGAGCCGGTTCTGCCGGAGGTTTAAAGCAAGAATCCCCGTCGCAGCTGGCTGCGACGGGGATTCTCTTTCTAGTAGTATGAGGGAAGTTAAGCCGCCTGCCCCATCTGACGCAGGAAGGCTACGTGCGAGGCAATGGCCGTGCGGGTGTGGCGGTAGTTGTTGTACTTGATGTTGAACTCATCGCACACCTGCTGCACAATCTTGCTGATTTCGGGGTAGTGCACGTGGGAGATTTTCGGAAACAGGTGGTGCTCAATCTGGAAGTTGAGGCCGCCCACAAACCAGCTGACCAGCTTGCTGTTGGTGGCGAAGTTGGCCGTGGTGCGCACCTGGTGAATGGCCCACTCATCTTCGAGCTTGCCCGTGGTGGCGTGGGGCACGGGGAAGGCGGCGTCTTCCACGGTATGCGCCAGCTGGAACACGATGCTGAGCACAAAGCCCGTTACCATCATGCTAATCATGAAACCGGCCAGCCAGCCCCAGAAACCGAAAATGTAGAGAGGCAGGCCCACAAACAGCACCAGGTTCAGCGCTTTAAAGCCCCAGAACACCAGGTGGTCGCTCAGGGTCATGTCCTTTAAACCCATTGAGCCGATTTTGCGGCTGAAGTACTTCTGGTAGTCCATCACGAAAATCCAGGAGATGTACAGCATGCAGTACAGAAACCAGAAGTACAGGTGTTGGAAGCGGTGCAGGCGGTAGCGGGGCTGGTCGGCCGTCATGCGCATCCAGGGCTGAATGTCGATGTCGTCGTCGTGCCCGTCGATGTTGGTGTAGGTATGGTGGATGAGGTTGTGCTTGGCGTTCCACATGTAGGTGCTGCCGCCCATCACGTTGAGGGTAAAGGCCGCTACCTTGTTAAGCCAGCGGTACTCCGAAAAGCTGCCGTGGGCGCCGTCGTGCATCACGTTAAAGCCGATGCCGGCCCCAACCGCTCCAAACAGCGCACACTCCAGCAGGGCCCAGGCCAGGGGCGGTGTAAAAAACACCACGTGGATGTAGAGGCCAACGAAGGCCGTCACCAGCAGCACGGCTTTCAGCACGATGCGGAAGTCGCCCGTCATCTGCTTACCGGACTCTTCGAAGTACTGGTTTATTCGGGTGCGAAGCTCAGTATGAAACGAGCGAGTAGAAGCAAATTTGGGTAAAGCCATAAAAAGAGTACAGGTGGGAATCCGACAAAGGTACCCCCAACCAACGTAACTCGGCCGTAGTAAGTTTACTACCCCCTGCTCTTAGTGCAAATACGCGTGCCAGTTCTGGTCGATGGTGCCGGCCGAAAGCTTGAGAAAGCCGGCCAGCGTGGGCTTCTTGGGCTGCTGCCGAATGGTAAGGCCGGCCTCGCCGGGCGTGCGGTGCCCCTTGGCGTGGTTGCAGCGGGCACACGCCGTCAGCAGGTTAGTCCACGACGACTCCCCGCCCCGGGAGCGGGGCATGACGTGGTCAAGAGTAAGGTTCTTGGTGGAGCCGCAGTACTGGCACTCGTAATGGTCGCGCTTGAAAATATTGTGGCGGCTGAGGGCAATGCCTTTGTAGGGCACGCGCACGTAGCGCTGCAAGCGGATTATACTGGGCTTGGGATACGACTGGGAGATAGTACGCAGCGTGCCGTGTTCCGACTTGGCTATCATCTCGGCTTTGTCGAGAAACAGAAGCACGAAGGCTTTTTGCACGCTGCACAGGGTAATGGCGGTATAGTCGCCATTCAGCACTAACACTTTTTGGTCCATACGCGCTTGGGAAAAGAATCTAACCCGCCGAAAGCTAAGGGATTCTACGCGCATTAACAAGCTGCGTTAGGTTAAGTTCACCCGGCAGTTGTCCGTTGTCAGTTGTCGGTTGTCAGTCCATTTTGACTGGCACAACCTGACAACTAACAACTGTTAACCGACAACTAAAACCCTACTCTGGCAGCAGGCGCTTTATCAGGCGCAGCTTGTGGGTGTAGCGCTGCCACTCGCGGTTGTAGATGCCGTTGTGGTCGAGCGTATCGATGCGCACCTCGCCGTGGGCGTGCATGATTTGGGTGTCTTCCAGCACCATGCCCACGTGCACGATGCGGCCTTCGGCATTGTCGAAAAAAGCCAGGTCGCCGGGGCGGGCCTGGGCCACGAAGTGCACGGGGCGGCCGTGGTCAATCTGCTGGCGGGCATCGCGCGGCAGCTGAATGCCCACCAGGCCGTAGAGCTGCTGCACCAGGCCGGAGCAGTCGAGGCCGAAGATGCTTTTGCCGCCCCACACGTAGGGCGCCTTCAGGTACATGAGGGCGGTTTTGCGCAGCAGATTGGCCTGCCGCGCCGGGTCGGGCGCGGCCGTGGGGTTGGTGGCGGTGCCGTTAAAGAAAAACTGCCGCTCGCCCAGGCGCAGGTTCATGCCATCGAAGAAAGGCAGGCGGCAGCCCAGGGTAAGGGGAATCTTGGTTTTGGCGTCGCTCACGGCCTGCACCACGTCCAGGGCCCGGGGGTGGTCCTGGGCGCACCAGGCGGTGTAGTACTCCGGGCTGACGGGCATGTGCTGCTTAAGGTCAATCCAGCCGATGTACTGGTCGGCCGCCAGCTGCACCTGCACCCAGCTGCCCTGGGTTAACAAAATAAGGTAGCACTCGCCAAACAGCAGCTCGGTCACCAGCTCGGCTTTGTCGGACGGCTCGGCGCGGACGGGGACGGCGCTCAACGCGCAGATTCCTGGGTTCAATGGGTAAACGGGTGAATGGGTGAATGAGCGAACGCAAAGAACGGAAGCAGAACGCGCATCTAGCATCCTTGCCATACGCTCCGCCTATTCTCACATTCACTCATTCGCCCATTCAGCCATTGACTACATCCGTTCCATATCGCGCTTCTGGGCCTTTTCCTTAAGGTCGTTGCGCTTGTCGTAGAGCTTTTTACCCTGAGCCAGGGCAATTTCCACCTTGGCAAAGCCGCGGTCGTTCACAAACAGGCGCAGGGGAATGATGGTCAGGCCCTGGTCCTGGCTTTTGCCGGCCAGCTGCTTGAGCTCGCGCTTGTTAAGCAGCAGCTTGCGCTCGCGCATGGCGTCGTGGTTGTTGTAGGTACCCAGCGAGTAGGGCGCGATGCGCACCTGATGAATCCAGAGGCTGCCATCGGAGTGAAACAGGCAGTAGCCGTCGCCGAGGTTGACGTCGCCGGCCCGGATGCTTTTTATTTCGGTGCCCTGCAGCATGATGCCGGCGTCGTATTTGGCCAGGAAGGTGTATTCGTGGCTGGCGCGGCGGTTGCGGATGTTGATAATGGCGGGTTGGTCGTCTTTCTTGGCCATGCAGATTCTTAGTTTTCGGGCGGTGCTGCCTCGCCTTGCAGCGCGGCGAAGCGGGCCGCCAGGCGGGCGCGGGCCACAATGCGCTGCCCGGTGTGGCCGCTGGCTACCAGCCGCTCCCCTACCCGGGCTTCTACGGCGCAACGCAGCGCCGGGCCGTGCAGGGCCGCAAAGGTAGCCTGAATGGTGAGGGTTTCGCCCGCAAAGGCCGGCGCATGATGCTGAATGCTGAGCTCGGTGCCAATGCCCTCCTCGTCGGCTTCCTTCATCTCCAGCACAAACAGCCGCCCGGCCCACTCCATTTCCCGGGCCAGGGCAAAGGTGCTCAGCACGGCGTGCACCAGGCCGCCGGATTCGGCCCCGAAATCGGCAAAGTCGGCAGGCTGCACGGTGTAGTGGTGGGTTTTGACGTCGCCGGGCTGGAAGGGGTTAGTCATTAGCAAAATAATGAAATTGTGTCATTGCGAGTGAAGCGAAGCGGAACGCGGCAATCCTTCCTCTAGCATTCAGGCGCCAATGAGGTGTGACACCTTAACGTGTAGTAATCAAGAAAAAAGAGTGTATCACATCCTTAGGCTAGTCGCTGAGAACAGGACGGATTGCCGCGCTCCACTGCGTTCCGCTCGCAATGACAAAGACCGGACGTACCATTCCTCAAGTCAGCTTCAGCCGGGGGTCGGGGCTCATAAGCTGGGTGGCCAGGTCGCCCGCCTCGAGCTGGAAGTGGGCCGTGACGGCCACCATGGCGGCGTTGTCGGTACAGAAGGCAAAGTCCGGGATGAACACCTCCCAGCCCTGGGCTTCGGCTTCCTGCTGCAGGGCCGTGCGCAGGCCGGAGTTGGCGGCCACACCGCCCGCCAGGGCTACCTGGCGTAGGCCGGTATCGGTGGCCGCGCGGCGCAGCTGCCGCAGCAGCGTGGCCACAATGGTATGCTGAATGCTGGCGCAGAGGTCGGCCAGGTTTTCGGCAACGAAGCTGGGGTTGGCGGCTACTTCTTTACGGAGAAAGTAAAGCACCGAGGTTTTCAGGCCGCTGAAGGAAAAGTCGTAGCCGGGCATGGCACCCACGGGAAAGGCAAACCGTTGGGGGTCGCCCTGCCGGGCCAGCTTGTCGAGGTGGGGGCCGCCGGGGTACGGCAGGCCCAGCAGCTTGGAGGTTTTGTCGAAGGCCTCGCCGGCCGCGTCGTCGATGGTCTGGCCAATAACCTCCATATCCAGGGCCGAGCGCACCACCACCAGCTGGGTGTGCCCGCCGCTCACCGTGAGGCACAGGAAGGGAAAGCTGGGCTTGGGGTCGCGGATGAAGTGGGCCAGGATGTGCGCCCGCATGTGGTTGACGGCAATCAGGGGCTTGCCCAGGGCCAGGGCAAAGGTTTTGGCAAACATGCCCCCTACCAATAAGGAGCCCAGCAGCCCGGGGCCCTGGGTTACGGCCACGGCGTCGAGCTCGTGCTTGCTGATGCCGGCTTCCTTGAGGGCGGCCGTCACCACCGGCAGCAGGTGCTGCTGATGGGCCCGGGAGGCCAGCTCGGGCACCACGCCGCCGTACTGCTCGTGCACTTTCTGGGTGGCCACGAGGTTGCTCAGCAGCTTGCCGCCGGCCATCACCGCCGCGCCGGTGTCGTCGCAGGATGATTCGATGGCCAGGATGCGGGGAAAGTCAGGCATAGGGAAGCGGGCTAGTAGAAGGCCGCCGCTGTGGTGGGGCCATTCGGGATTTCGCGGTTTGGAACGATATTTAAGGAGTACGAGCCGGAGCTCTGAACCACAAAGTTCGCGCCCCTGTCTTACTTTTTCGGTCAACCCTGAGCCCGCGCAGTGCGTTTCGGCTGGGGGCTGATTGTTTTAACCCGCTAAAAAGCCGCAACTTTGCGGTTTCAACTGCGCTTTTTTTCTGCTCGCTCTTTTGTCCTTAACCGCTGTGCGTCGCGTTCTTTCCGTCGTCTTAAAAGTACTGCTGGGCCTGGTGCTGGTGCTGGTACTGGCGGTGGCCGGCGTGCTCATTGCCCTGCGGGTGCCGAGCGTACAGACGAACATTGCGCGCAAGGCAGCAGCCACCCTCACCCGGCGGCTGGGCCAGCAGGTAAAGATTGGCCGCGTGGACATACGCCCCTTTTCGCGGGTGCTGCTCGAGGGTGTGCAGGTGCTGGACCGGGCTGGTGGTGAGCTGTTCAGCATTGGCCGGGCCGACGCCGACATCGCCCTGTTCTCGGTGCTCAACCCCAACCAGCTGCACATCGGCAAGCTCACGCTGCACGAGCCCCGCTTCGAGCTGAAAAACCTGGCCGGACAGCCCGACTCCACCACGCTGGACCAGTTCATCAGCTCCGTGAAGCGGCTGATAGGCCCCAAAACCGATACTTCGACCACGGACTTCGACTTTCGCATCTCGGAGATTGGCCTGCGCAACGGGCACTTTGCCATTGAAAAGGTGGGCGACCCGCGCGAGCCATATTATGGCAAGAGCATCGACTATGACCACCTGGTGGTCGACAGCATCTACGCCGATATCTCCCACCTGCACTTTGGCGACACGCTGCGGGCGCGGCTGATGGGCCTGCGGGCCATTGAAACCCCGTCGCAGACCCGGCTGCGGGAAATCACGGCCGACATTCAGTACCACGAGCATTTCTGGGAGTTCAAGGACCTGAACCTGCGCGTGGGCCGCAGCCAGGTGCGCGACTACGTGCGCTTTGAGTACCGCACCTTCAGCAACTTCACCGACTACAACGACTCGATGAAGACCATTGCGCGGCTGCGCGGCTCGCGGGTGTACTCCGACGACATCGCCAAGTTTGCGCCGGCCCTCACCGACTTGCACGAGTCGGTGATGATATCGGGCGAGGCCGAAGGCTACGTGCGCGACTTCAAGGTGAACAACCTGGACGTGCGCTACGGCAAGGGCACCCACATTGTGGCCAAGCGCGCCCACGCCGACAACCTGCCCAACTACCGCGACAGCTTCATCGACCTGCGCCTGCTGCCCTCGGTGGTGGAAACCACCGACCTGCAGCACTGGCTGCCGGCCGAAGCCAACACCATTGTGCAGCGCCTGGGCCGGGTGAAGCTCGAAGGCCAGGTGCTGGGCTTCTACAGCGACTTTGTGGCCAACGCCCGCTTCGACACCGAGCTGGGCCAGGTGGTAACCGACGTTAACCTGAAGCAGAAGGGCGACCTGCGCACGGCCGTGTACTCGGGCAACGTCAAAACCGACAACTTTCAGCTGGGCCGCTTTCTGGGCGACGAAAGCATTATCCGCGACGTGACCATGAGCGGCAAGGTGGCCGGCGTGGGCTTCCTGCCGCCTACGGCCCGGGGTGAAGTCACGGCCGGCGTGAGGCGAATCTGGCTTAACGGCTACCGCTACCAGAACATCGTGGTGGACGGCGACTTCCACCAGATGTCGTTTGATGGCCACCTCAGCGTGAACGACCCCAACCTGAAGCTGGTAGCCGACGGGCAGATTGACCTGGACCATGCCCACGAGGAAGTAGACCTGACCACCCGGATTGAGAAAGCTGACCTGCGGGCCATCGGCCTGTTGAACAAGCCCCTTATTGTGAGCACCACGGCCGATGTGCAGCTGCGCGGCGTGGCCCTCGACTCGCTGGTGGGCCATGTTTACCTGCGCAACTCCCGCTTCAGCCTGCAGGGCCGGCAGCTGGAGCTGGACACGCTGGACGTGGTGAGCACCCGCAACCGCCGCAACGAGCGGCGCGTGTCGCTGCGCTCGGAAGCCGCCAACCTGCTGGTGAGCGGCACCTTTAACACCTCGGACATGGTGCGCGACGTGCAAACCCTGCTCACCGAGTACCGCCTGAACTTCGAAAGCAACGAGGCCGCCACCAGCGACTACTACCGCCGCAAGCGGCAGCGGCAGCTGCCCGTGTATGAGGTTGACATGCTGCTGGACCTGAAAAATGCCAACCCCGTGCTGGCCCTGTTCGTGCCCGAGCTGCGCGTCTCCCCCGGCACCCGCATCGACGGCTCGTTCCGCAACGGGCAGACCTCCATCTTCCAGCTGGGGGGGCACCTGGACAGCCTCCGCTACGGCCCGGTGCAAACCACCAACGTGGACTTCGACTTCCTCACTTCCAAGCTGCCCTACAAGCCCGACGTACTGGCCCAGGCCAGCGTGACGTCGGAGCGGCAGGTGCTGCCGGGCCTGGGAGCCACCAACAACTTCATTGTGGAAGGCGTGTGGGACCAGCAGCGCATCAACTTCTCGACCTCCCTGGCGCAGACGGGCACCACCAACAAGGCCACCATCAACGGTTCCCTGGGCTTTCTGCCCCGCATGGTGGAAGTGGTG
The DNA here is from genome assembly GCF_039541835.1 of Hymenobacter saemangeumensis. Taxonomy (NCBI): domain Bacteria; kingdom Pseudomonadati; phylum Bacteroidota; class Cytophagia; order Cytophagales; family Hymenobacteraceae; genus Hymenobacter; species Hymenobacter saemangeumensis. The sequence goes on along the minus strand of NZ_BAABGZ010000081.1, from coordinate 85,174 downwards.
TTCCGCCAGTCGCAAATCAACCTGCTCGACAAGCAGTGGACCATTGCGGCGGAAAACTCGGTTCGCATCTCCAACTACGGCCGCGACTTTGACATTAAAAACCTGACCTTCAGCAACGGCGAGCAGTTTGTGGGCGCCCAAGGGTTTATCTCGGAAGATGTGAGCCAGCCCCCGCTGCAGCTGACGGTAAAGGACTTTGAGCTGGCCACCCTGAACACCCTGACCGGGCAGCGGCTGGGCGGCCGCGTAAACGCCCAGGGCACTATGAGCGGGGTGTACGGCCCGCTGCTGATTAACAGCACCATCGGGGTGGATTCCCTGACTTATGACGGTACCCTGATTGGCCAGGTAGCCGGGCGGGGCGACTGGGACAACCGCGCCGGCAAGCTGCGCGTGAACCTCGACGTGGCCCGGGGAGGACAATCGGTGCTGACCGTGCTGGGCGACATCGCCCCGCAGGACCCGACTAACCAGTTTAACCTCACCGGCACCTTCAACAACGCTCCCATTGTGCTGGCTCAGCCGTTTCTGGGCTCGCTGTTCAGCAACCTGGGCGGCACCGGCCGCGGCGAGCTGCGCCTGAGCGGGCAATTCTCCAGCCCCAACCTCACGGGTGGGGTTGATGTGAAAAACGGGCGTCTCACCTTCGACTACCTGAAGACGACCTACACTTTCGCCGACCGCATCAACTTTACCATGAACAGCATCAGCTTCCGCAACGTGCGGCTGCGCGATGCCCTGGGCAATATCGGTACGGTCGACGGCGTGGTGCGCCACAAAGGCTTCGACAACATGAGCCTGGACATCTCCGCCAGCTACCGCAAGCTGCAGGTGCTGAACACCACCCGCAAGGACAACGACCTGTACTTCGGCACCGCCTATGCAACCGGCACGGCGCGCGTTACCGGCCCGGTGTCGGACCTGAGCGTAACCGTGCGGGCCAGCAGCGACGCGGGCACCCGGCTTTCGCTGCCCCTCGACAATGCCGCCCGCGCCCAGAAAGCGGGCTACATAAAGTTTGTAAACAACAACGTATCGGACACGGTAGCGGCCAAAAAGGCCCTGCCCGTGGCCGCGCAGGAAAAGCTGGACCTGTCGGGTATTCAGCTCAACTTCAACCTGACGGTGACGCCGGATGCCTATGTCGAGATTTTGCTGGATGAAAGCACCGGCGACATCATCCGGGGCTCGGCGGCCGGGCAGATTCGCATGAACATCGACACCCGCGGGGAGTTCAACATGTACGGGCAGCTGGAGATTGTGCGCGGCGCCTACAACTTCACCCTGCAGGGCCTGATAAACAAAGAGTTTCAGGTGCGCCCGGGTGGCCTCATCACCTGGAACGGCGACCCGCTGGCCGGCGAGATGAACGTGACGGCTACCTACACCCAGCGCACCTCGCTGGCGCCGGTGCTGCCCTCGGGCTCCACCTCGAGCCGCGCCGTGGTGCCCGTAACGGCCGTGATGAGCCTGACCGGGCCGCTGCTGCTGCCGGCCATCCGCCTGAACCTGGAATTCAACGATGCGCCGGGGACGCTGCAAAGCGAGCTGGCTGGCTTTACCTCGGCCCTGCGCAACGACGAGCAGGAGCTGAACCGGCAGGTATTCAGCCTGCTGGTATTTAAGCAGCTCTCACCGCCGGGCTCCTTCACCCAGATTTCCATTCGGGGCAACGACAACACCGTGCAAAACAGCCTGGGCCAGATTCTGAGTACGCAGCTAGGCCTGCTGACTTCCCAGATTGACCAGAACCTGGAAATCGACTTCAACATCAACGGGCTGACGGCCGAGCAGCTGCAGGCCCTGCAGGTGCGCCTGAGCTACTCCTTCCTGAACGGGCGCCTGCGGGTGACGCGCGAGGGGGGCTTCACCAACACGGCCGCCGCCGGCACCCCCGGGGGAAACCTGCCGGGCAGCTCCGGCCAGGCTTCCCTGCTCGGCGACCTGAGCCTGGAATACTTCCTGAGCAGCGACGGCAAGTTCCGCGCTAAGATTCGCTACGAAACCACGCCCCGCGACCTGGAAAGCAACCAGGCCCGCGCCGGCCTCTCCCTGCTGCATACCGAGCAGTTCAACACCTTTGGGGAGCTGTTCCGCCGCATCGGGCCCCGCCGCAAAGAGCGCAACACCCAGAAAGCCCGGGAGGGCCGGGAAATCCTCAATGTGAATGAGGACCCGCGCACGGTGATGTGAAATCAATGAGCAGTGTACAGTTAGCAATGAACAATGCCACCACGCCGGGCTGGCCATGCAGGCTCACAGAACGTAATTGTTCACTGCTCACTGCCAACTGTTCACTGTCAAGAGTACCTTTGCCGAAATATGGCCGCACCTACCTCCCCGTCTACCCGCAAGAAAAAGCTAGGCTCCTACCCTACTTTCCTGGTGGTGTTCAGCATCACGCTGGCCTTGGTAGTAACCGGCTTGTTTGGTCTGCTGCTGGTGCACGCCCACAAGCTGAGCGAAGTGGTACGCGAAAACCTGGAGGTGCAGGTGTACCTCGACCGTAACCTGCCCGAAACCGAGCTGCTGCGCCTGCAGCAGGACCTGGGCAACCTGCCCTACGTGGCCCAGAAGAACGGCCAGCCCCAAATCAAGTTTGTGAGCAAGGAAGAAGGCGCCCGGCAGCTACTACAAAGTACGGGCGAAGACTACCGACAGATGCTGGGCGACAACCCGCTGCGCGATGCCTACGTGCTGAAAATTAAGCCCGAATACACCGACACCACGCAGCTGCGGAAGCTCAAGCAAAACCTGAGCACCGAGCGCGGCGTGTTTGAGGTAGAGTACCCGCGCGACTTCTTTGCCCTCATCAACGAGAACATCACCAAGCTGAGCCTGGTGCTGCTGGGCTTTGCGGCAGTGCTCGTCACGGTGGTTATAGTATTGATAAACAACACCATCAAGCTGGCCTTATTCTCGCAGCGCTTTCTTATTCGCTCCATGCAGCTGGTGGGTGCGACGCGGCTTTTTATTCAGCGTCCTTTCCTGCGCCGGGCAGCCTGGCAAGGCCTGGCCAGCGGCCTGCTGGCGGCGCTGATTCTGGTGGCGCTGCTGCAATATGCCTACCTGGAGGTGCTGGAGCTGCGCTTGCTGCGCGACGACCTGCTGCTGGGCGCTATGCTGCTGGGCATTATTGCGCTGGGCGTAGTCATTGGCTTTTTCAGCTCCCTGCGGGCTGTGCACAAATACTTAAAAATGTCGCTCGACGACTTGTATTGATTTCGTAGTTGTCAGTTGTTCGTTGTCAGTTGCCAGTATCGTTCTGCCGGCTGCTTTACGAGAACAAGCTGACAACTGACAACCAACAACTGACAACTACCCTATGCAACCCTCCAAACCTGCCCCTGCTTTTGCTTTTGGTCCCCGCAACTTCCGCCTGATGTGGCTGGGCATTGCCGTGTTGGCCGCCGGCTTCATCACCATGAAGTTCGGCGACAAGGAACAGTACGGCGAAGACTTCATTGGCATTACGCTGGGCCCCCTTCTGCTGGTGCTGGGCTTCGGCATTGAGTTTGCGGCCATTATGGTGCGCGACAAGTCGCTGCACACGGCGCCGACGGCCGCCTCCGCCGCCTCCTTCACCTCGCCCGACGCGGCGGCTGCCCCGGCTGCTCCCACGGCTCCCACCGCCCCGGCTTACAAGCGGCTGTAAGCCTTTTCCGATGAGACGGTGGCGCGCCTGACCCCTGGCTCAGCCCGGCCGCCACTGCTCATTGCTCACTGTTAATTGTTCATTGCAAAATGACGTACTGGCACGCGCTGCTGCTCGCTATTGTGGAGGGCATTACTGAGTTTTTGCCCATTTCCAGCACCGGGCACATGATTATTGCCTCGGCGCTGCTGGGTATTCAGCCCACGGCGTTTAACAAGCTCTTCATGGTGGTGATTCAGCTGGGCGCCATCCTGTCGGTGCTGGTGGTGTACTGGAAACGCTTTCTGCAAAGCATAGACTTTTACCTCAAGCTGCTGGTGGCCTTTCTGCCGGTGGTGGTGGTGGGCCTGCTGCTGAAAAAGCACATCGACGCCCTGCTCGAGTCGGTGCCGGTAGTGGCCAGCACCCTGCTGCTGGGCGGCATTGTGCTGCTATTCATCGACCGCTGGTTTCCCCAGGAAGACCCGGGCGAGGGCGGGCACCCCGTCACCAACCCCAGCTTCCGGCAGGCGTTTGTGATTGGCGTGTTCCAATGCCTGGCCGTGATTCCGGGGGTGAGCCGCTCGGCCGCGACCATCGTGGGCGGCCTCAGCCAGCGGCTGACGCGCAAAGCCGCCGCCGAGTTTGCGTTTTTCCTGGCCCTGCCCACCATGACGGCGGCGGCCGCCAAAGACTTGTACGACTATTACAAAGACGCCAAAGCCGCGGGCGTGGACTTCAGCCGGCTGTTTTCGGGGCAGGAAGTGAAGCTGCTGCTGCTGGGCAACGTGGTGGCCTTTGTGGTGGCCCTGCTCGCCATCCGCCTGTTCGTGGGCTTCGTCACCAAGTACGGCTTCCGCGCTTTTGGCATCTACCGCATCATCGTAGGCGCCCTGCTGCTGATTCTGCTGGGCCTCGACCTTCCCCTAGAAATTCTATGAGCCCCAAAGCCCTGGCCGACTTCGACTTTGAGACCGGCGAAATCCTGCTGCTCGACAAGCCCCTCACCTGGAGCTCGTTTGATGTGGTGCGCAAGGTGAAAAACACCCTGCGTATCCGCAAAATTGGTCACGCCGGCACCCTCGACCCCCTGGCTACCGGCCTGCTGATTCTGTGCACGGGCAAGAAAACCAAGGAAATCGACCTCATTCAGGCCCAGGAAAAGGAATACACCGGCACCTTCCGCCTGGGCCAGACCACCCCCAGCTTCGACCTGGAAACGGCCGTTGATGCCACGCAGCCCTACGAGCACCTGAGCGAAGAGCAGCTGCTGGCTGCTACCCGGCAGTTTGTGGGTAGCATTCAGCAAACGCCGCCGCTGTTTTCGGCCGTCAAGATTGATGGCAAACGGGCCTACGAGCTGGCCCGCAGCGGGCAGGAAGCCGAGATTAAGGCCAAAACCATCGAGATAAAAGCTTTTGAGCTGACCCGCATTGCCCTGCCGGAAGTCGACTTCCGGGTGGTATGCTCCAAAGGCACGTACATCCGCAGCCTGGCCCGCGACTTTGGCGCCGCCCTGGGCTGCGGAGCCCACCTCAGCAAGCTGGTGCGCACCCGCATTGGGGCCTTCTCCCTGGCCGATGCCTGGACCATGGAAGCCGTGCAGGCCCTGCGCCCGCCCCGCCCCGAAGGCGAAGCCGGACCCCGGCCCCGCCGGGAGCGGCAGCCCGAGCGCCGCGCCGGCCTGGAGTTTTACCAGGCCACACATGCCGACTCTGCTACTCCCCAAACGCCGGACGCGGAATAAGCCTTGCCGGATATGCGCATTCCCCCGCTCTACCTGACTTTGCTGCTGAGCATGCTGGGCCTGACGGCACGGGCGCAGTCTCCGGCCCCGGCCACTCAAACCGACCCGCGGAAGGCGCAGTTTTTCACCCAGGACGTCACCAACTTCTGGCGCGCGTTCGACGCCTGGCAGACCGGGCAGCCCGGCAACCCTTTTGCCGAGCTGTACTACAAGCCCGCCAGCCCCGGCGCCCGCATTCTGCTGGAGAAAAACGGCCTGGCCCACCCCGACTCCTTGCTCAGAGTAGTACAGCGCCGACATGCCGACTATGCCCGGGTGCGCCCCGCCACGCTGCGCATGGCCGAGGCCATTCCGCAATGCAAAAAAGCCTTTGCCGCCCTGAAAAAGCTGTATCCGTCGGCCGTGTTCCCGCCCGTGTTTTTTGCCATTGGCGGCTTTCAGGTGGGCGGCAACTCCGTGGCCCTGGGCCAGCTGGTGGGGGCCGAGATGAACGACCCGGCGGCCATTGCCCCTCTCGTCACCCACGAAGCTATTCATGCCCAGCAGCATATACCCTACAAGTATAAGATTCTGCTGGAGCAGTGCCTGATTGAAGGCAGCGCCGACTTTCTGGCCGAGCTGGTTTCGGGCCAGCCAGCCGGCGGGGCCAACTACGACTACGCCCGGGGCCGGGAGCCGCAGCTCTGGCGGGAGTTTGAGCGCGACCAGAACCTGGGCGAAGACGACAGCTTCGCTCTGTGGCTCTACGGTGGCCAGCGCCCCGCCGGCCGCCCGGCCGACCTTGGCTACTACATTGGCTACCAGATTACCAAAGCCTACTACGACCGTGCCTCCAACAAGGGCAAGGCCGTCAGGGAAATTCTCAACATTGCCGATGCCCGTCAATTCTTAACGCAGAGCGGCTACGCCGAGCGTTTCAAGTAAGCCCGGGCCTTTTCCGTTACTCCCCGATGCAAGTATTCCGCGACCCTGCGCTTTTCCCGTTCCTCACGAATGCCGTGGTTACCAGCGGCACCTTCGATGGGGTGCACGTGGGGCACCAGCGTATTCTGAGCCGGCTGCGCGAAGTAGCCCAGGCCAGCGGCGGGCCCTCGGTGGTGATTACCTACTGGCCCCACCCCCGCCTGGTGCTGGGGCCGCCCCCCACCCACCCCGAGCTGCTGGCCCTGCAGCTGCTCAACACCCTGGACGAGCGAATTGCCAAGCTCGAAGACGCGGGGGTCGACTATCTGCTCATCGTGCCCTTCACCCGGGAATTTTCGGAGTGGACCTCGGAGCAGTACATCCAGCACCTGCTGCTGCGCACCGTGGGTGCCCGGCAGCTCGTTATCGGCTACGACCACCGCTTTGGCAAAAACCGCGAAGGCGGCTTCGACTACCTCAGCCAGCACGCCGACCGCTACGGGCTGACGGTGGAGGAGATTCCGCGGGAAGACGTGGACGCCGTGGGCGTAAGCAGCACCCGCATCCGCCGGGCCCTGCTCTCGGGCGACATTGCCACCGCCAACCGCTACCTGGGCTACTGCTACCCGCTTACGGGCACCGTGGTACACGGACAGAAGCTGGGCCGCACCATCGGCTACCCTACCGCCAACCTGGCCCTGACCGAGCCGCTCAAGCTGGTGCCCGCCCGGGGCATCTACGCCGTATGGGCCATTACGACCGCCGGCAGCCGCCACCAGGCCATGCTCAGCATTGGCGTGCGTCCCACAATTGGCGCGGATTTAGAGCAGACCATTGAGGTGAATCTGCTCGACTTCAGCGGCGACCTCTACGACCAGGAGCTGACCCTGGAATTTGTGGCCTGGCTGCGGCCGGAGGAAAAATACCAGGGCCTGGACGCGCTAACAGCCCAGCTGGCGTTGGATGAGCAGGCTACCCGGGCCGCGTTGGCCTAAGCCCGGCTTTTCAGTTATTCTAACTATCATTACCCCAATGAACTACTTGCGCATACTTGTTTTATGCTGCGGCTGGCTGGTAAGCTTCAGCGCCGCCCAGGCCCAGGGCCGCATCAAAGGCGTGGTGCAGGACTCGATTACCAACGAGCCCCTGTCGTTTGCCAGCGTCTTTCTGGCCAACACGACCCTGGGTGCCACTACCACGGAGTCGGGCACGTTCGACTTCGCCAAGGTGCCGCCCGGCACCTACGAGCTGGTGGGCTCCTACGTGGGCTACCGCCTGGCCAAGCAAACCATTACCGTTGGCCCCACGCCTTTGCAGGTGACGCTGCGCCTGGCCCCCACCGGCCAGCAGCTGGGCGAAGTGGTGGTGCAGCCCGCCCCCAACAAGCCCGAGGAGTACAAGAAATTCACCGAGCTGTTTCTGGGGGGCACCTCCTTTTCGGCCCAGTGTACCATCAGCAACCCCGAGGCGGTGCGCGTGCTTTTCGACGACACCGACAATGAGCTCAGCGTCCGGGCCAAGGAGTATGTGCAGATTGATAACGACGCGCTGGGCTACCGCCTGAAATACTTCGGCCTCGACTTCAGCCATAACGAAGACGACGGCTCGGTTGCCTACGTAGGCCAGCCCGTGTTTGAGGAAATGACCTCGCCCGACGAAGCCAAGCGCCGCAAGTGGGCCGCCAACCGCCTCACCGCCTACAAAGGCTCTTTCATGCACTTCCTGCGCAGCGTGTACCAGAACCGGCTCAAGGAAGAGGGCTTCCTGGTGCAGCAGGTGCGCGTGCTGTACAACCCCCGCTACGAGCAGATTGAAAAGCAGCGCGAGGCCCTGCAGAAAAGCCGGCCCGACGGCGCCTTCACCGCTGCCGAGCAGGACTCCCTGGACCGCTGGGCCCGGGCCGTGCCGGTGACGGCGACGCTTAACACCAACGCCCTGCCCATCGACAGCATCCGCCGGGTGTCGGCCGACGGCAGGCATACCTACCTGCGCTTCACTGGCGAGCTGCAGGTTGCCTACTTCGGCGAAGCGCCCGACCCGCGCTACAAGCGCAAGATGTCGCCGCTGGGTGCCCCGCCCCGGGGTACCACCTACCCGGCCAACCGCCAGGTATCGCGCCTGAAGCTGCAGGGCAAGGAAGCTGAGATTCAGGCCAACGGCTCCCTGCTCAACCCCCTGGACGTGTACAACGGCGAGTACTGGGGCTTTGAGCGCATCGGCGAGTTCCTGCCCGTCGACTATAACCCGCCGGCATCGGCTACGGTCCGGCCAGCGGCTCCGGCCCGCCCTGCCCCGCCCCGCAGGTAATAAGTGCGCTCTGGCGGCTCACTGGAAGCACCTCCCTGGCGCTTACAGTATGCTGTAAAGCCGCCTGCCTGCGTCTCTGGGACTGCGCCATTTAGAACGCACCCCAAGTTGGAATAGGGGTATTCCATACCGGCTCCCCCTCTCCCTTTCGGAAATGCGAATTAAGCATTTTTTGGGGGCGGGGGGTGAGGCGGACGGCAGAACAAAGCCAGTACACCAACTTGGGAGTGCCCTTTGCGCAGCTCATCCTCTATCCGGTCGTTCAACGACGAGACGCAAGATGTTGCGTCTCTACCTCTTTCGCCTTGCGCGGCTTCCTGCTTTTTCCGGCGGCCCGGCTACGAGCTTTGCGCAGGCATGGCGTAGCCGGGCCGCTGCCGTAATTTGCCGCTCCATTTCCCACCTCTCCCATGATAAACAAAGTAGTACCCGATGCCCAGGCTGCCCTCGAAGGCATAGCCGACGGCATGACCCTGATGCTGGGTGGCTTCGGCCTGTGCGGCATTCCCGAAAACTCCATTCAGGAGCTGCTGCGCCGCGGCGTGCGCAACCTGACCTGCATCTCCAACAACGCCGGCGTCGACGACTTCGGCATTGGCCTGCTGCTGCAAACCAAGCAGGTGAAAAAGATGATTTCCAGCTACGTGGGCGAAAACGCCGAGTTTGAGCGCCAGCTGCTGAGCGGGGAGCTGGAAGTGGAGCTGATTCCGCAGGGCACCCTGGCCGAGCGCTGCCGCGCCGGCGGGGCCGGCATCCCGGCCTTCTACACCCCGGCCGGCTACGGCACTGAGGTAGGCGAAGGCAAGGAAAGCCGCGAGTTCAACGGCAAGATGTACCTGCTGGAAACCGCCCTGCACGCCGACTTCGCCTTCGTGAAAGCCTGGAAGGGCGACACCGCCGGCAACCTCATCTACAAAGGCACGGCCCGCAACTTCAACCCCATGATGGCCACGGCCGGCAAAATCACCGTGGCCGAGGTAGAAGAGCTGGTGCCCGCCGGTGAGCTCGACCCCAACCAGATTCATACCCCCGGCATCTTCGTGCAGCGCATCTTCCAGGGCGAGAAGTATGAGAAGCGCATCGAGCAGAGAACTGTTAGGGCTTAGGGACTTAGGATTTAGGACTTAGTAAGTTCTTTTAATTAAATCGTGCTCGTTCCAAAAGCTTATGACAGGCATTCATCAGAACAACTAAGTCCTAAGTCTCTAAGTCTTAAAACCTAACTCATGCTGGATTACCGCTCCCTACAAATTTGGCGGCGCAGCCATCAGCTTACGTTGGTTATCTATGCACAGACTCAGTCTTTTCCGCGCGAAGAGCTTTTTGGTTTGATTAGCCAGATGCGTCGAGCAGCTTCCTCTATCCCAACCAACATTGCGGAAGGCTGCGGCCGTGGCTCAGATGCGGAGCTGGCAAGGTTCCTAACCATAGCCGCAGGCTCGGCAAGCGAACTTGATTATCAGCTACTTTTAGCACACGATTTGGGGTATATCCAGCCTGAAACCTGGCTACAATCACAGAGTGAGCTCACTGAAATTCGGAAAATGCTCACTCAATTCATTCAGACTGTAAAGAAGCGAATTGCGGCTTAGCTTTTCTAAGCCCTAAGTCCCTAAGACCTAAAACCTATGTTGGACAAACACGGCATCGCCAAGCGCATTGCGCAAGAAGTTAAAGACGGCTCCTACGTCAACCTGGGCATCGGCATTCCCACGCTGGTGGCCAATTACATTCCCGAAGGCATCAGCGTGGAGCTGCAGTCGGAAAACGGGCTGCTGGGCATGGGCCCCTTCCCCACCGAAGACCAGGTCGACCCCGACCTCATCAACGCCGGCAAGCAGACCGTCACCACCCTGCCCGGCTCCAGCATCTTCTCCTCGGCCGACTCCTTCGGCATGATTCGCGGCGAGCACGTGGACCTGACCATACTCGGGGCCATGGAAGTATCGGAGCGCGGCGACATCGCCAACTGGAAGATTCCCGGCAAGATGGTAAAAGGCATGGGCGGCGCCATGGATTTGGTGGCCTCGGCCAAGAACATCATCGTAGCCATGCAGCACGTGGCCAAGGATGGCAGCAGCAAGCTCCTGCCCGACTGCACCCTGCCCATTACGGGCCTGCGCTGCGTGAAAAAGATTGTGACTGAGCTGGCCGTACTCGACGTGACGCCCGACGGCTTCGTGCTGCGCGAGCGCGCGCCCGGCGTGACCGTGGGGCAGATTAAAGCCGCCACCGCCGGCAAGCTGGTGGTGCCGGAAGGTGAAGTGCCGGAGATGCAGGGCGTATAGCTGGCCTGCTGCCGCGGCTGCCAACCAGGACGCGGCCTGTAACTGGTGCTCCCGCGTATCCATTGCGAGGGAGACACCTGTTGCAGGCCGCGTTTTTTCTATAAAAAAACCGAGATAACAGCTTTGCCTCGTAATTTAGTGCGCTTTTTAAAATCAGGTAATTATGCGTCGGAACCTCTACCTTTCTTTTGTACTTCTAGCCGTTGCTCCGCTCGTAGCAGTTCAGGCCCAGACCTCACCCAGCATCGTACGGGCCGACCTGCCGGCGGTAAACGACACCCTGCGCCTGAGCCAGGCCGCCGCCGTGCTGCCGGCCACCGCCCCGCCCCTCACGCGCCGCGGCGCCAACCAGACCTGGAACTACTCTTCTCTGGTGGCCGTGAGCCAGCGCGTAGAGCGCTACCTGGGGCCAGCCACGGTAACCGGGCAGCTGATACAGCTCACGTTCAACTCCCTGTTTTCGGGGGCCAACCGCGCCAACCTGGCTTCGCCCACCAACCTGCCCTTGCCCGCCGGTACGGCCCTGCCCATCTCCGACGTGCACGAGTTTTACAACGCGGCCACTGCCGACTACCGCTCGGTGGGCTTCTCGGCCAACCTGAGCGGCACGGGCGTGCCGGTAACCTACCAGCAGGGCAAGCAGGACATTATCTATAAGCTGCCCATCAGCTACAGCAGCCTGCCCGACTCCTGCAATTCCTACTTTGAGGTAAGCGTGCCCATGACCGGCTTTCTGAGTCAGCGCCGCAAGCGTGTAAACAAGGTAGACGCCTGGGGCACGCTCACCACGCCCTTTGGCACTTTCCAGACGGTGCGCCTGGTGACGCGCCTGGAAGACCACGACAGCATTGCCATCGGCGGCATGGCCGGCCAGGGCATTACCCTGCCCGTGCGCCGCGAATACAAGTGGCTGGCCCGCACCAGCGCGGCCTTGCCCAGCAAAGTGCCGGTGCTTACCATCACCACCACCATGGTCGGGGGCCAGGAAACCATTACCAATGTGGAGTACCGCGACACCTACCGCCGCCCGATGACGCTGGGCACGCACGACGCCGCAATGGACGCCGCGCTTGCAGCATATCCCAACCCTTCGGCCGTGGGCAGCCCGCTGACCCTGACTGTGCCTGCGGGCAGTGCTGCGCTCCAGGTTAGCGCCACGGATTTGGCCGGGCGTCAGCTTTTCCGCCGGCAGCTTACCGGCGTATCGGGCAGCATCGAGCTGGGCGCCGAGCTGTTCGGCAGCTTCCGCGGCGTGGCCCTGCTGACCGTGACCACCGCCCGCGGCACGGCCACCCGCCGGGTAGCCCGGCTCTAAGGGTTGCTGGTTTCTTGTTTCTAGTTTCTGGTTGTCGCTCGAACAAGATACCAGCAACCAGTAACAAGAAACCAAAAACTCCTCCTTCCCAGGATTAATTTTTGGCTGATACGGCACCGTTAGCGGCTGCTTTTCGTTAAAAAACCCGTCGGTCCTCAAGCCGACGGGTTTTTTAACGGGTAAATTTGCCGGTACCTGACGCTGCCACGGGCGGCAACCCGTCCGGCATAGCCCTCATTCTTAACAAGCTAGGCACTTTCGTCTCTTACATATGTCAACAACTTCCTCCAACGGTAAATCTGCTGCTTCCACTGCCAACGGCAAAGCTACCAGCGGCTCCCACGCCAAGAAGGTAGGCAAGCCCAGCGTGGATGAGCGCCTCACCCCGACCGCCGTGCCGGCCCACAAGCTGGTGCTGCGCACGCTGCGACGCTCCGACTTTAAAGCTGTGAAGGACATCATGGACAAGGTGTACTCCAACATGGAAGGCTCCTGGTCGGCCGACGAGTTCAGCGCCCTGCTGCGCAAGTTTCCCGAAGGGCAGATTGGCATCGAAGACAACGGCAATCTGGTAGCGGCAGCCCTGGCCATTATTGTGGACTACAGCAAGTTCGGCGACAAGCACACCTACGCCAAAATCACGGGCAACGGCAAGTTCGACACCCACGATGCCGACGGCGACACGCTCTACGGCGTCGACGTATTCGTGGACCCTGAGTACCGCAGCCTGCGCCTGGGACGCCGCCTCTACGACGCCCGCAAGGAGCTGTGCGAAAACCTGAACCTGCGCGCCATGGTTGCCGGCGGCCGTATTCCCGGCTACGCGGCTTACGCCGGCGAGATGACGCCGGCCAAGTACGTGGAAAAAGTGCGCAACAAGGAGCTGGTTGACCCCATCCTCACCTTCCAGCTGTCGAACGAGTTCTACGTCCGCAAAATTATCCGCGGCTACCTGCCCTACGACTCCGAAAGCAAGGCTTACGCCACGCTGCTGGAATGGATTAACGTGTACTACGAAGAAGAGGAAAAGCTCATCGGCAACCAGAAGTCCAACGTGCGCATCGGCATTGTGCAGTGGCAGATGCGGGCCACCCGCAGCCTGGAAGACCTGCTGCAGCAGATTGAGTTTTTCGTGGACACGGTGAGCGGCTACAAGGCCGACTGCGTGATGTTCCCGGAGTTTTTCAACGCTCCGCTCATGGCCCTCACCAACGAGGACTCGCCGGCGGTGGCTATCCGGGCCATGGCCGCCTTTACCGAACCCATCAAAACCAAGATGATGGAGCTGGCCGTCAGCTACAACATCAACATCGTGGCCGGCTCCATGCCCGTGTACGAAGACGAGAAGCTGCACAACGTGGCCTACCTCTGCCGCCGCGACGGCACCATGGACGAGCAGTACAAGCTGCACGTGACGCCCGACGAGGCCTCCTACTGGGGCATGCGCGGCGGCGACAAGCTCAAGTGCTTCGACACCGACTTCGGCAAAATCGGCATCCTGGTGTGCTACGACGTGGAGTTCCCCGAGCTGGCGCGCATGCTGAGCGACGAGGGCGTGAAAATTCTGTTCGTGCCCTTCTGGACCGACACCAAGAACGCCTACCAGCGGGTGCGCATCTGCGCCCAGGCCCGGGCCATCGAAAACGAGTGCTACGTGGCCATCACCGGCTCGGTGGGCAACCTGCCGCGGGTGGAGAACATGGACATTCAGTACTCGCAGAGCGCCGTGTTCAGCCCCTCCGACTTTGCCTTCCCCCACGACGCCATCGTGGCCGAAGCCACCCCCAACACCGAGATGACACTCATCGCCGACCTGGACCTGGACCTGCTCAAGGACCTCAACACCAGCGGTGCCGTGCGTAACCTGCGCGACCGCCGCAAAGACCTGTACTCGCTGAGCTGGACCATTAAGAAGAGCGAGCGCGACGAAGAGCTGCTGGAGCAGGGCGTGGAGCGCCAGCCCAAAGTCAGCCGGCGCAAGGCCGTAGCGGCAGGCTAAGGCCCCCTGCATTTACGCCATAATCGAAAAGGGGCAGCCGTCGCGACGGTTGCCCCTTTTGTTTTGGGCCAGGCCCGAACTGCTAATAATAGACTACTTGGCGAGGATAAGGGGCTCAGTGGAATAATCGAACCCGTAAAATTTACCGTACTGCACGCGGGCCCGCCGCATTGTTAAAGTAGAATCAAGCACTAAGCCCGTAGGTCGCACTTCGTAGAATAAGGTAGGGTTGTAAGCGTGCCGTAGACGGCCTTTCTCGTCTTCCCACTCTTCTCCGTACTCCAGAGTACCTGAAAATTCCCGTTTACCGTCTCCGTCAGCATCCCGGGCCGGGCCATCGAACGTTGGCAGCGTATCAATCATCGTAACCAGCTGTCCCTGGATGAAAAAACGCCGGGCCAGGTCTTTTGAAGGCCGGTTATTAAACACTACCAGCAGCTCGCCCGAAGCTTTGCTGGTAGGCAACCACAGTGGATAAACCTTCCGAATAGTTGAATCAACTAATTCCGGGTCATAGTCACAGCCATTCATCGTATCACGAAAAATCGTTTTGCCCGACCACCGGATGCTGAACATGATGCCAATATCACAGGGGTCGCGCACGACTGTCGAAGCAGGGCGGGGAATGCTCTGGTAGCTGACGACCAGGCCGGGTGCCAGCGTGGTGTTATCATTAATCTCCAGGCTATGGAGGGCGGGCACGTCTCCGTTGTCAGCAGGAGCCGGCCCTGTTGCACTAACAGAGCCCTGGGGCGATAGAGAAGCGCGGGAGTTAGGGTCAGGCGAGCCTGCTGCCTGCTGGGATATGGAAGGCTGACCAGCAGGCGCTGATGAGCCTCCACATGCCGCCAGCGCACAGGCCAAGCCAAGAGCAGCCAGGTACAAGCGGTTACCATGCTGAGGCAAGAGCATAAATTCTATTTGGAAGGGTTGGGCGACAAGGCAGCGGTGGAACTTTCGGCTTCAGCGCCCAGCAGCTTGTAATACACCACGGTGGCGTGCAAGGTCCCGTCGCTGCTGCGGGCGTAGTCGGGGATGCGGCCGGCCCGCTGGTAGCCCATGCCCTGGTAGAGCGGCTCGGCCACGTCGCCTTCGCGGGTGTCGAGCACCAGGGTGGTGCGGCCCAGCTGCCGGGCCTGCGTTTCCAGGGCCTGCAGCAGCTGACGGCCAATACCCTGGCGGCGGGCCTTGCTGTGTACCATCATCTTGGCTACTTCGGCGCGGTGCAGGCCGTTGGGCCGGGTGGCTGGGTCGAGCTGCACGGTGCCCAGCACCTCATTGGTTTCGGCATGGCGGGCCACCAGGAGCAGCCGGGGGCCGGCTTCGAGGTCCTGCACCACTTCCTGCCAGTATGCGGTGGCACCTTCCGGGCTTAGCGGCGCCAGAAAACCTAGCGCCGCGCCGCCATCGACTACGTGCTGCAGCAGGCCGGCCAGCTGCGGGATAAGCGCGCTTGCTTCGCTCACCGGAAGGGCAGATACAATAATGCTCATCGGGAAAAGTGAATGATGGTCCATGCCGGGAGCAGGACTGGTTTGAGCCAGGGGGTGGCCTTTTTTGCGTAAACTTAGGGCCCCAATACCACTCTTAATTCCTCCTCCCCACCCTATGCGCGCTTTCATTACCGGAGCCAACCGGGGCCTTGGCCTCGAACTTACCCGCCAGTACCTGCAGCGGGGCGACACCGTGTTTGCCGCCGTGCGCCAGCCGGCGGAAGCCACCGAGCTGCACGAGCTGGAACAAGCTTACTCCGACCGTCTTTACATTGTGCCGCTGGACGTCACTCAGGAAAATTCCATCCGCTCGGCCGTGCAGGCCGTGGCGGCTACCACCGACGGCCTGGAGATTCTGCTCAACAACGCCGGCGTGTATCCGCACGCCGGCTCCGGCGATGCCCAGCAGCGGCTGGGCCAGCTCACGGCCGAAGACGCCGTCGAAACCATGATGGTGAATGCCATCGGGCCGCTGCTGGTGGCCCAGGCCCTGCTGCCGCTGCTGCGCGCCGGCCGCAAAGCCCGCATCATCAGTCTGTCGTCGGGCTATGGCTCCCTTACCTGGAAAGCCTCCGGCGACCCCTACCACTACAGCGCCAGCAAAGCCGCCATGAACATGTACATGCGCAGCCTGGCCGCCGACATCGGCCACATGGGCCTGATTTCAGTAGTCGTCGACCCGGGCTGGATGCGCACCGACATGGGCGGCGCCCACGCCACCCAGGACCCTGCCGACTCCGCCCGCGGCATCATCCGCCTGGCCGAGCAGCTGCACGCCGAAGAAAACGGCAGCTTCGTCACCTGGCAGGGCCAGCCCGTGCCGTGGTAATTGTTGTTTTTTTTTGATGTGCTGATGTGCTAATGTGCTAATGTGCTAATGTGCTGATGTGCTGATGAGTTGATTAAAAAAGAACGTCATGCTGAGCTTGCCGAAGCATCTCTACCACGAGCGTAAACCCAATCAAAAGGAGTTACTGCTGCGGGCAAGATGCTTCGACTTCGCTCAGCATGACGTTCTTTTATTCTTTTTTTTCACATCAGCACATCAGCACATCAGCACATCAGCACATCAGCACATCAGCACATCAACAAATCAGCACATCAAAAAATCAGCACATCAAAAAATCAGCTGTTCGCTGCCAGGTAAGCGTGGTCGCGCAGCACGGTATGGAGGAAGGGCAGGTCCTGCAGGGTGGTCTGAATGCCAGTTAGGGCTTTCACCTTATTCGCCACCTCATTGAGCAGCATGTAGTTTTCGCGGGATGTCGCCTGGTGCAGAATCTGGCGAATGGTGGCCACATCGTGGTCGGCAAGGCGGGCGGCCTCGGGAAAAACCACCTGATAGGCCTGCGGGGCACTTGTTTCGGGTGCCAGCAGCGTGGCTTGCTGGGCCCGGGGCAGCAATCGTATCACGGTGGTGCCGGCTGCCATGTCGCCCAGGCGCTGCCCACGGCCAGAGGCGGCAATGGTGATGATGGCCACCAGTCCGCCCATAAACCCGGTATCGATGATGCGCAGCAGCCAGCGCATCAGGTAATCGCCAACCCGGGGAGCCGTCCCATCGAGTCGCATCACCTTGATGTGCCGGGCTTTTTTGCCCAGGCTCTGGCCATTGAAAAAAATCTCACACAGCAGGTGGTAGAACACGTAAGGGATGCCAACGATGAAAATGACAATTCCCAGCACCAGCTCATTGTGGCCCACATCTTCCGACCTTACCGCACTGAATACCAACACCCAGGCCACCAGCCAGGCGAATAGGATGAGGTTGTCGATGATGGCCGCCACGATGCGCTCGCCAAGACTGGCGACCTGGTATTCCAGCGTAACGTTCTGGGTGGTGTGAATGCGAATGGTGCTCATGGATTGAGGAGGCAGACCAAATGGTAGGGAGCAGCCCAGAAGTCAGACGGCAAATCAGGGGCCTGCAAGATGGTTTACAGGGGCGGCTTTTGCGGCTCCGCTGGTTGCCAAAGCAGAAGCCGCCCCGAAAAATACAGCTTAGCAGCTTGCTGCCACTGCTGCAGTGAACTGCCGGCTTAGCTCGGCTTCCAGCACCGGCACGGCGGCCACCAGCTGCTCGTAGGAGTCGATGACGAAGTACACTTCCTGAAACCGGTCTTTGGCAAAGGGCGTGGCCAGCACCTCGGCCACGTCGAAGGGCTGCCTACGCGGCTCCTCGCTCAGGCAGAAGCGCGTTTCGCCGCCCGACGACAGGATGCCGGCCCCGTAGATACGCAGCCCGCCGGCCTCGGCTATCAGGCCAAACTCAACCGTGAACCAGTACAGGCGGGCCAGCAGCTCCACGGCTTCGGCGTGGTGCAGGAAGCGCAGGGCCAGCACGCCCAGCTGCTGCAGGAAGTCGGCAAAGAACCGGTCGGTCAGCAGGGGCACGTGGGCAAACACGTCGTGAAACATGTCGGGCTCCTCCAGGTAGTCGAGCTGGGCCGGGGTGCGCAGCCAGGTGGTGGCCGGAAACTGCCGGGCCGCCAGCAGCTCAAAAAAGGTGCGGTCGTCCACAATCCCCGGCACGGCCACCAGGCGCCAGCCCGTGGCCAGCAGCAGGCGCGGGTTTACCTCGTCGAAGTCGGGAATCTTGTCGGCTACGAAGCCTACGCGGGGTATGCCGTCGAGAAAGCGGGCGGAGGCCACCTGGGGCAGCACCTGCAGCTGGCGCTCAAACAGGGTGTGCCACACCCAACGGTCGTCGGCGGTGTAGGCGGTATAGTCTTGCTGCAGGGGCATGAAGGGGGCGAGGGATGCGGCGTTTTTCATAAAGCTGAAGAAAAAATGGGTTGGGAGAAAAATAAAAAAGCCTGCCTCCGGGTGGGAAGCAGGCTTTTGCAGGTTTTGCAAACAGGTTGGGCCGGGGTTAGCCGGGCCACGCCAGGGCCGCTTCGCACCGGGGCAGTGCGTAATAAGCGTAGCGGTAATAACGGCGGGAAACCTTGGCGGACATAGTACAAATATAAGGGCAAAACGGACTTTTGCAATTCCAGCTTAAGTCTACAATGGATACCAGTGGCTGCTTACCTTTAAGCCTTTCAACTACGTGCCATGCGGGAAGCCCTTTTTTTGCGTCAGAACCAGGAGCGCTGGCAGCAGTACGAGCAGCAGCCGGCCCGCCACCCCGATGAGCTGGCCGCCCGCTTCGTGGCCCTCACCGACGACCTGGCCTACGCCCAGACTTTCTACCCGGGCTCGCCCACCACGGCCTATCTCAACGGACTGACGGCCAAGCTGCACCAGCGCCTGTACACCAACAAGCCCGAGGGCAGCCAGCGCCTGGGCTATTTCTGGGCCGTGGAGCTGCCCCTGCTGGTGGCCCGGCACCATGCCACGCTGGCCCTGGCAGCGGTGGTGTTTCTGCTCTTTAGCCTGGTGGGGGCTCTGTCGGCGGCTTACGATGAGTCGTTTGTGCGCGTGGTGATGGGCGACGCCTACGTGGACCAGACCATTGCCAACATCCGCCGCGGCGACCCCATGGCTGTGTACAAGGGCCACGACGAAACAGTGATGTTTCTGGGCATCACCTTCAACAACATCTACGTTGCCCTTACCGCCTTTGCCCTGGGGGCTACCTTTGGCCTGGGCACCATCTACTCCTTGTTTCGCAACGGCGTGATGCTGGGGGCTTTTCAGTACTTCTTCTACCAGTACCACGTGCTCAAGGCCTCGCTGCTCACCATCTGGATTCATGGCACGCTGGAAATCTCGGCCATCATCCTGGCGGGGGGCGCGGGCCTGGTTATGGCCCGGGGCCTGGTGTTTCCGGGTACCTACAGCCGCAAGGAGTCCTTCCGGGCTTCGGCCCGCGACGGGCTGAAGCTGGCCCTGGGGCTGGTGCCCATCTTTGTAGTGGCCGGCTTCCTCGAAGGCTTTGTGACGCGCCACACCGAAATGCCGCTTTATGCCAGCCTGCTTATCATTGGCGGCTCGGCCGCTTTTATTGGCTGGTACTTTATTGTGTACCCGCGGCAGCTGCAGCGGCGGCAGCCCAGCGCCGATGAAGCCCCGCTGAGCGTGCGTTAGTTTTCTGATTTCCCTACTTAACCCCGCTTTCGGCGGCTCCACCTGACCTTTTTATGGCTGCAAAATTTATCCACGAAGCAGAATTCCGTCGGGAGCGCGACTTTGGAACCAAGGTCAGCGCCACGTTTGAGTTTCTAACTGCGCAGTTCCGGCCGCTGCTGAAGTGCGTAGCGTATTTCGTGCTGCCGGCCGCGCTGCTCTGCGGCATCGGCATGGGCCTGCTTTTCAATAACCTGACGGCCCTGATTCCGGCGGCGGGCAGCAGCCCAAACCGCAATGCAGTTTCTTCTATGGGAATGAATGCGCTTGTAGGCGGCGGCCTTTCCACCATCGGCCTGACGGTGGCTTTCCTGCTGCTATCGACCACGGTATACGCCTACATCCGCCTGCGTATGGATACCCCGGCGGCCGAGCCGGTACAGCCGGCTCAGGTGTGGCAGTACATCCGCCCGCGCCTGGGGCGCGTGGTGCTGGGGACCCTGATGCTGGGGGGGCTGGCAGCGGTGCTTTTCCTGGGCGGCTTCGGAGTCATTATTGCCACCCTGGCCCCCCTTATGCGAAGCGGCGACGTCGGCCCAATCCTGTTAGGCGTAGGCTTGTCCTTTCTGGTGTTTGGCTTTATGATGTGGGCCATGGTATGCCTGTCCATGTACTTCCCCGCCATGCTGCTGGAAGACGCGGATGTGTGGACTTCCCTCCGGCGTAGCTTTTACCTGGTCCGGGGCAAGTGGTGGTCGACCCTGGGGCTTTACATGGTAATTACCTTCATTCAAAGCTTTATCGCCTACCTCTTTGCCATTCCGATGTACGGCGTCATGTTGGTGCAGATGCTCAAGATTCCCGGCTTCGACTCTCCTGTTCTGAGCGTCGTGACGGCCAGCATTTATGCCATCGGGGCGGTCTTTACCATGGTTCTCCCGCTGATAGCGCTGGCTTTTCAGTACTTCAACCTGGTGGAGCGCAAAGACGGGGTGGGCCTGCAGCAGCTGGTAAACAGCCTGGGCCAAACTCCGGCGCCCCAGGTAAGCAACGCGGCCTTCCGGCCCGATGAAGAAGGCGAGTACTAGTTTTTTGGGTATTAGTTGTCAGTTGCTCGTTGTCAGTTGTCAGGTTGTTCTTACAAAATTGACTTTAGTATAATCCTGACAACTGACAACTGACAACTGACAACTGACAACTGACAACTGACAACTGACAACTGACAACTAAAAAAACTCCCCCCATTGTATTCCTGAATCCTATCCGTTGCTCTTGCCTAAGTTGAAAGCCTTTTTTTCGTGGACCATCCGGCGGGGGTGGGTGGTGCTGTGGCTGGCGGTAATGTGGCCGGCGACTACCCTGCTGGTGCCCGGCCCGGCCCTGGCCCAGGCTTCTGCTGCCCCGTTCCCCTCCGACCGCAGCACGCCGCTGCCCGCGCGGCAGCCCGACCAGGCCCGGCTGCGGGAGCTGGCGGCCCAGCGCGAGTTCCGCTACGAGGAGGCCGAAGAAAGCTCCGGCTTCTGGGACGCCCTTTGGGCCCGGCTGTGGCGCTGGCTGAACCGCCTGCGGGAAACCCCCACCGGCCGGGTTACCACCAACTACCTGCTGTATGCCCTAGTGGTGGTAACGCTCGTTTTTGCCGTGCTCAAGCTGCTGCAGGTAGACCTGAGCGCGGCCCTGGGCCGGGGACCACGCCGGGCCGGCCTGGCCTACGACACCGAGGGCGAGAACATTCACGAGGTGGACTTCCGCAGCCGCATTGCCGAGGCCGAGGAAGCCGGCAACTTCCGCCTGGCCACCCGCCTGGGCTACCTGCAGCTGCTGAAGCTGCTCACCGACCAAGGCCTGATTCGCTGGCAGCCCGACAAAACCAACCACACCTACCTCACCGAGCTGCGGGCCGGCAGCCTGCGCGAGGCGTTTCGGGAGGCCACCCGGCAGTTTGAGTACGTGTGGTATGGCGAGCTGCGCCTGAGCCTGGGCCTGTACCAGCAGGTGCGCGCCGACCAGCACCAAGTGGCTGCGCAGCTGACCGGCCAGCGTGCCGCTACCCTTTCCCAGCCCGCCACCTGATGCCCCAGCTCACCACCTTCCGCCTCTACCTGCTGGGCATGGGCCTGCTGTTTGCGGCCTACGTGGCCCTGGAGTACAACCGGCCCAAACCCCTGGACTGGACGCCCACCCTGGCCAACAAGGACAAGATTCCCTACGGCACCTTCGCCCTCTACGACCAGCTGCCCCGCCTGCTCGGCACCGACTCCGTGGAGGTTGTGCGCCTGCCCGTGTACAGCCAGCTCACGGGCCTCAGCCAGGTGGATACCGGGGCAAGCTCAGAAGCAGAAGAAGACGCTGAGAGCAGCATTGTTGAAGCCTCCGACAGCAGCGCGCTAGTTTTGCCGGATTCTATACCGGATGCCGAGGCCAGGCGGCGGGAACAACTACTGCACGCCAGCGAGCAGGAAAGCACCGAAATTCCCCTGCGGGACGTTGCCGCCAACTATGTATTCGTCGGCCCGGACTTCGACCTCAGCAAGCTCGATGCGCGGGCTCTGCTGCAGCATGTGCACCGCGGCAACGACGTATTCATTGCCACTTCCCGCCTGCGCAGCTACCGCAGCTGGCTGAGCGACACGCTGGGTTTCAGCATCACCCAGGTAGAGCTGCCCACGCAGCGCAATGCCAAAAAGCAGTTCGTAGCCGATTCCGTGACGCTGCAATTCACCAACCCCGCCCTGGCCCGGTCCCGCTACCGCCTGGCCGGCACCGACAACAATTCCCGCATCGAAGTGAAAGCCGGGAGGGCGGGCCGCACCCTGGCCACCGATGCCCAGGGCCGGCCGGTGTACGTGCGCCTGGATTCCGGGCAGGGGCATTTTTACATCTGCTCGGTGCCCCTGGCGTTCAGCAACTACTACCTGCTGCGGCCCCGCACCACGGGCTTTGCCGCCGGGGCCCTGGCCTACCTGCCCGCCCGCCGCAGCTGGTGGGACGAGTACCAGAAGCAGGGCCCCATTGGCGAGCAGTCGCTGCTGCGCGTGCTCATTGCCCACGATGCCCTGCGTGCCGCCTACTACCTCACCTTGCTGGGCACGCTGCTGTTTGTGGCCGTGTATGCCCGCCGCCGGCAGCGCATCATTCCCACCATCAGGCCCCTGCCCAATACCACGCTGCTGTTTACGCGCACCGTGGCCGGCCTCTACCGCCAGGGCAGCAACCACGCCCTCATTGCCGAAAAGAAGGTGGGCCTGTTCCTGGACTACCTGCGCACCCGCTTCCAGGAGCCCAGCCCCGACCTCAACGACGAAGCCTTCCGCGAGCGGCTCAGCCAGAAAGCCGGCCTGCCCCGGCCTCGGCTGGATGAGCTGCTGCGCCAGGTGAACTTCGCCCGCAGCGCCCCTACCATAAACGACCAGCAGCTCTTGAAGCTAAGCAAGGCCCTAAGCGAGTTCCGCCGCGAAGCCAACCGCCGATAATCGCTGATTACCGCTGATTTTTCTGATTACCCTGATTTTTAATTTTCCAGTCGATTATCTCCCCTTGAGCATACGGCTGCTTATTCACTTCAACTTCCGCCTATCCCGTCAGGCTCCCCTCCCCCACAGGGGAGGGGCCGGGGGTGGGGCTGAACACCCCTTATGGAACCCGAAAACCCCGAACTCCAGCCCGAATCCACCTTCGCCCCCCGCACCGACTTTGCCCGGCTCACGGCCCGCACCGAGGCCATCCGGCAGGAGATAGGCAAAATTATTGTGGGCCAGCAAGATTTGCTGGAGCTGCTGCTCACGGCCATCCTTGCCGATGGGCACATACTGCTCGAAGGCGTGCCCGGCGTGGCCAAGACCCTCATGGCCAAGCTGCTGGCCCGCACCCTGGAAGTACCCTTCAGCCGCATTCAGTTTACGCCCGACCTTATGCCTTCCGACGTGCTGGGCACCTCGGTGTTTCAGCAGCACAAGTCGGGCTTCGAGTTCCGGCCCGGCCCCATCTTCGCCAGCGTGGTGCTGATTGACGAAATCAACCGCGCCCCGGCCAAAACGCAGTCGGCCCTGTTTGAGGTGATGGAGGAACGCACCGTAACCCAGGACGGCACCACCTACACCATGAAGGAGCCTTTCCTGGTGCTGGCCACCCAGAACCCCGTGGAGCAGGAAGGCACCTACCGCCTGCCCGAGGCCCAGCTCGACCGCTTCCTGTTCAAGCTGCACGTGGGCTACCCCAGCACCGCTGAGGAAGTACAGATTCTGCAGGGCCACCACGCCGGCCGCGGCAGCACCAACCTCGACGCCGTGCAGCCCATCCTCTCGGCCGCCGACCTGGGCGAGCTGCGCCAGCAGGTGCGCCGGCAGCGCGTGGAAGCCAACATTCTGGAGTACATCGCCAAGCTGGTGGGCCAGACGCGGGCGCACAAGGCCCTATACCTGGGCGCGTCGCCCCGCGCCTCCCTGGCCCTGCTCAACGGCGCCAAGGCCCTGGCCGCCCTGCGCGGCCGCGACTTCGTGACGCCCGAAGACGTGCAGTTCCTGGCCCCCAGCGTGCTGCGCCACCGCATCATGCTCACGCCCGAGCGTGAGATGGAAGGCGGCACGCCGGATGAGGTGGTGAAGCAGATTGTGCAGACGATTGAGGTGCCGCGCTAGGGTAAATTAAAAAATATGAATTAAAAATTAAAAATTGGGGGCTATGAAAGAGGAGAATGTGGTTTTGGTGAAGAGCTATGCTTTTTCAAAACGCTCAGTTCTGTTGTACAAGCTCTTAATAAAAAACAAACAGCCTCGTCCTCTGGCCGACCAGATACTGCGCTGTGGTACTTCAATTGGCGCCAATGTAGAAGAAGCAATTGGCGGATTCTCACGCCGCGACTTTGCTGCCAAATGCGGCATCGCCTACAAAGAGGCTCGCGAGTCCCACTATTGGCTTCGACTGTTGCGGGATACCGAATGCATTGAGCCCAGGCTTGCAGAATCATTATTAAAGGACGCCGATGAGTTAAAGCGAATACTTGCGGCCATTATTTTGTCCTCACGGAAGGCTCCGGAAAAAGAAATTAATTTTTAATTTTTAATTCATAATTTTTAATTGTCTTTCTTCCTCACCCGCCGCTTCTTCCTCGCCCTGGCTACCCTCATCCTCGGCTTCACGGTAGCCTTTTTCCTGCCGTGGCTGTTGGGTCCTATGCGCATCGTGCTGGGCCTGCTGACAGCCCTCACGCTGCTCGATGCCGTGCTGCTCTACGCCCCCGTGAAAGGCCAGGCCGCGCCGGTGTTCGGGCGGCGGGTAATGGGCGACAAGCTGGCCAACGGCTCCGACAACGACATTCGCATCTACCTCGAAAACCACTACCGGTTTCCCATTCAGACCGAAACCATCGACGAGATACCGCACCAGTTTCAGCGGCGCGACGTGCTGTTTGAGGCGGCCGTCAAGCCGGGGCAGACGCAGATAATTCACTACCAGCTGCGGCCCGTCAAGCGCGGCGAGTACGAGTTCGGGTCGCTCAACATCTACGCGGCCTCGCCGCTGGGGCTACTGCGGCGGCGCTTCCGCTACGAGCAGGGGCGCACCGTGCCGGTGTACCCTTCTTTTCTGCAGATGCGGCAGTACGAGCTGCTGGCCATCCACAACCGCCTCACGGAAGTGGGCGTGAAGCGCATCCGGCGCGTGGGGCACAGCATGGAGTTTGAGCAAATCCGGCCCTACGTGCCCGGCGACGACCCGCGCAGCATCAACTGGAAGGCCACGGCGCGGCGGGCCGGCACCGGCGCGGCCGACGCCCTAGTGGTGAACCACTTTCAGGACGAGCGCGCCCAGCAGGTGTACTGCCTGATTGATAAGGGCCGGGTGATGCGCATGCCCTTTGATGGCCTCAGCCTGCTCGACTACGCCATCAACGCCACGCTGGTGGTGAGCAACATCGCCCTGCTCAAGCACGACAAGGCCGGGCTCATCACCTTCTCCAACCGGCCCGGCGCGGCCCTGGCCGCCGACCGCCGCCCCGGCCACCTGCTCAAGCTGCTGGAAATCCTGTACCGCCAGAAAACCCGCTACCTGGAAACCGACTTCGAGCTGCTCTACACCCGCGTGCGCAGCCAGGTAAAGCAGCGCAGCCTGCTCATCCTGTTCACCAACTTCGAAACCCTGCACGGCCTGCAGCGCCAGCTGCCCTACCTGCGGCGCCTGGCCAAAGACCATCTGCTGCTGGTGGTGTTCTTCGAAAACACCGAGCTGCGCGCCTACCTCGACGCCCCCGCCAGCAGCACCGAGGACGTATACAACCAAACCATAGCTGAGAAATTTGCCCAGGAAAAGCGGCAGATTGTGCTGGAGCTGCAGCGCTACGGCATCTACTCCCTGCTCACGGCGCCGCAGGATTTAACGGTAAATACCATCAACAAATACCTGGAATTTAAGGCCAGGGGATTGATATGAGTTTTTTCACGCAGTGTTTCGCGGTGGCTTGCGCAGTGTTCCGCAGTGATGTTCTGAAACGACACAGCGGAACACTGCGGTTTAACCCCGTGAGCCGCAGGAAGGCGTTAGCAAAACACTGCGTGAAAATGGCCCTGCTACTATTGGCCGGACCGGCCGTAGCCCAGCCGGCCCACCACCTCATGCCGGTTCCCACGGAAATGAAGTGGGGCCAGGGCCGCCTCAGCCTGAAAACGCCGCTGAAGCTGCAGCTCGACGCCAGCGCCGACGCCAGCGTGCGCCAGGCCGCACTGCGCACCCTTGCCCTGCTGCAAGGCCCCGCCCAGCCTGCCAGCGGGCCGGTGCTGCAAATTCGCTACGGCCGCCTGGGCCTGCCCGAAAAGTTCGACGAGGAGCGCTACAGCCTGCGCGTGACGCCCATGGGCGTGAGCATCGACGCCCCTACCAGCCTGGGCGTGCTACGGGCCCTGGCTACCCTGCAGCAGCTGCCCGTGGCCGAGAAAAAGCAGCGCTACCTGCCCGAAGTCGACATCCAGGACCGGCCGCGCTTTGCCTGGCGGGGCCTGCTCATGGATGCCGCCCGGCACTTCCTGCCCGTGCCCGTAATCAAGCGCAGCCTCGACGCCATGGCCGCCGTGAAGCTGAACGTGCTGCACTGGCACCTGAGCGACGACCAGGGCTTCCGGGTGGAAAGCCGCCTGCTGCCCCGCCTGCACGAAGTGGGCGGCGCCGACGGCTACTACACCCAGGCCGAAGTAAAGGACGTGCTAACCTACGCCGCCGCCCGCGGCATTCGCGTGCTGCCCGAGTTCGACATTCCCGGCCACTCCATCGCCTGGATTGCGGCCTACCCCCGCCTGGCGTCCAACGACTCGACCTATGCCGTGTACCAAAGCTGGCGCCTGGCCAACGTGGCCATGGACCCTACCCGCGAAACGACCTACACCCTGCTGGATTCGCTGCTAACCGAGATGACGGCCCTGTTTCCGGACCCTTACTTCCACATTGGCGGCGACGAGAACGACGGGCGGCAGTGGCGGCGCAACCCGCGCATCGTGGCCTTCATGCGCGAGAAAGGCATGGTGAAGGCCGATGGCAAAACCATCGACAAGCACCAGCTGCAGACTTACTTCAACCGGCGCATCCTGGCCATGCTGCAGCGCCAGGGCAAAATCATGGTGGGCTGGGACGAGATTCTCGGGCCCGACCTGCCAAAAGACGCCGTGATTCAAAGCTGGCGCGGTAAGAAGTGGCTGGTCGACGCCGTGAAGCAGGGCCACCCCGCCCTGCTGTCCGAAGGCTTTTACCTGGATTTGAACTACAGCGCGGCCACCCACTACGCCGCCGACCCCATACCTATTGGTAGCACCCTCACGCCCGAGCAGCAGCAGCTGGTGCTGGGCGGCGAGGCGGCCATGTGGAGCGAGTTTGCCGACTCCGTCATCGTGGACTCGCGCATCTGGCCCCGGGCTGCCGTGGTGGCCGAGCGGCTGTGGTCGCCCCAGGCCGCTACCCAGGATGTAGGCGATATGTACCGCCGCCTGAACGGCTTTTCCGCCTACCTGGAAGCACTGGGCCTGCGCCACCGCAAAGCCCCCGAGCAGCTGCTGCGGCAGATGGCCGGCGCCTACGATGTGGTGCCCCTGCGCACCCTGGCCGAGGTACTGGAGCCCGTGAAAGAGTACAAGCGCCACCGCCAGGGCATGTTCTACACCCCCCAAACGCCACTCAACCGACTGGTTGATGCCGCCCCGGCCGAGTCGGAAGTGGCCCGCCGCTTTGCAGCTACCGTCGACAGCCTGACCGGAGCCGGCTCGCCCCTACCCCGCACCCCGGCCAGCCGTCGGCAGCTGCTGGACCTGCGCAAGCAGCTGCTGCTCTGGCAAGCCAACGACACCCGCCTGCAGCCGCTCTTAATACTCAACCCCACCCTGCGCGAGTACGCGCCCTTGTCGACCAACCTCGCGGCCGTGGCCTCCTTGCTGCTGGAGCGCCTTATCCAGTTCGAGCGCGGAGCCGTTGCAAGCCCGGAATGGCAGAAAGCCGCCCGCGCCACCCTGGATGCCGCCCAGGCACCCGCCGGCCAGGCCGAGCTGGCCCTGGTGAAAGCCGCCCGCAAGCTCGCCGGCCTCTGATTGCATGCAAGTCCAGACGCAGCATGAACGGGTAGCCATGTGGGTGGGCATTGCAGCCGCGCTGCTGCCCTTCCTGCTGCTTTGCGCTTTCAACCAGCCCTTTTTCGACGACTACCGCAACGCCTACTGGATGCGGGAACATGGCGTGCTGGGCGTGCAGCGCTGGGCCTACCTCACCTGGACGGGCCGCTTCACCTCCACCTTCCTGATGACGGTGCTCAACCCCGTGGCCTATGGCTGGCTCGATGGGGTGAAAGTAACCGCCGCGTTGTTTTTTCTGGCGCATTGGGCCGCCCTGGCCTGGCTGTGGCGCACGCTGCTGCGCCTCGGCCGAAATGCGCCGGGCTCCTGGACGGAAGCCCTGGCCCCGGCCGGGCTGCTGCTGGCCCTGGCCTGCAATGCCATGCCCGCCCCCTTTTCCTTTCTGTACTGGTTTGCCGGGGCCCTGGTGTATCAGCTGCCCCACCTGGCCCTGCTTTGCTTTACTGCCCTGGCTTTACGGCTGGGCTGGGAGCATAGCACCATGAAAACCAGCCCGGTGCTGGCCGCAGCCGCCTGCCTGGTGCTGGCCATAACCGGCAACGAGCTGCTGCTGGTGCAGGCCGCCGTGGTGCTGGCCGCCCTGGGCTGGGCCCTGCCCTCCAAAGCCCGCCGGGCCTGGCTGTTGTGGGTGCTCATTGGCAGCATTGCCGCAGGCATTGCCGTCGTTGCTCCCGGCAACTGGGTGCGGGCCGAAGCCATGGCGCCCACCGATTCGGCCGCTCACCGCCTGCTGCTCCTGCTGCCACGCACGGCCCTTTCGGCTCTGAAGCTTCTGGCCAGCCCCGTGGTGAGCGGCAGCGTGCTGGCCGCCCTGCTCCTGGGTCTGCAGCTGGGCTGGCAGCGGCCGGCTACGTCCCGGCTTCGGCTGGCAAAGAAGCAGTGGTGGGCTTTGGCACTGGCCTATGCCGCGCTCAATGGCAGCGGGTTTCTGCTGTTTGTCGCCTTGATTGGCACCCCACTGAACCGGGCCCTTAACGAGATGGTGCTGGTTGGCCTGGTATCGACGGCGGCCCTGGGCTACCTCCTGGCGCAGCAGCTCAAACGGCCCGCTTGGGTAGGGCGCCACCACTGGCTACTTCCCCTATTGCTATTGTCCTTGTTTGTAAGTGGCAACACCCGCCTGGCCTGGCGGGAACTGCTGACCACCGCCCCGGCTTATGAGGCCCAGATGCAGGCCCGCAACGCCGCGCTGCTGGCAGCCAGCAAGGCCAAAGCCTCCACCATTACGCTAGCAGCGCTGCACCTGCGCCACGGCCGGGTGCTGGCCCCCCTCAACCGCTGCGGCAACTTCACCGACTTCGATATCGACCTCACTCCCGGCTGCGAAGGCACCATCAACGGCGTGCTGGCCCGCTACTACCAGCTGCCCCAGGTATGCTGCACAGCCGACAACACGGGCTCGAATCAGTAGATTTAAGCGAATGGAAAACTCGACTAATCGAAATTCATTTCGCACACAACCCACTCATAATTAACTGACCATCAATAAACGCCAGGCTCCCCTCCCCCGCAGGGGAGGGGCCGGGGGTGGGGCTGAGCGGTTTAGAACCGATGCCACTACCCCTAACTTTATCCCATGGAAGCAACATTTACCCGCGCCCTGGCCGACTTGAACTTCACGGCCATCGACTTCGAAACGGCCAATGAGCGGCGCGCCAGCGCCTGCGCCATTGGCGTGGTGCAGGTGCGCGGCGGCGAGATTGCCGACTCCTACTACACCCTGCTGCGCCCCCGTGAAGTGCGCGTGTCGGGCATCAACTACAGCGTGCACGGCATTGCGGAAGCCGACCTGCACGGCGCCCCTACCCTGGCCGAGGTGTGGGCCGAGCTGCTGCCGCGCCTGCACGGGCAGGTAGTGGTGGCCCACAACGCAGCCTTCGACGTGAGCGTGCTTGAACACTCCTGCCGCGACTTCGAGCTGAGCCTTCCGGCTTTCCGCTCCCTTTGCTCGGTGAAGCTGGCCAAGGCTGCCTGGCCCCAGCTGCAGCGCCACCGCCTCAACAACCTGGCCGAGCATTTTGGGCTGGCCCTCAACCACCACGACGCCCTGGACGATGCCCGTGTGTGCGCCGAAGTGACGGTGCGGGCCTTTCGCTCGGGCTTTCCCTTCCCCCTGTGCTTCAAGCAGCGCGAGCTGACGGCCGGACTGGCCGCCCGGGTAAACAAAATGGCAAAGGCCCGCGCATAAGCTTTTTGCCTGGCTTGTTCATAAGGCCCCGGCTGGTTCCTTATGTCGTCCTGTTTCGTGTTCTTGCGGCTTCAACTACCTGCCTCCATGAAGCGCCCTGCCTTTATTTCCTGGTCCTGCCTGCTGCTGATGGCGACGGGCTGCCAATCCACGAAGTCGGAAGAAACGGCCAACAGCGCGGCTGAAGCCCCTGTAGCCGCGGCGTCGCCGGCCCTGGCCCAGGCCGAAGCCCTGGCCCGGCGCTTTGGCCCGGTGCTGCGTGGTGCCTGGGTAAACGCCGGCTACCTGCAGGCCGTGCAGCAAACCAGGTCGCCGCTGCAGGCAGCCGGCCTGGTGGGCGCCGTTTCCGAGCTTCACCTCAACCCCGCCGCCCGTACCGGCGACAGCCTGGTGTTCAACGCCGGTTTTGCCAACCACGAAGGCGCCACCCTTACCCTGTATTTCCGACCGGGCCGGCAGGTTGCTGCCCTGCCCACGAGCTACCGCAGCTATGAGCTGCCAGGCAGCTTCACCGAGCTCAGCTATGAGGCTACTGCCCGCGATACTACCCTGCACCTGACCACCTACGCCAAAAACCGTCAAGCCCGGGAGCAGCTAAGCTTTAAGCGTACTTCCAGCGTCCCAGGCAGCCAGCTGCAGGCCCTGAGCTATGCCGTGCAGCGCCTGCTTTTCGCCGGCCGCTACACCGGCGCCGACTCGCTGGCCGTGCCGCCCAGCTGGAATTCGCGGCTGATGGGCGCATAAAAGGACTGAAAGGCTTTAAGCGCTATTCCGTCGTCACGGATTTCGCGGGTGGCCCGGGCAATGAAATCGACAACATCCGCCTCGACCCGCAAACGCCACACAGCCGGCCCATGGGCTTCGTGTTTCGCGGCGACACCCTGCACCTGTACGCCGCCAATTTTACTACCAGCCCCGACGGTATGCCTACTATGGTGCGCGGCCGGCGTTTGTTTACGCTCCTGAAGCGTTACTGAGCCCGCTTCATTCACGTATGCGGAAGCCCCGGCACCGGGAGCCGACAGCGTTAGCCCCGGCTGCCGCCCGTGCTTTTTGCTGGTGTTTGACGCCAGACAGCCGAAATATTCGCCTACTTGCCGCTCCAAGTCTTGCCAGCCCCTGCCAACAAAACCTTGGCGACGGCCTGCTGGTTTGGTTTTAATTCCAACTATTCCTTTCATGCAGCTGCTGGCCTCACACCCTTACCTTAACCTTTACCTGCACGAGGGCGCCTCCCGTGCGATAGAAGCCGAGTGGAAAGGCTTTATCAGCAGCCCGGTGCTGCGGCAGGCCACCCTGGAGGCCGCGCAGCTGGCCCAGGAACACCGCATCAGCGGCTGGGTTGCCGACGACCGCCTGCTGGGCCCGGTGCGCCCCTCCGACCTGGAATGGATAGGCCAGGAAATACTGCCCCTGCTGGTAGCAGCCGGGCTGAGGCGCTTTGCGCGCCTCGACGCCGTCGACCCGCTCAACAAGCTGCTGATTGGCCAGGCCCAGCAGGCGGCCGAGCAACAGTTCCCCTTCGAGCTGCGCACCTTCACCGATGTGGAGGAAGCCCGGGCCTGGGCCTGCGGCTAAGCTCTATGGGGCTGATGCCCTGCCCAGGGCGAGGGCCTGGGGGTGCAACTTCGGCGTTTGCCCTGTTTCTTTGGCATGCCGCGGCTGTTCAGCCGCGGCATTTTTTCATTCTGTTCTTAACCCGCTTCTTTATGAAACACCGGCTTTGCTCCGTGCTTGCCGTGGCTGCCGTGCTCGCTGCCTCCGCCCCGGCGGCAGTGGCCCAGAAAGCCAAAGCCCCGGCCCCCAGCGCCGCCTTCCCCTACCCCATCGAGCAAAGTGCCCTGCCCAATGGCCTGAAGGTCGTGACGGTTCCTTTCGACTCGCCGGGACTGGCCGCGTTTTACCTGGTGGTGCGGGCCGGCTCCCGCGATGAAGTTGAGCCCGGCCACACCGGCTTTGCCCACTTCTTCGAGCACGTTATGTTCCGGGGCACCGACAAGTACCCCAAGGAGAAGTACGACCAGGTGCTGAAAAGCCTGGGCGCCTCGGCCAACGCCAACACTTCGCTCGACCGCACGGTGTACACCATGACCGGCAACGCCCGCATGCTCGACAAGATGTTTGAGGTGGAAGCCGACCGGTTTCAGCGCCTCAACTACGCCGAGCACGACTTCAAGGCCGAAGCCGGCGCCGTGAAGGGCGAGTACACCAAGAACTCGGCCTCGCCCTACACCCAGCTGTATGAGAAGACCCTGGAAACAGCCTTCGACAAGCACACCTACGAGCACACCACCATGGGCTTTTTCAAGGACATCGTGGACATGCCCAACCAGTACGCCTACTCCAAGCAGTTCTTCGACCGGTTTTACCGCCCCGAGTACACCACCCTGCTGGTGGTGGGCGATGTGAAGGCGGCCGAGGTAAACGCCCTGGCCAAAAAGTATTTCGCCGACTGGAAGCGCGGCTCCTACCAGCCCAGCATCGAGGCCGAGCCCGAGCAGAAGGGCACGCGCTATGCCCACGTGCAGAACGCCAACTTCCCGCCTTTCCTGGGCTTGAACTACAAAGGGCCGGCCTATTCCGACAAAGACAAGGACCTGCCCGCCCTCGACCTGCTGCTGACGCTGATGACGGCCGAAAACTCGCCGCTCTACGAAAAGCTGGTGGTGAAGGAGCAGAAAGCCCGCTTCATTGGCGGCTCACCCAACTTCACCCGCGACCCCCAGCTGATTTCGGTGCAGGCCTCGGTGGTGAAAGCTGACGACATCCCCTACGTGCGCGACGAGCTGACCAAAGCCCTGGAGCAGCTCAAAACCACACCGGTGGATGCCAAGCGCCTGGCCGACACCAAGTCGGCCGCCAAGTACGGCCTGGCCCTGAGCCTGGACAGCCCCGACCAGATAGCCAACACCCTGGCCCAGTACATCTGGCTGACCGGTGATGCGCAGTCGCTCAACCGCCTGTATGCCCTCTACGACCAGGTGACGCCTGCCGACCTGCAGGCCGTAGCTAAAAAGTATTTCGTGGCCGACCACCTCACCGTGGGCACCATTGCGCCCGGCGAAGCCTCCCCCGTTAAGTAAACGCCGCCGAGAAGCTCATTTTATCCTCATGAAAAAGACATTTTCCCGCTTCTTCCTGGCTGCTACTCTGGCCGCAGCGCCCCTGCTGCAGCTACGCGCAGCCGACGTAGTTGAGCTGCGCCAGCCCCGCGCCTCCAAAATCGTGGTGCAGCTGCGCTTCCGCAACGGCTCGGCCGCCGACCCCGTGGGCAAGGAGGGCCTCACCTACCTCACCTCCCAGCTGGTAACGGAAGGCGGCACCAAGGCCATGACGGCTGCCCAGATTAAGGACTTCGTGTACCCTTTGGCCGCCAGCTACTACGCCCGCACCGACAAAGAGGTAACCACTTTCACCTTCGAGTTTCACCACGACCACCTGGAGAAGTTCTACCCGGTGCTCACCGGGCTCATGCTCACGCCTACCTTCAGCGAGGAAGACTTCAAGCGCCTGAAGTCCAACCAGCTCAACTACGTGGAGCAGGTGGTGCGCTCCTCCTCCGACGAAGACTACAGCAAGTTTGCCCTCGAAGACCTGCTGTTTCGCGGCACCCGCTACCAGCACCTGACGCGGGGCACGGCCCCGGGCCTGCGCAGCGTCACCCTCGACGACGTGCGCAACTACTACACCTCGGCCTTCGGGGCCGACAACCTCACCATTGGCATTGCCGGCAACTACCCGGCTTCCTACCTGGCCAGGCTGAAGGCCGACCTGGAAAAGCTCCCCAAAACCACCACGGCCCGGCCGGTGGTTCCGAATGTTACCGCGCCCAATGGCGTGCAGGTGGAAATCATCAGCCAGCCCAATGCCCTGGGCTCGGCCATCTACGCGGGCTTCCCGCTGGCCATCACCCGCGCCAACCTGCCCGACTTCGCAGCCCTGATGGTAGCCAACTCTTACCTGGGCGAGCACCGCAAAAGCTACGGCCGCCTCTACGATAAAATCCGCACCACGCGCTCGATGAACTACGGCGACTACAGCTACATTGAGTGGTACGAGGCCGGCGGCCAGAACCAGCTGCCCCTGCCCGGCGTGCCCCGCCGCGCCAACTACAGCAGCATCTGGATACGGCCCGTGCAAATCGCCGAAGGCCTGCGCAAGCAGTACCCCGCCGACATGGGCGACCTGAAAGTAGGCCAGGGCGCCTTTGCCCTGCGCCTGGCCCTGCGCGAGATGGACAACCTGGTGAAGAACGGCCTCAGCGCCGAAGACTTCGAGCTGACGCGCACCTTCCTGCGCTCCTACACCAAGCTCTACGCCACCACTCCGTCCCGTCAGCTCGGCTATCTGCTCGACTCCAAGTTCTATGGCCTGAACGACTACCTCAGCCAGCTCGACGCCCAGCTGGCCAAGCTGACCCGCGAAGACGTGAACCAGGCCCTGAAAAAGCACTGGCAGACGCAAAACATGTACGTCACCATTGTGACCGACGACAGCGAGGCCCAGGCCCTGGCCGAGGCCCTGCGCCAGAACACGCCCGTGCCCATGAGCTACTCCAAGGCTGTGCGCGAAGGCCTGCCGGCCCCGGTGCTGGCCGAAGACGAGCAGGTGGCCGGCTACAAACTCAACGTAACGGAAGTAAAAGTGGTCGACACCAAGGACACGTTTAAGTAAGTTGCTTACGGAGCAATTGAACCCCAAGCGGCCGGCGAAGTAATTTTCGCCGGCCGCTTTTTTTCATCGCATCTTTTTCACCCAAGCTGTCCGGGAAGCCGTTAGAACATCATGCTCATCTGGGTCCGCGGAGCCGCAGGAAGAGGCTAAGCATCTTTACCACGGGCGTAGCCCCAGTTAAAAGGGAATTACTGCCGCCGGCAAGAGGCTAGCCAAGCGGACACCAGATAAGCAGGACGGCCAATAGTGAATTTTCAGGCTTGCTAAACAGCCTCACCTCACATAATGATGTTATTCCCTTCTATTTTTCAATTTTAAAGGCAACCTTGTAGGCCAAATAATCGACTCAGGGATGGGCTGTTTTGCTTGGTTACAATAATTTTTTGTAAATTGAACTTAAACCGGCCATAAACCCTTCTGAACGCTCTATTTCTGAACTTTGGCGAACAGAAACTGTATTTAACCAATATTTCGCGGTACTCATATGACTCACTCCACCGTTATCCGCTTTGCCTTTGCCTGGTCGCTGCTAGCGCTGGCGCCTGCCTGCGTGTCGATGAAGCCGACGATGAAGTACACGCCCTCGGCCGCCATTGCCAACCGCCTGCCGGCGGTGGAAGTAACCGCCGACCAGGGCCCCCTGGCCATGAACGACGGCGCCCTGCCCGAAGACCCGCTGGCGGTGTTTAAGCAGGAGTGCCGTGTCAACCTGACCGAGCCCACCGACTCGGCTGCCTATGGCTATGCCCGCTTTGTAGTTAAAAAGGTGAACACCATTCGCCTGGGCCGGGGCCTGCAAGCCTTCCAGATGGCTACCCTGCTGCTGCCCAGCGTGTTTGGCATTCCCCTGGAGTGGTACCAGACCACCCTGCAGGCCGAAGTGCAGGTAACCGATGCCGATGGCAACATTCTGGGCTCTTACACGGGCACCGGAACGTCGAAGGTGAAAGTGGCCATGTACCACGGCTACTCCCAGAGCGACGCCCCCCGGCTGGCCGACATCATTGCCATGCGCAACGCCCTGGCCCAGATTCGGCCCCAGCTCGACACCGCCTCCCTGCGCCTGCGCCCCCTGCTGATGGCCGGCGGCACTGTGGAGAACCCCACCTTGTCGTCGTCGGCCCGCCCCGAAGGACAGTAAGCCCGGGCCGTATCTTTGGCCCCCTATGCTTCGCTCCCTACGCTTCTACCTCAGCACCCTGCTGGGCACTGTCCTGCTGGCCGGCTGCTGCGCCAATAACGTCTGCGACTGCCAGGACAGCCAGGCCGACGCCTTCTACTTTAAGTTTCTGGTCGACGACACCGGCGCCAACCCGCTGGCATTCCGCAGCAGCGAGGTCGATACCGTGTGGATGCTGCGCTTTGCCCTGCCGCTATCCACCGCTGCCCGCCCCCCGCGCGACTCCGTCGGCTTTATCCGGCCGGCGGCCCAGGCCGGCGAGCCGATTACTCTGAATAACGCTGCTCCTTTCGCTGCGGCCACCAACCTCAAGCTGCACCGCTACGAGTACGAGCTGCAGTTTCGGGACCGCAGCCGGATGCTGCGTCGCTTTCGCGTGCGCAACATTGCCCTGCAGGGCGCGTTCGAGGCCGACGGCTGCTGCACCTGCTACCGCAACAGCCGCAAAGCCGCGGAGGTGAACGGTCAGACTTACGACACCACCGAAACCAATCAGCAGCCGGTAGTTATCACGCTCGGCCGATAGCCCACAACCGCTCTGCATCCGTATATGAGGCTAGCCCTGACCGCTACATTTGAAGCGGCACGTGCTCCTTACGCCTCTATGTCTGCTGAAACCGCTTCCAAAGCAGCCCGCGATGCTCCCGCGCCGGCTGCCCTTACCACCGTACCCTTCGTGTCGACGCTCAGCCTGGAGCCCCTGATTGCCTACTGGCAGGAGCGGGAGCAGGCCGATAACACCAGCATGGCCCTGATGGCCCGCGCCATTGGGCAGCAAGTAGCGCAAGCCCCCTGGTGCCGGGGCCCCCTGCTCGACCACAGCGTGCTCGACTGCAACTGCGACCTGATTGAGACGCTGATGCTGGCCATTTTCCCCCCCGCCTCGTTTGTAAACGACATCAGCGGGGTGGTGGGGCCGTTCCAGCGGCGCAGCTTCTACGCCTCGCCCAAATTTGAGGATGTAATGCTGGGCAAGGACCGCACCATCAAGCAGCCCCTGAACCTGGACATGCCCACCATGGAGCGCTACCTGACTCTGGTAGCATACCAGCTTATCCTGCACCGGGTGTACGGGGCCGAGCTGCCTCCCATGAGTGCCATCATCTTTACCGTGCCCGACTACAGCAAAGGCCTGTACCGGCACTATGGCCTGACCCTGGACTCGTCGTTTGTGAGCGTGAAGGTGGTGGGCAAAAAGCCCGAGCTGACGGATGAGCAGCTGGAGCAGCTTTCCCACAACCGCCACCGGCCCGAGCTCTGGCTGGAGCTGCTGCCACCCAAGCACTTCGAGCTCGAAGGCTTCAACATCATTCACCTGGTGGATGTGACCGAGGAAGAGGTGCTGTCCAGCCTCAAGTACGACCTGCTGGAGCGCGA
This sequence comes from Hymenobacter saemangeumensis, assembly GCF_039541835.1. Taxonomy (NCBI): domain Bacteria; kingdom Pseudomonadati; phylum Bacteroidota; class Cytophagia; order Cytophagales; family Hymenobacteraceae; genus Hymenobacter; species Hymenobacter saemangeumensis. The sequence goes on along the minus strand of NZ_BAABGZ010000081.1, from coordinate 47,455 downwards.
CGTGCTGCAAACCCCCGCCCGCTTCGAGCAGATTCAGGAAAAGCTGCGGGTGCTGTTTGGGCGCCCCTCGCTGCAGCTGGGCATTGCGGCCTACGACGAGAAGAAGCGGGCCTTTGTGGACTTTGGCCGGAAAATTAACCACAGCTTTCTCACCAAGCAGATTCAGCACCAGGACGCGGAAAGCAGCTTTCAGCGCATCTACGCCCGGCTGCTGGAGGAACGCACGCCCCTCGTGCTTAAAAGCGTGGCAACCGACGACGGCATTCCCGACGACTTGCGCCAGCAGATTCTGGCCCTGGGCATTCACTCGGCTATCCTGGCCCTGCTGCCCTATGGCAACGACACCGTGGGCCTGCTGGAGCTGGGCTCGCCTGAGATTGGGGCCCTCGACGAGTTCGACATGGACCTGGTAAACCAGTTTGTGCCCCTGTTTGCCGTGGCCGTAAAGCGCAATGCCGAAGACTTGCAGACCCGCATTCAGGCCGTTATCAAGGAGAAGTTTACAGCCATTCACCCTACCATGGAATGGCGCTTTACCGATGCGGCCCGCAACCTGCTCACCCGGCTCGACGAAGGCAACCGCACCGCCGAGATGGAAGACATCGTGTTTCAGGATGTGTACCCGCTCCATGGCTCCTGCGACATCCGCGGCAGCAGCACGGCCCGCAACGAGGCCATTCAGGGCGACCTGATTGAGCACCTCACCCTGGCCAACAAGGTGCTGAAAAAGGCTTCCGAATACCAGGAGCTGCCCATACTCGATGAGCTAAAATTCTACATCTCAAAGCACTTGCAGCGCATGCGCAATGGCATGCTCACCGGCGATGAAGTTAACATCTACGACTCGCTGAAAATTGAGGTAGAGCCGCTGTTCGAGTACCTGGCACAGAACACGCCCGAGCTGCGGCCCGTCATCACCAGGTACTGGGACAACATCGACCCCCGGCTGGGCATTCTGTACAAGCGCCGCAAGGACTTCGAGCAAAGCGTGACCACGCTCAATGAGCTAATCAGCGACTACCTCGACGAGGAGGAGGAGAAGGCCCAGCGCATGTTCCCGCACTACTTCCAGCGCTACAAAACCGATGGCGTGGAGTTCAACATCTACGTGGGCAGCTCCCTGGTGCAGGATAAGCCTTTTGACCTGGTGTTTCTGAAAAATATGCGGCTGTGGCAGCTGCTTACCATGGTGGAAATCACCCGGCGCACCGCCGCCATTAAGGATGAGCTGCCCGTGCCGCTCGATACCACCCAGCTTATTCTCGTACACGGCCAGTCGCTAAGTATCCGCTTCCGGCAAGATGAGCGCCAGTTCGACGTGGACGGAGCCTACAACATCCGCTACGAAATCATCAAGAAGCGCATCGACAAGGCTACTGTGCTGGGCACGGGCGAGCGGCTTACCCAGCCCGGCCACATTGCCATGGTGTATGCCCAGACCCGGGAAGCCGTGGAGTACCTCGATTACATCGACTACCTGCAAGACCGCGGCATGCTGGAAGAAGAGATTGAGGAGCTGGAGCTGGAAGAGCTGCAAGGCGTGAAAGGCTTGCTCGCCCTGCGTGTAAAAGTGAAGCTGTTTGGTGAGGAGGTGAAGAAGTGAATAAGTGATGGGGTGATGGGGTGATGAGGAAGAAAGAACGACAAACTCCCCTCCTTACTAAGGAGGGGATGTTTTCGCGCCAGCGAAAACGGGGGTGGTTAGGGCATCAGCGCCGTTAGAATAAGATGTGTGGGTATCGTTCAGGTTTCGTTCTGACGGGGTCAACCCCCCCAGTTCGAGCTAAAGCTCAAACATCCCCTGTTCAGCTGAGGAGGGGAGCTTCTCTCTTCTTCACCCCTTCACCTCCTCACTTCCTCATCACCTCACCCTCCTCCAGCAGTACTTTTTCTTCTTTCCAGAAAAAACGCAGGCCGGCTCTTACCACTACCAGCCAGGCCAGCCCGCCGGCAAAGCCTGCTAGTACATCGGTGGCATAGTGCACGTGCAGGTACACGCGGGTGAGGCCGATGAGGCCGGCCCACAGCAGCAGCGGCACGGCCCAGCCGGGGCGGCGAAAATGACGGGCAGCCAGCCAGGCCAGGGCGCCATAAAAAATGACGGCCATCATTGCATGCCCGCTCGGAAAGCTCAGGCCATAGGTATTGAGCAGCGCATCGGAGGGGCGTGGGCGGTTGAATATGGTTTTCAGCAGCTGGTTGAGCAGAATGCCGCCGGCCATGGCCACAACAATCTCCCAGGCCTCGCGCCGATGGCCCCGCCAAAAGAGCAGGGCCGGCACCACCAGGCCTGCCGGTAGCAGGAAGGGCAGGGCGGCAAAGGTGGTCACGAACCGTACCGGTCCCATCAGCCCGGGGGCTGCGTGCCGCCAGCCGTCCACAATGCCCCAGGCCCACTGGTCGAGGGCAACAGAATTCTCAACGAAGACCACCCGGGCCAGGTAGAAGAATAAGCCAAAGGCCGCCAACAGCAGCAGAATGCTGAGCACGACTTCGGCCGTGAGCAAGCCAATCAACGCCACGATGCGGGTCGTGAACCGATTCATAAGCAAAGCCAGCACCTGAATGGTGCGCAGGTACTTCTGGCAATACGGATAATGGGCAAGCTACGCTGTGTGCGAAGCCTGGAGCTCGCTGAAAACGAAAAAAGGCCAACCCGATGGGTTGGCCTTTTCGTGCGCTCGGAGAGACTCGAACTCTCACACCTTGCGGAACTGCCGCCTGAAGACAGCGCGTCTACCAATTTCGCCACAAGCGCAGCTGGTCATCAACATTCCGCTTTCCTTCTCAGGGGCGGCGTTTGATGGCACAAAGATACTGCCTTGAAGTGACGCGGCGCAAGAAAGCCGGTTAAAAATTTCTTTTTGGCCGCCGGATTCAGCCCCGCCCGAATTGTCAATCAAGTACTTGCTGAACACATTTTTTTTGAAAATTTGGCACATTTGCGGTCAATGCCTTCTTTCCAGCCCCAGAATTCCGCCGACCAAGCCGCCGACCATGGCGATTTTAACCGCGTTGCCTGGTTTTATGATGCCCTGGCGCGGGTCGTATTTGGCAATGCGCAGCGGCGGGCACAGGAAGCCGCACTCGAGCACCTGCCGCCCGGCGCCCCGCATGTGCTGGTGCTGGGCGGCGGCAGCGGCTGGGTGCTGGGCCAGGTGCTGCGCCGCCGGCCGGCCGCCACCGTGCTGTACCTTGAAGCATCGCTGGCCATGCTGACGCGGGCGCAGGCACTGCTGCAGCGGGAATTCCCCCATCAGCAGGCCCAGGTGGAGTTCTGCCACGGCACCGAGCGTGCGCTGCCATCTGAGGGTTTGTTCGACGCCGTCGTTACCTTTTTTGTGCTCGACTGCCTGACGCCTCCCGCTTTTGCTACGGCGCTGCCCCGGCTGCACGCAGCACTCCGACCCGGCGGTTGCTGGCTGCTGGCCGATTTTAGCCCGCCCCACAAGTGGTGGCAGCACCGCCTTCTTCAAGCCATGTACCTGTTCTTTCAGGTTACTGCCCGGCTGAAGGCCAAGGCCTTGCCTCCGTATGAGCAGGCGCTGGCCGAACTTGGGCTGCACCCGGTGTACCAGGCGCGCTTCTACTCGGGCTTCCTGCTGGCTTTATCGCTGCAGAAACCGGCCGGCACTGAAACAACAGCAGTGGAAACCAGTCGTTTTTGACTTTTTTCGTGGCTTTTCCTTTATTTAGCAGTCAGCCTGAGCCCCAAAATGGCATTGCCTTACAAAATTCCCCGCAACTTTGCGGCAGCACCTACCTGCTGCCTGCTTTCCCATTCCCGTTCCTTTTTTAGCCTATGAAACTTTTCGTCTCTCCCCTGCTTGCCCTGGCCTTGTGCCTGAGCACTACCCTGCTGAAGGCACAGAGCAAAGCCGATAACGGCCCGGCCGTGCGCTACGTGGTATCGTTTCCTAACGCCGTTCACCACGAGGCCCGGGTAACGGCCACTTTCACGGGGCTGCCTTCCGGGCCGCTGCGCGTGCGCATGGCCCGTAGCTCGCCCGGCCGCTACGCCCTGCACGACTTCGTAAAAAACGTTTACTACGTGGTAGCCACCGACGGCTCCAACAAGCCGCTGCCCACCAACCGGCCCGACCCGTACGGCTGGGACATCACGCCGGGCTCCGATGGCACGGTGGCTTTTAGCTACACCCTGTACGGCGACCGCACCGATGGCACTTATGTAGGCATCGACCAGCAACACGCTCACCTCAACATGCCTGCCACCCTTTGCTACGCCCTGGGTATGGAAAACCGGGCGGCGGAAGTGAAGTTCGATGCCCCCCAAGGCTGGAAGATGGCCACCCAGATGCGCCCCGGCGTGGATAAAAACACCTTCACGGCTCCCAACCTGCAGTACCTCATGGACAGCCCGGTGTCATTGGGCAACCAGCAGGTAGTTCCCTGGGACGAGGGTGAGCAGAAATTTGAGCTGGCCGCCCTCTACCAGGGCCCCAAGGCCGACCTCGACGGGCTGGCGAAGAACATTCAGAAAGTAATTAAGGAGCAGGTAGCCGTGTTTGGCGAAATGCCGCAGTTTGACTTCTCGCGCTACACCTTTATTGCCGATTACCTCAGCCAGGCAACGCCCGACGGCATGGAGCACCGCAACTCCTGCTCCCTCACCAACCCGCTGCCGCTGAAAGGCGAAGGCGCCGCCGACATCCTGAGCACGGCCTCGCACGAGTTCATCCACGCCTGGAATGTGGAGCGCCTGCGCCCCAAAGACCTGGAGCCCTTCGACTTCCAGCGCGTGAACATGAGCGACGCCCTGTGGTTTGCCGAAGGCTTCACCACCTACTATGGTGAGCTGACCCTGCGCCGGGCCAAGCTGATGGAAGACGAGGACTTCTTCGCTAAAATCAGCGGCTGGGTAAACCGCCGCCAGAACAGCCCCGGCGCCCGCTACGCCTCGGCCATCGACATGAGCCGGCAGGCCGCCTTCACCGATGCCGCGGCCAGCATCGACCCCACCAACAAGGTAAACACCAACCTCTCGTACTACGACCAGGGCGCCGGCCTGGCCCTGATGCTCGACCTGCAGCTGCGCCAGCTTAAGCGCAGCTCGCTCGACAAGTACATGCAGGCCCTGTGGCAGCAGTATGGCAAAAAGCAGGAAGGCTATGCTCCGGCCAAGCCCTACACCCTGCCCGACCTGCAGCGCGTGCTGGGCGAAGTAGCCAAGGACACTGCCTTTGCCGGCCGCTTCTTCCGCCTCTACATCCAGGGCCGTGAGCAGCCGCGCTTCTCGGAAAGCCTGCTCTTCGCTGGGCTGGCCGTAATTCCGACCCGCGCCCTGGGCGCCGCCCTGCCCAAGCAGGTTGAGTTCGACGAGAACGGGCGCTGCATTGTGGCCTACAACACCACCATCGGCTCGGGCCTGTACAAGGCCGGCATCGACCGCGGCGACCAGATTGTTATCCTGGACGGCAAGGAAATTAAAAGCGCCGGCGACCTCGACGGCGTACTGCGCAAGCACTCCCCCAGCGACCTGGTGCTGGTAAAAATCAAAACCCGCGGCGGCGTGGAGCGCACCGTGCAGCTGGTACTCACCGAAGACCCCAACGTGCAGGTGCAGCCCGTGGAGGCCGTTGATAAGATGGTACTCAGCCCGGCCCAGAAAACCCTGCGCGAAGCCTGGCTGGCCTCGCAGATAAAGGCGGAAACCCCGGGCAAGTAAGGCCGCCCCTTTTCTAACTTGATTTAGGATAAAATTGCCCGGCTACCCCGCGTAGCCGGGCAATTTTCATAATTCCCACATGGCAAAAGTTCATTATCTCCGCAACGAGGCCCTGCCCACGCTGCGCCCGGGCTACCCCGGCAATAAGCTTTTCGGCCGGCAGTTCGCCAACGGCGAAGAGCTGTTCACCCCCTCGTTTGCCAACGTGCTGAAGTGGCAGCTAAGCACCAACCCCCAGAAAGCGGAAAAGAAAGCCGATACCTGGGTGCCGCAGGTGGTGGACTGCCGGGAGTTTGTGCAAGGCACGGCAGAAGGAATGGCTTGGCTGGGCCACGCCTCTTTCTTACTGCGCATCGGCACCACCACCCTGCTCTTCGACCCGGTATTGTTTTCGTCGATTGGCCTGCGCCGCCGCCATCCCCTGCCCTGCCGGCCCGAAGACCTGACGGGCATAGACTTGCTACTGCTCAGCCACGGGCACCGCGACCACCTCGACGCGCAATCGGTGAAGCTGCTGGCCCGGCAGAACAAAAACCTGCAGATTCTGGCCCCACTCCGCATGACGCCCTTGCTGCGTGGCCTGGCCCCTGGTATTCCGGTGCAGGAAGCCGGCTGGTGGCAGCAGTATGAGCTGGGCCCCGACTCGCCGGTCGACATTTACTACCTGCCCGCCGCCCACTGGCACCGCCGGGGCCTGAACGACCTGAACGAAGTGCTCTGGGGCAGCTTTCTGCTGCGCGTGCGCGCCACCGACAAGCTCTTCTACTTTGCCGGCGACACGGCCTACGCCGAGCACTTCGAGCACATTGAAAAGTACTTTGGCCCCCTGGACGTGGTGCTTATGCCCATTGGCGCCTACAAGCCGCCGTTTATGATGCAGCTCAGCCACGTAAACCCCCACGAAGCGGCCAAGGCCGCCAACGTGCTGCGCGCCGGCCACGTGGTACCCATGCACCACGGCACCTTCGACCTCTCGGACGAGCCCGCCTCCGAGCCCATCCGCCTGCTGACGGAAATTGCCAGCAGCGGCATGCTGCGCGGCGAGCTGCACACGCCCGCCGTGGGCGAGGTGCTGCCCTGGCAGGACTGGGAGTAGCTTTTTAAGCTCTTAGCTAATAGCCGTTAGCTGTTCGCATATTGTAGTTGGCCACCGGGCTGGCATGCCGCGGGGGAAGCCGCAGCCGGCAGCTACCTGTTAGCTTTGCTGCTTCATGCTGGCTTTTGTGGTTTTACCAAAGCCAACAGCTAACGGCTATTAGCTAAGAGCTACTCTCACATGTCGCCTACTCTGATTTTAAGCCTGATTGCGGGCTACTTCACTATTCTCATCATCATCGCCCTGCTCACCTCGCGCAAGGCCACCAGTGAGAGCTTTTTCGTAGCCAACCGCAACGCGCCCTGGTACATGGTGGCGTTTGCCATGATTGGCACCTCGCTGTCGGGCGTCACCTTTATCTCGGTGCCGGGCATGGTGTACAGCCAGAGCTGGAGCTACATGGCCGTGGTGTTTGGCTACCTGGTGGGCTACCTCGTCATCGGCACGGTGCTTATGCCCCTGTACTACCGCCTGCGGCTGGTATCGATTTACACCTACCTGGAGCAGCGCTTCGGCTTCTGGAGCTACAAGACCGGGGCTTTGTTCTTTCTGATTTCCCGGGCCGTGGGTGCCGCCTTCCGCCTCTACCTGGTGGCCGGCGTGCTGCAGCTGGCGGTGTTCGACAAGATGGGCGTGCCCTTTTACATCACCGTCATTGTCAGCATCCTGCTGATTTACCTCTACACCTTCCGCGGGGGACTGAAGACCATTCTCTGGACCGACACCTTCCAGACCATGGCCATGCTGGCCTGCGTGGGCGTGAGCATCTACCTGATTTCGACGGAGCTGAAGCTGGGCTTCGGGCAGCTCGTCGACACGGTGCGCAGCAGCGACATGTCGCAGATTTACTTTTCCAATTTCAAGGACGACAAGTTCTTCTGGAAGCAGTTTGCCTCCGGTGCCTTCATCACCATTGTGATGACCGGCCTCGACCAGGACATGATGCAGAAAAACCTGAGCTGCCGCTCCCTGCCCGACGCCCAGAAAAACATGTTCTGGTTTACCATCACGTTGGTGTTCGTGAACGTGCTGTTCCTCACGCTGGGCGTGCTGCTCTACCAGTTTGCGGCCGCCAAGGGCATTCAGCTGCCCACCAATGCCGATGGCAAGGTGGTCGGCGACAACGTATTCCCGCTGCTGGCTACCAACCACTTCAGCCTGTTTGCCGGCATCATCTTCATCCTGGGCATCATCGCCGTCACCTACGCCTCGGCCGACTCGGCGCTGACGGCGCTGACCACCTCGTTCTGCATCGACTTCCTCGACATCAAGCGCTTCTCCGAGCAGCGGCAGACCCGCCTGCGCCAGGCCACCCACCTGGGCTTTTCGGTGGTGCTGATTCTCATCATCCTCGTGTTCCAGGCCCTGAACGACCAGAGCCTGATTACGGCCGTGTTCAAGGCCGCCGGCTACACCTACGGGCCCTTGCTGGGCTTGTTCTCCTTCGGCATCTTCACCCGTCGCGGCCTGCTTGACAAGGCCGTGCTGCCGGTGTGCGTGGCCGCGCCCATCCTCACCTACATCCTCAACGCCAACTCGGTGGAGTGGCTGTACGGCTACAAATTCGGCTTTGAAATTCTGCTGGTAAACGGGCTGCTGACCTTTTTGGGGCTGCTGGCCATTTCCCGCCCGGCTTCCGTGAACCCTGCCGTGGCAGCGGCGGTTTAAAGTCAGCCCCGCTTCGTCAATCGTAGTCAGCCGCCCCTATTCACTGTGCCCTATTACTGTCCGCCGATGAGACACCTGCTTACCCTCCTGCTGCTGGCTCCTTTGGCCCTGCACGCCCAGCAAGCCCCGCCGCCTACCGTGCTGCGCCCGGGCAAGATGCAGCCCCAGGCCTACGGCGGCGCGGCCAACCGGCCCGACAAGGCACCGCAGTTCCCGGGCGGAGCGCCGGCCCTGGGCGTGTTTTTCCAGCAGCATGTAAAGTATCCGGAGGCGGCCCGCGTCAAGGGCATTACCGGCAACGTGCTGCTGACGGCCGTGGTGGGTGCCGATGGCACGCTCAGCGACTTTAAGGTAGCGCAGCCCCTCTCGCCGGAGTGCGACGCCGAGGCCCTGCGGGCCGCAGCGCTGCTCCCGGCCTGGCAGCCCGGCTCCCGCAAAGGCGTGCCCCTGCCGGTAATGATTCAGCTGCCGGTGCCCTTTGGCAACGGCGACATTTTGAAAGTAACGAAGTAGTGCCTGGTGCTTGGTGCCTAGTGCTTGGGTGGTTCTGCAATCCAAACACTAAGCACCAGGCAACAAGCACGAAGCACTAAAAACATGGCCCGAAGTGGACTTAATAGCAGCGGCACTGATGTGGTGGCCGATGCCCCCAAAACCAAGCTGACCAAGGAGTCGTTTCAGCGCGGCCTGCGGATATTCCGCTTTGTACTGCCTTACCGCTGGCCCTTTATCGCCGGCCTCGGGCTGCTGCTGCTCAGCAGCGTATCCACCATGGTGATGCCCAAGATGCTGGGCTACATCGTGAACGTGGCCAACCACCAGGCCAGCACCCTGCCGGCTTTTGTGCCCAAAACCGTCACCGGCATTGCCCTGCTGCTGTTTGGGGTGGTGCTGCTGCAGGGGCTGTTTTCCTTCGGCCGCATCTTCTTCTTCTCGCGGGTAAGCGAGTTTTCCGTGCGCGACATCCGCCGCACGCTGTACCAGAAGCTCGTGACGCTGCCCATTCCTTTCTTCGAGCAGCGCCGGGTAGGTGAAATCACCTCGCGCCTGACTTCCGACGTGGCCAACATTCAGGACACGTTTTCGCTGACCCTGGCCGAGTTTCTGCGGCAGATTCTAACCTTGCTGGCCGGCGTGGCTTTCATCATGTGGGAGTCGTGGCGCCTGTCGCTGTTTATGCTGGCCACGTTTCCGCCGCTGGTGCTGCTGGCCTTTCTGTTCGGGCGCAGCATCCGCAAGCTGTCCAAGCAAACCCAGGACGAGCTGGCCAAAACCAACGTCATTGTGGAGGAAACCCTGCAGGGCATCAATTCGGTGAAGGCCTTTACCAGCGAGCAGCATGAGGTGAGCCGTTACGGCGCCGGCCTGAACCGCACGGTAAAGGCGGCGCTGAAGTCGAGCCTGTTCCGCGGAGGCTTCGTGTCGTTTATCATCGTGGCCATTTTCGGGGGCATCTTCCTGGTGCTGTGGCGCGGCGCCACCTACGTGGAGCTGCCCGCCGCCGACCCGCGCCACCTGTCCATGGGCGACCTGGTTTCGTTTATTCTCTACACCATGTTCATTGGCGCTTCGGTAGGTGGCCTGGGCGAGATGTACGGCAAGATTCAAAGCAGCCTGGGGGCCTCCGAGCGTATTCTCGAAATCCTGGATGAGCAGTCGGAGCCCGTGCACCTGCCCCGCCCGGCCGGCACGGCCCCGCTGAAGCTGCGCGGCGACATCGAGTACGAGCACGTGGAGTTCCGCTACCCCACCCGCCCCGACCTGACCGTGCTCAAGGACATCAGCTTCAGCATCCGGGCCGGCGAGAAAGTTGCCCTGGTAGGCCCCTCGGGCGCCGGCAAGAGCACCATCGTGCAGCTGCTCATGCACGTGTACCAGCTCAGTGGCGGCAGCATCCGCATCGACGGCCACGAGCTGAGCGCGCTGGACCTGACCGAGCTGCGCCGCAACATCGGCATCGTGCCCCAGGAAACCCTGCTCTTTGGCGGCTCCATCCGCGAAAACATCCTCTACGGCCGCCCCGATGCCACTGAAGCCGATGTAATTGACGCCGCCCGTCGGGCCAACGCCCTGCAGTTTATTCAGTCCTTCCCCGAAGGGCTCGACACGCTGGTGGGTGAGCGGGGCATCAAGCTCAGCGGCGGGCAGCGGCAGCGCATTGCCATTGCCCGCGCCATCCTGAAAAACCCGGCCATCCTGCTGCTCGACGAAGCCACCTCGGCCTTGGACTCGGAGTCGGAAAAGCTGGTGCAGAGCGCCATGGATGAGCTCATGCAGAACCGCACTTCCATCATCATCGCCCACCGCCTGAGCACCATTCGCAAAGTGGACAAAATCCTGGTCATCGACGGCGGCCGCATCGTGGAGCAGGGCTCGCATGAGGACCTGGCGGATAGCACGAATGGCATCTACGCCAACCTGCTCCGGCTGCAGTTTGAGCTGAGCTAGCAGTAGCGTGGGCTCGGCGAGTCCGCGCGGTTAAACGTTCACACGCGCGGACTCGCAGAGTCCACGCTACTACTTTATGATTACCTGGGTAACCATCCACTACCGCGAAAGCCACATCAGCCGGCGCGAGGTGGTGGGCTTGTTTTTCGCCGTGGCTCGCGCTACTACCGACTGCGAGGAAGTGCGCCGGCAGCGAGAGGGGCTGGCAACCTTCAAAATTTACGGCCACTACAACCGCGTGATTGAAACCACGCTCAACCGGCGTATTACCGACCTGGACCCGCTGGCGGAAGTACGGATTAACGGGCAGAGCTACGCGGCTCGGGGTGAGCTTTAGTCCTTTGTAATTCCCCACAGTGGGTGCCGTGGCTTAGCAGTGGCTCGCAGTGCCGTTCTGCTATTTCGTTGAACGGCCACTGCGGTCCTCTGCGGTTTTACCACTGCGCCACACTGCGGGAAATACCGCTTGCCGGAAATGCCCTATTTTTGGGCAGATTTCATATTATCCCTTTCTCCATTTCAATGAAGAACATTGTATCTGCCTTCGCCGTGGCAGCCACCCTGCTGGCTGCCCCCGCAGCCCAGGCCCAGCTGAATACGCCTGCCGCCAGCCCCAAAAGCACCGTAACGCAGCGCGTTGGCCTCACCGACGTGACCATTACTTACTACCGTCCCAGCACGAAGGGCCGCACCATCTTTGGCAACGTGGTTCCTTTTGACAAGCGCTGGCGCACGGGCGCCAACTCCACCACCAGCATCAAGTTTTCGGACGATGTGACGGTAGAAGGCAAGAAAGTACCCGCCGGCGAGTACGGCATCTACACCGTGCCCCGCAAGGCTGAGTGGACCATCGTACTGAGCAAGGCCCTCAAGCAGGGCGCCGACGTGGACGGCTTCAAGGACGACGACGACGTGGCCCGCTTCAACGTGAAGTCGTACAAGCTGCCTGCCAAGGTCGAAACCTTCACCATGGGCTTCTCCGACCTCACCGCCGGCACCGCCAACGTGGATTTGATGTGGGAAACCACCGGCGTCAAGTTTAAAATCGTGGCCGACGTAGAGCCCAAGGTAATGGCCCAAATCAACGAGAAGGTGATTAACAACGCCGCGCCTTCCAACCAGGACCTGGCCTCGGCCGCGGTGTACTACTACGACAACGACAAGGACCTGAAGCAGGCCCTGGCCTGGATGGAAAAAGCCAACGCCACCGAGCCCAAGTTCTGGAATCTGCACACGGAAGCGAAAATCCGCCTGAAGATGAAAGACTACAAAGGCGCCGCCACCGCCGCCGAGCAGTCGAAAAAGCTGGCCATCGACGCCAAGAATGCCGACTACGTGAAGATGAACGACGAGCTGCTGGTATCGGCGGCGAAGGGCGGGAAGTAGCCCCACCCCCGACCCCTCCCCTGCGGGGGAGGGGAGCCAGACGACAAAACCGAAAAGCGTTGTTGCCAAATGGCAACAACGCTTTTTTATTGAGCAAAAGCGGTGTTCAAGCCACTTATACGGAGCCGGCTCCCCTCCCCACAGGGGAGGGGTCGGGGGTGGGGCCGGGGGTGGGGCTCATCGCCCCATTCAGCGCCACGATAGCCGGCTGGTACTGCTCCCGCCCCACCACAAACTGGATGTTGACCTTGCGCAGGGCCACGCCGGCGCTGAGGATGTTGATGCCGGCCTCGGCAAGGGCGCCGGCGGCGCGGGCCAGCAGGCCGGGCTGGTCGAGGTTGGAGCCGATAAGGCAGACCAGGGCGGCGGGCTGAATGGTTACTTTCTCGTACTGGGCGTGCAGGGTACTGAGCAGCTGAGGCTGAAGGTCCTTTTCCCAGATGAGCAGGCTGATGCTGTTGGCGCTGGTAGCCTTGAAGATGTAGCTGATGTCGAGGTCGTAGAACACCTGCATCAGGTGCAGGTCGAAGCCGGCGGTGCCCACCATCAGGGGGTCGTGAATGTCGATGACCACGACTTTATCGGTGCCCGTAATGACTTCGACGTGCTTGCGGGGCGAGACGAAGTCGCGGGTGATGAGGGTGCCGGGGTGCGCGGGCTCGAAGGTGTTTTTGATGCGAAGGTCGATGGCGTTCAGCTCCAGGGGCTTGGAGGCTTTGGGGTGAATGGCCTCCATGCCCACGTCGGCCAGCTGGTCGGCCACGTCGTAGTTGGTGAAGCCCACCGGCCGGCAGTGGTCCACGCCCACCAGGTTGGGGTCGGCTGAGCAGAGGTGGTATTCCTTGTGAATAATGGCCTCCTGGGGCCGCACGGCCACGGCAATCTTGCTGAAGGTGACTTCGGAGTAGCCCCGGTCGAACTCGCGCATGATGCCCTCGGTGCCTTTGGTGTAGCCCGTGGCAATGCAGATGGTGGAGGCGAAGGCTATACCGGCGAAGGCCTGCTGAATTCGCTCGTCAATAGTCAGCGGGCGGGCATCGTCGAAGCCGCTGAGGTCGACCAGGGTGGCGTGCACGCCCCGGCTTTGCAGGATGTTGACGGAGTTGAAGGCCGAGTGCGCCTCGCCGATGGAGGCCAGGATTTCGCGGGCCGCCTGCAGGATGTTGGCGCTGTTCACATAGCCCGAGGCCAGCACGTTGGTGAGGCTTTCCAGGTAAGTCTGGGCCTGGTCGATGCGCTGCTGAATGAAGGCATCGGCCACGGCCAGGTCCAGGCCCAGGGGCGCATACGCTTTGTTCAGCTCCTTGAGCTTTTCGGCAACCTCCTGCAGGCTTTCCCGGAAGGCCTCGCCCCGGCTGATGCGGTGGTAGACGCCGGGCGCCCCGGTTTTCTTGTTTTCCAGCAGCCAGTTGGTCACGTTGGCGTAGGCCGACACCACGAAGATGCGGTTGTACAGCGCCTCACCCTGGCGGTTGTGGAAGATGATGTTCTGCAGAACATCGGCAAAGGCGGTCATGGAGGTGCCGCCGATTTTTTCTACTGTGAGCATATGGGTAACCCCACCCCCCGGCCCCCTCCCCTCCGGGAGAGGGGGAGCCATGGCGGCGCAGGCGGTTTTTAGTTAAAAGTTAAAAGTTGAGAGTTAAAAGCGGCCGTTAATCCGGCAAGAGAGCTTTAATTTTCACTCTCAACTTTTAACTCAATCGTCAAGCTCCCCCTCTCCCGGAGGGGAGGGGGCCGGGGGGTGGGGTAAGGCTACTTCCCGTAGCTCACCAAATTAGCCAGCAGCCGGTACGCGCCCGGTATGCCGGCGGGCAGCTCGCGGAAAAAGCTCAGCCCCGTGTAGATGTAGTGGCCCTTGCCGTAGTCGGCCACCAGGATGGCGCTTTCCTTGGCTTTCTCGCCGGGGTCGGCGCTGCTGATGATGGGCGTGTACTTGGCGTCCCAGGTGCTGGGGTAGTAGAGGCCCTGCTCCTGCACCCAGCCCTGGAAGTCGGCGGCGCTGATTTTGTTGGGCGCGTTAAGCAGGCGGTGCTGGGGCTGCAGGAAGGTGACGGGCGCGTTTTCCACCGTCACCCGGTCGTTGCTGAGCTTCATCGGGTAGGGGCCGATTTCGGGAATTACCGTGCCGCGGGCCACCGTGTACTGCACCACCAGGTTGCCGCCCTGCTCCACGTAGCGCAGCAGCTCGGGCTGCTTGGCCTTGAGCTGGTCGAGGGTATTGTAGGCCCGGATGCCCAGCACCACGGCGTCGAAGCGGCGCAGCTTATCCAGGCTCAGGTCGGTGTTGGCATCGAGCAGCGTCACGGTGTAGCCGAGCTGGCGCAGGGCTTCGGGCACTTCGTCGCCGGCGCCCATGAGGTAGCCTACGGTTTGGGTTTTGCCGCGGCTTACGTCCAGCTTCACCAGCGGCGAGGTGGCTTCGGGGAAGAGCGTCTGGGTGGGGATGTGCGGATATACAATCTGCTGCATGCCCCGCGAGTAGGCCTGCCCGTCGACGGTGGCTACCGCTTTCAGCTCGGTGCGACCTTCGGTGGCATTGGTTGGAATTACCTTGAAATCGATGGTTTGCTCCTCGTCCTTATTCTTGAGGGAGAAAGGCACGCTGGCCGGCTCGACATGCCAGCCGCCGGGTACTTGCAGGGCTAAGGTGCCGCTCACCCCGGCGCGGCCGGCACGGAGCATGACGGGCACCTGCTGGCCTCTGCCGCCGCTCACCTGGGCGAATAGGTTGCTAAACACGTAGGCGCGGGCGGCGGGCAGGTTCACCACTACTGGCGGCACTATTACTAGCGGCTGGTACAGTTCCCCAAGGGAAGGGTCGGTGTGTTTATACTGGATAGAAAAATCAACAAACAGCTCTTGTCCGGCGACACCTAGTCCAACAACCCCGTTGCGCCACATGGAATTATCAGCTACGCCACGCATTAGTTGCTCGGAAACGCCATACATACCGGTTGTGGAGGGTTCACTCAACCAGTATGGCTGAGTAAGCTTATACTCTACGGGAATACGTAATTGCCGCTTCACACTTAACAATTTGTTTTTTGTAAGCTGCGTATTCAAAGTCGTGTCTGCGTAGCCCAGAGATATTGCACCCACTCTAACTGGAGTATTAGACCGGTTTAGCGCCTCAAACCTCAGGTCCAATTTCTGCCCGGGAGAAACCATTGGTTCGGCTGCAACGGCCTCGATATGCACCCCTAAGGAGGCCACTATCAACTTGTCAAGTTCAGCAAGTTTTTGACCATACCACGAATAACGCCCTGCCTGATTTCGGTCCGACTTGTTTATGAGACCAGCAAGCAGCTCCCGCACCTTAAGCAGCCCCGCCACACTCCCCTCCGGCTTGCTCGGGTCAAACTTCTTGATAACATCGTCAATAAGCTTACCCACGGCAGCCCCGCCCGGCACCCGGTTCCAGCTCATATCCACGCCCTCAAACAGCTCCTTGGGCAAGGCATCACCCTCTCTGATGGGCGTGAAATATTCCAGCAATTCCCCCCGCTGCGCCGCCGAGCCGAAACCCTGAGAGCGGTGCTGCGAGCGGCTGCGGGCCGCGATTTCGCCGTAGCTCTGGCCCAGCAGGGGGTTGTAGCCGCCGGCATCGAGCTTGAGGAACTTGCTGAGGTCGTCACCGGGCTTCACGAAGAAGGAGCCGGTGTTCCAGAGCAGGCGCTTGGGCTGCCAGGGCTGCACGTACTGCAATTGCTCGGGGAAGCGCTTGGCGTCGCCGGCGGCCGAGAAGGCTTCGATGGCCAGCATGGCCGAGGCGGTGTGGTGGCCGTGGCCGGCGCGGCTGTCGGGCGGGAAGCGGGTGATGAGCACGTCGGGGCGGCGCTGGCGGATAACCCAGACCATGTCGGCCAGCACCTGCTCCTTGTCCCAGATGGTGAAGGTTTCCTCGGCGGTTTTGGAGAAGCCGAAGTCGTTGGCGCGGGTGAAAAACTGCTTGGCGCCGTCGATGCGGCGGGCGGCCAGCAGCTCCTGGGTCCGAATCACGCCCAGCTGCTCGCGCAGCTCGGGACCGATGAGGTTCTGGCCGCCGTCGCCGCGGGTGCAGCTCAGGTAAGCCGTTTCCACCAGCCGCTCGTTGGCCAGGTAAGCCAGCAGCCGGGTGTTTTCGTCGTCGGGGTGGGCAGCGATGTAGAGCACCGAGCCCAGCACGTTGAGCTTTTTCAGGCCCAGCAGGATTTCCGAGGAAGTGTAGGTTTTCGGGGCCTGGGCCTGGGCAGTTAACAGTGAACAGCTAACAGTGAGCAATATCCCGGCGAGGCGGGTAGCAGTACGGAAAAAGCGAATCATGGGCAGTAAACCAAATGCAGGGCCGAAGTTACCCAGACTGCCGGGAGTGACCTGCTATTCGCCGACTACGCTAGTAAAACCGGCTATTGGTGGTTTCGGGAATGACAACCAGGAAGTCGTAGCCCAGAATAACGCTTTCCTGCTCCTGGTTGAGCACCTGCAGCTTGTCCTGGATGATGGCACGGCGCAGGGGACGCAGGTCTACTACGTTCCAGTCGGTGGGGCCGGTAAGGTCGAAGAAGGGTTTGAGGTAAGGCAGCTCGGCCGCGGTGTAGGGCGCCGCGTGCGCAGCCGTGTTGGTGGGGCTGAAGCTGCCCAGCTGGGTGCCCTGCTTGCCCACCACCAACAAGTGCAGGGTGCGCTGGCCCTGGGCATCGGCCAGGTTGGGCACGAGGCTGCCCAGGTCGAACACCCCGCTGATGACGCTCAGGTTGCGGGCCATGTGGTTGGCGCCGAACTTGAAGAGGGTTTTGGGCAGCAGCGGAACCGGGCCCGGCGTGCCGGCAGCGGGCAGGCTGCCCAGCCAGCTCTTTTTCATCAGGTTCACGCGCTGCTGGTGGCCGTTGCTATTGTAAATCTGGCGGGTTGTTACAAAGTTCTGCACCATTGCCCGCACGGCCGGCTTTTCCTTGCTGGTCAGCAGTACCACGCTGTCGAGTGCCGCCTGGGGCAGCCGATACATGGCCAGGTGCTGGAGGCTGTCCTGCTGCAGGGCGGCGCGGTCCCAGGCCTGGCACCTCCGGGCCTGGCCCTGCAGATAGGCTTTGGCGGCCTTGCCTTTGGCCTGCGCGGCCAGCAGCTCAAAAAAGCGGCCCGTGTAGAGCAGCGACACCTGGTCGACCCCCACCAGGCGGGCGCCCTGGGCATGCAGGGCGCGCGCCAGCTCATACTCTTCGACCCAGCTATAAAACGACAGCCCCATAGGATACTGCTGCAAATAAGCGGTAGGCGGGCCCGGCTGGGCCACCAGCCGGCTCAGGTCGGCCGCCTGGTACTGGTCGATTTCGGCCACGAACACCGCCGGCTTAAATATGCGCGCCACGGCCGCCGTGAACTGCGGCACCTGCGCTACGCCGTGTGCCTCCCCCACCAGCACACATTGGCTGGCCTGCACGGCTTTTTCCAGCCGCGGCCAGGCCGGGCCGGCAAACTGCCCGTTGGCCGCAGTCATCGCAGACTGGTTCTGGCGAATCAGGCGTACCAGCGTGCTGTCCTGAGCGGTAGCCTGGAGGATGGTTGCTCCGAGTAGAAAAGCGAGAAAGAAGGGTTTGGTCACGAAATAGCAGGAAGAATACATGCAAATATGAGCTATTCCACCCGCGCAGCGCGGTGCATCGGCTAGGTGGCGGCTGCTGGGGGTGGGCTATTACCGTAAATTCTCCAGGTACATGCCAGGAGTGGTTTCCAGGATACTGTACCGGAGCGCACGGGCTTTTACTCCATGAGTTCACCTGATAAGGGGCTTGCGGAATTAAAGCCCGCGCTACGGGGCGGCGGTTGCTGTCTGCGATACTTCGCCAGAGCGGACTCCAGGTTAATACACAATATTACAAGGAGTTAAAAAGCAAAATTTGAAGCTTAAAATGCTGACACACTAATTTTCAACTTTTAACGCTCAGCTTTTAACGCTGTACACTGACTTGGAAACCGCGCTAACTTTCCCTTAGCGCAACATCGGCCATGGTGGGTGCGTCTTTAGCGCGGCAGAGCCCCCAATGCGGTCGGCTGCTGTTTCTTTGTTTCCAGGCTGCCTCACGCGGCCCTTACTTTATATGACGCACCCCCTTTCCCGCCTGCCCCTGCCTGCGCTGCTGGCTCTTACCTTGCTTTCGGCCTGCGCACGGCGCCCCCAGGCCGGCACGCCCGTCGCCAGCACGGCGGTAAGCACCCCGGTGGCTCCGGTTGCCCCGGATGTCCCCGCCCGGCCGGCCACTCCCCCGCCGCCCGTAGAGTTCAGCTCGTCGCAGTGGTACCTCAAGGACCCGCAGCTCGATAATGTGCCCGGCGCCAGCGTGACGCGCAGCTACGCCGAGCTGCTGAAAGGCAAGACGCCCACCCCGGTGGTGGTGGCCGTTATCGACTCGGGCATCGACACCGCCCACGTCGACCTCAAGCCCATCTTGTGGCGCAACACTAAGGAAATTGCCGGCAACGGCCTCGACGACGACAAGAACGGCTACATCGACGATGTGTACGGCTGGAACTTCCTGGGTGGGGCCGATGGCCGCAACATCGACGCCGAAACCCTGGAATCGACGCGCATCATTGCCCGCTTCGACCCCATTTTCAAGGGCAAGACCCGCAAGCAGGTAAAGCCTACCCAGCTGGCCGACTTCGACCTGTACGAGCGGGCCAAGAAGTCGAACGAAGCCCGGCGCAAGGAGGTAGCCGGCCAGATGCCGCAGATTGAGCAGATGGACGAGATGGCCCGCAACTTCGAGGAGCTGGCGGCGGCCCTTAAGCAGGACCTGGGCACCGACCGCCTCGACACGGCCACCCTGCGCCGCGCCCGCCCCAGCGACCCGCGCCTAGCCCAGGTGACCAGGCAGCTCGACAACAACCTGCGCAGCATGAACTTCGGCGACGTCGACGTGCTGATTGGGGAGATGAAGAACGGCGCCAAGTACGTGCGCACCCTGCTCAACTACCAGCTCAACCCCAGCTTCAACCCCCGGGCCGACATCGTGAAGGACAACCCCGACGACGTAAGCCAGCGCTTCTACGGCAACGCCGACGTGCACGGGCCCGACCCGCTGCACGGCACCCACGTGTCGGGCATCATCGCTGCCGTGCGCGACAACAACCTGGGCGTGCAGGGCGTAGCCGGCCCGCTGGTGCGCATCATGGCCGTGCGGGCCGTGCCCGACGGCGACGAGCGCGACAAGGACATTGCCAACGCCATCCGCTACGCCGTCGACAACGGCGCCCAGATTATCAACATGAGCTTCGGCAAGGAATTTTCGACCCAGCGCAAGATGGTGGAAGAGGCCTATAAGTACGCCGCCAGCAAAAACGTGCTCTTGGTGCACGCCGCCGGCAACGAAGACGACGACCTTGGCGTGGCACCCCACTACCCCAGCGCGTTTTACCTCGATGGCAAGCCCGTACCCCACCTGCTCACCGTGGGGGCGTCCGGCCCCAGCAACGACGCCTCCCTGGTAGGCGACTTCTCCAACTACAGCCGCAAGGCCGTCGACGTATTTGCCCCCGGCGTACAAATCTTCAACACCCTGCCCGGCAGCAAGTATGGCAACGAAAGCGGCACCAGCATGGCGGCGCCCGTCACGGCCGGTGTCGCCGCCACCCTCAAGTCCTACTTCCCCACCCTCACCGCGGCCGACCTGAAGCGCATCATCCGGGAGTCGGCCCAGGTGTACCACACCAAAGTAAGCGTACCCGGCACCCAGAAAACCGCCGACTTCTCCACCCTCTCCTCCACCGGCGGCATCGTCAACCTCTACGAAGCCATTAAGCTGGCGCAGAAGTCGGTGCAGTAGGGGATGTGCTGATGTGCTGATGTGCTGATGTGCTGATGTGCTTATAAGAACGTCATGCTGAGCGGAGGCGCAGCCGAAGTCGAAGCATCTCTACCACGAGAGTAAATCCTATTAAAAGGGAATTACTGCCGCGGGCAAGATGCTTCGACTGCGCTGCGCTCCGCTCAGCATGACGTTCTTTATCTATTCGCTTCATCAGCACATCAGCACATCACTTACAGCTCTCCTTCCTCTTTCCTGAAGTGGCCAAGCACCAGCTTGTCCGTTAGTCCGGGCAGCCACTTGTTCAGGAAAATGGTGAGCTTGCCCTGGCCGGTGAGCACCAGGGTGCGGCGGCGCTGCTGCACCGCTTTGAGGATTTCGTCGGCTACCTGCTCGCTGCTCATCATCTTGCCCTCGTCGCGGGGTGACTCGCCCTGGGCCGAGCCGTCGGCCGCCAGGGCCACCTGCCGGATGTTGGACGCGGTGAAGCCCGGCGCCGCCGTGAGCACGTGCACGCCCTGGTCGAGCAGCTCGGTGCGCAGGGCTTCGAGAAAGCCGTTCATGGCAAACTTGGAGGCCGAGTAGCCCGTGCGGCCGGGCAGGCCCCGGTAGCCGGCAATGCTGCTGATACCCACAATGGAGCCCTTGCTTTTGAGCAGGTGCGGCAGGGCCGCTTTGGTGGTGAAGACCGTGCCGAAGAAGTTGGTTTGCATCAGCCGCTTTATCACGCTCAGGTCGGCGTCGGCGAATTTGGCGCGCATGGAAATGCCGGCGTTGTTGAGGAGCACGTGCAGGCCGCCGAAGTGGGCTACCGTGGCTTCCACGGCCCGGGCGGCATCGGCTTCATCGCCCACGTCGGCGCGCAGGACAAGGTGGGACACGCCGGCAACCTTTAGCGCCTGGGCCGTGTCATCAAGCTTGGCCTGGTCGCGCCCGGTGATGGCTACCTGGTAGCCGGCCCGGCCAAATGCCAGGGCGCAGGCCCGGCCGATGCCCGAAGTTCCGCCTGTAATGAGTACCGTACGATGCTGCATAAAAAAGAATACCGAAAAGCAGCCGGAAAGTGGCCGGCCGCGGGTGCGGGCACAAACTTACGGCTGCCCGCGTGGTGTGATTTTTGCGGGTGTTCTTAAACCCCGGGGCTGCACAAGCGTCAGCCAAAGGGGAGTTGCGGCCCGCCACCTGCCGACTTGCTCACAAATTGGGCGGTAAAACCCGGCAAACAGGCGATTTCCCAGGGCCCCTGCTCGATTTGTAAGTACATTTATCCACGGAATTCCATCTACTCCTCATCTTCGCTTATGAACGTCTTTTTACGCTCCTGGAAACACATTTCGCTGGGTGCGGGCACGGCGCTATTGCTCCTGTTGAATGCAGCGGCCACCCAGGCCCAGTGCCCCATACCGGCTACCTGTACCCCGGGGGCGGCCACCAACCCACAGGCCCCGCTGTTCGGCATGGGAATCATCAACGTAACGCTGGGCACCATCAACAACACCACCCCGGGGCAGGCCGATGGCTACCGCGACTATGGCTGCGCCTCGCCCAGCATCGGCACCTCGCTGCTGGTGGGCCAGAGCTACCCCCTGAGCGTGCGCACCGGCCCCAATACCGCCGAAAACGTGCGGGTCTGGATTGACTACAACAACGACGGGGAATTTATCGGCACCAACGAGCTGGTGATGTCATCGACCAACGTGTTGCCGCAGCGCGACCACACCGCCACCATTGCGCCGCCGGCGGCCGCCACCCTGGGCGTGCCCCTGCGTATGCGCGTATCGGCCGACTACGCCCAGGTGACGGCGCCCACTTCCTGCTCTACGCCCCAGTACTCGCAGGTAGAAGACTACTCGGTGACTATCAGGGCCAATGCCAACCCGCCGGTGGCGGCCTTCACCACCAACGGCACCACCACCTGCTCGGGCTGCGTGCAGTTTACCGATGCCAGCCAGAACCTGCCCACCTCCTGGCTGTGGAACTTCGGCGACAACACCACCAGCACCCTGCAGAACCCCAACCACTGCTATACCACGCCCGGCACGTACACCGTAACGCTGACGGCCACCAATGCCGCCGGCAGCAGCGCCACCCCTGCTACTGCTACCATTACCTATAACAACCAGGTGCCCGTGGCGGCCTCCTGCTCGCCCACCACCACCAGCTACTGCTGCAACTACGGCATCACCCGCTTCCGCCTGGGCAGCATCGACAACAGCTCCCTGGACGGCCGCGCCGGCTACCAGGACTTCACCTGCGCCCAGCGCACCAACCTGACCGTGGGCATTCCGGCCACCATGACCATTACCCTGGGCAACACCACAGCCAACCAGGACACCCGCGTATACCTGGATATGGACAACAACGGCAGCTTCAGCAGCAGCGAGCTGGTGTATGAGGCCCTGGCCAGCGGCACCCCCGGCGGTACGCTCAACGTTCCCACCACGGCGGTGCTCAACACGCCGCTGCGCCTGCGCGTCATCTCCGATGCCGGCGGCAACAACCCCCAGCCCTGCACCAGCCCCGCCAGCGGGCAGGTGGAAGACTACACCGTGGTGGTGCTGCCCAACACCAACCCGCCCACCGCCGCGTTCACCTCCAACTACGTACCCGGCGGCTGCGTGAACCCCGTGCAGTTTACCGACCAAAGCACCGGTGCGCCCACCTCCTGGCTGTGGGACTTCGGCGATGGCAACACCAGCACCCAGCAGAATCCTTCGCACCAGTACACCGCCACCGGCACCTACACCGTGTCGCTGACGGTAACCAACAGCATTGGCCCGACCACGTTGGTGCGCAGCAACTACCTCAGCATTACGATACCCTGCGTCACCTACTGCCCCTCCAATGGCGCCGGCATGGTAGGCCCGGGCGGCATGCCCCAGCCCAGCCAGTTCTGGATTAACAGCGTGTCGGTGCCCAATGCCCAGCCCGCCTTTTCCTACTCCGGCATGCCAATGAACTCGACCGGGGGGTACGGCAACTACACCAGCCAGACCATTACCATCAACTCGGGCAGCCCCGTGACGCTGACGGTGGTGGCCAGCAACAACTTCGCCCACCGCACCACGGCCTGGATAGACTACGACCGCGACGGCGTATTCAACAACCTGAACGAGCTGGTAACGAACGGCCTGACTCAGGCCGGGCCCAACTCGGCTACTTATACCGCTACGTTTACGCCCCCGACTACGCGCATGTCCTACAGCACGCGCATGCGCATACAAGTGCTCATCAGCAACAATGCGCCGAACCCCTGCGCCACCAACATTCAGAACGCCGAGGTGGAAGACTACACCATTCAGGTGCTGCCCCTGGCGGCGCGTGATGCCCAGGCGCTGGCTTCGCTGGCGCTGTACCCCAACCCCACCCTCGACGGCCGGATGCGCCTGCACCTGAGCGACGTGAGCGGCGCGGGCGCCTATACGGCCAGCGTGGAAAACCTGCTGGGCGCCCGCCTGCTGAGCAGCGACCTGCGCCTAACCACTGCTGCCGACGCCGAGCTGGACCTGAGCTCGCTGGCCAAGGGCGTGTACGTGCTGCGCCTGCGCGATGCCCAGGGCCGCACGGCCGTGCGCCGCGTGGTGCGCGAGTAAGCTCTGCCGACTTCTTTTTCAGCTGACATTCTGCTACAAAGCGCGCTGGCAGCCTCCTGGCTGCCAGCGTTGTCTATTCTTTCACCCTTCCTCTTATATGTTAACACCCCTACTCCGCCAGTTACGAGGGCTTCCCCTGCTGCTGCTGGTACTCGCTTTTTTTGCGGCCCGACCAGCGCAGGCCAGCCACTTCCTGGGTGGTGAGCTGAGCTACCGCTACCTCGACGCCACCGGCCCGGCCGGCACGCCGTTCCGCTACGAAATCACGGCAGTCATTTACATCAACGCCTATGCGCCGGACATGCCGGCCCCGGCCAACCCGTTTCTGGACCTTTCGCTGTACAACAAGTCGCAGGGCAACCAGCGGTTTTCGGCTATCCAGATTCCGCGGGTGAGCCTTTCGGCCCAGATTGCGCCGCCTACACCCGGCAACTGCCAGCTGCCCAGCCCGCCCCGGCCTTTTCAGCTGGCCGTGTACCGGCAAACGGTGAACCTGCCGGTGTCGTTCGACGGCTACTATGCCGTGCTGGTGGCCAACGCCCGCAACCTGGCCATCGACAACATCAACGCCTCCAACAACAACACCCCGCTGACGCTGTACCTGGATGTAGCGCCGCCGCTGATTCCCAACCGCTCGCCCGTGTTTGCAGATACCGCCGTGGCGGTAATCTGCCAGGGCGACACGGCCGTGCAGCTGAACAGCGCAGTAGACCCCGACGGCGACCGGCTGGTGTATGCCTTTGGTGCACCTTCGGGGGCTCCGGCGCTCAACACCTTCACCCCGCCGCCCGCTTCGGTTCCGTACTTTCCTAACCACTCCGTAACCCAGCCTTTCGGCCCCGGGGGCTTTGCCAGCATCAACGCCACCACTGGCCTGGCCCGCTACCGGGCCGTAACCCAGGGCGAGTACGTTATTGCCATCGACGTATCGGAGTACCGCACCATCAACGGCACGGAAGTGCTGCTGGGCACCACCCGCCGTGACCTACAGCTGGTGGTGCGGCCCTGCCCGCCCAACACCCCGCCCCAGCTCCCGCCCAGCACCGGCGGGGCCAGCCTGCCGCGCAACTACATCATTGAGGAAGGCCAGAGCGTAACCATTCCCTTTTCGGCCACCGACCCCAACAACGACCCCCTGGTGCTGCAGCTCAACAGCGTGCTGCTGGATGGCCCGGGAGCCACCGGCTTCAACGCCGCGCTCAACGGCAACCAGGGCACGGTGGCACCGGGCAACGTGACGGGCACGGCCCAGGTAACGGGCACCGGCTCCGTTTCGGGCACCTTTGTGTATAGCTCCCGCTGTGGCGACGCCCGCAGTACGCCGTACTCGATATCGGTGACCGTACAGGACCGGGGCTGCGGCGGCCAGACCATTGCCGACGTGTTTACCATTCAGGTAAACCGTGCGGCCGGGCCCAGCGGCATTACTGGCTCTACCGTGGTGTGCGACCCGGCCACCCTGGTGACTTACACGGCGGCCGGCCCTACCGCAACTTCCTACAACTGGCAGATTACCGGCGGCACCATCGTCAGCGGCCAGGGCACCAACACCATTCAGGTGCGCTGGAACAGCACCCCCAACACGGGCACTTTGCGCCTGAATGGCGTTTCGGCCTTCGGCTGCCCCTCCACGGCAGTAACCACCAACGTCGACATCCGCCCCCTGGCGGCCCTCTCGGTTACGCCTTCGGCCCCCACCATCTGCCGCGGCGCCAGCACCACCCTGACCGTAACCGGCGCGGCGGGGCTTACCTACACCTGGACCGGCGGCTCCCAGCCAATGACGGGCAGCAGCATCACCGTCAGCCCCCAGAATACCACGGTGTACACCGTAACGGGCACGGACGGCACCTGCTCGACCAGCCAGCAGGTTACCGTGAGCGTCACGCAGGCTTCACCGGTAAGCCCTAACCCAAGCGCAACGCTGTGCTCCGGGGCTACGGCCACCCTGGGTGGCATCACCCCGGTGGCGGGCGTAACGTACAGCTGGAGCCCCACCACGGGCCTGAACGACCCCACCTCCCCAAACCCGACCATCACGCTGACCAACAACACGTCGGCCCCCGTTACGATAAACTATACGGTAACGTCGACCACCGCCCAGGGCTGCACCAGCACGGCTACGGTAGCCGTCACGGTCAACCCCCGCCCCCTGGCCGATGCCGGGCCTGACGTTTCCCAGTGCGGCACCATCACCCGGGTGCTGGGCACCCCGGCCATTGCGGGCAACACCTACAGCTGGAGCCCCACTACGGGCCTGAGCAACCCCAACATTGCCCAGCCCACGGTGACGCTCACCAACTCCTCCACCTCGGCTAACCTCTCCGTCACCTATACCCTCACCGTGCGCTCGGCCAACAACTGCGCGGCGGCCGATGCGGTAATCGTGACCGTATTCCCCGGCACCGTCGACCCCAACCCCACGCTGACCCTGTGCTCCGGCAGCCCGGGCGTACTGGCGGGAGTAACGCCCGTGGCAGGCACCACTTATCTGTGGAGCCCGG
Source organism: Hymenobacter saemangeumensis (assembly GCF_039541835.1). Taxonomy (NCBI): domain Bacteria; kingdom Pseudomonadati; phylum Bacteroidota; class Cytophagia; order Cytophagales; family Hymenobacteraceae; genus Hymenobacter; species Hymenobacter saemangeumensis. The sequence continues at coordinate 21,290 of NZ_BAABGZ010000081.1, read as the reverse complement.
CTACCGGCCTGAGCGACCCTACCTCGCCCACTCCCACCATCACCCTCACCAACAACACCGCTTCCCCGACTACCCAGGTCTATACCCTCTCGGCCACCACCAACGGCCCCCTGGGAGGCTGCACCGCCACCGCTTCGGTAACCGTGACGGTGAATCCGCTGCCCCTGGCTAATGCCGGCCCGGCCCTGGCTACCTGCTCCGGGGTTACCTCTGCTCCGCTGGGTTCGCCGGCTGTGGCCGGCACCACGTATAGCTGGAGCCCCAGCACCGGCCTGAGCAACCCCAACATTGCCCAACCCACCGTGACGGGCACCAACAACACGGGCGCTCCCATCAGCACCACCTACACCCTGACGGCTACCAGCAGCGCTAACTGCACGGCCACCAGCACGGTGGTGGTAACCATCAACCCGGCAGCTGTGGCCAACCCCGGCCCGGCCGTGAGCTTCTGCTCGGGCAGCTCGGCCCAGATTGGCACGGCCGCCCTGGCCGGCACCACCTACAGCTGGAGCCCGGCCACGGGCCTGAGCAGCACCACAGCCGCTCAGCCCACCGTAACGGGCACCAACACCACGGGCGCCCCCATCAGCACTACCTACACCCTGACGGCAACTACGGCCAACAACTGCACGGCCACCAGCACCGTCGTCGTTACCATCAACCCCGCCGCGGTGGCCAACCCCGGCCCGGCTGTAACGGTGTGCTCCGGTATCGCCGCCCAGCTGGGCGTGGCCCCGGTGGCCGGCACCACCTACGCCTGGACGCCCACCATGGGCCTGAGCGACCCCACGGCCGCTAACCCCACGGTGACGCTGACCAACACCACGGGCGCCCCCATCAGCACCACCTACACCCTGACGGCTACCACGGCCAACAACTGCGTGGCGACTGCCACGGTAACCGTCACCGTGAACCCGGCAGCGGTAGCCAACCCCGGCCCGGCCGTGAGCTTCTGCTCGGGTGGCTCGGCCCAGCTGGGCGTGGCTCCGGTAGCGGGCACTACGTATAGCTGGAGCCCCAGCACCGGCCTGAGCGACCCCACGGCGGCCAACCCCACCGTGAGCGGCACTAACACGACCGGCGCCCCCATCAGCACCACCTACACCCTGACGGCTACCACGGCCAACGGCTGCGTAACGACCAATACCGTCGTGGTGACCATCAACCAGGCGGCCGTGGCCAACGCCGGCCTCGACCAGGCCCAGTGCGTTGGGTTTACGGGCCAGATTGGGATGATGCCCGTAGCGGGCACCACCTACAGCTGGAGCCCGGCCACGGGCCTGAGCAACCCCAACATTGCCAACCCCGTGCTGTCGACCGCCAATACTACCGCTTCCATCCAGGTGCTGACCTACACCCTGACGGCCACCACGGCCCAGGGCTGCTCGGCCACCGATGAGATGCAGCTGACCCTGTACCCGGCGGCCGTAGCCGATGCCGGCCCGGCCGTGAGCTTCTGCTCGGGCGGCTCGGCCCAGCTGGGCGGGGCCCCCACTGCCGGCACGGTGTATAGCTGGAGCCCCACCACGGGCCTGAGCGACCCCACGGCCGCAAATCCGACCATCACGCTGACCAACACCACCGGCGCGCCCATCACCACGACCTACACCCTGACGGCCAGCGTGACCAACCCCGGCGGCAACGTCTGCACGGCGTCCAGCACGGTAGCCGTAACCGTGAACCAGGCCGCCGTGGCCAACCCCGGCCCGGCCATTGCCTTCTGCGGCGGCGTGCCCACGCAGCTGGGCGTGGCCCCGGTAGCGGGCACCACCTATAGCTGGACGCCCACCGCCGGCCTGAACGACCCCACCCTGGCCAACCCCCTGGTGACGCTGCCCAACACCACGGGCGCGCCCATCACGACCACCTACACCCTGACGGCCACCACGGCCCAGGGCTGCTCGGCCACCAGCACGGTAACCCTGACGATAAACCCGGAGGCGGTGGCTGACACGGGCAACCCGCAGAGCATCTGCTCGGGCGGCACGGTACAGCTCGGCGCAGCTCCCATTGCCGGCACTACCTACAGCTGGACCCAGTCATCGGGCCCCGCTGCCCCGCTGAGCAACCCCAACATCGCCAACCCCACCGCCACGCTGACCAACACCACGGGCAGCACCATCACCTACATCTACACGCTGACGGCCACTACGGCCAACGGCTGCGTAGCGACCCGTGGGGTGCGCATCGACGTGTTCCCGGCGGCCGTAGCTTCCACCGGCTCGGCCGTGACCATCTGCTCGGGCGGCAGCACGCAGCTGGGCGCCGCGCCCATTGCCGGCACCACCTACAGCTGGAGCCCGGCCACCGGCCTGAGCGACCCCACGGCTTCTAACCCCACGGTGACGCTCACCAACACGACCAACGCGCCCATCACCACCACCTACACCCTGACGGCCACCACGGCCAATGGCTGCGTGGCTACGGCCTCAGTAGCCGTAACGGTGAACCCCGCTTCAGTGGTGGATGCCGGCGCCGACCGGGCGGTGTGCGCCGATGTGCGCACCACCCTGGGCAGCGCCAGCCAGACCGGCTACACCTACTCCTGGACGCCGGCCGCCGGCCTGAGCAGCGCCACAGCCGCCCAGCCGGTGCTGAACACGGCCGGCCTCAACACCACCATGACGCCGCTCACCCTGAAGTACTACCTCACGGCTACTACGCCCCAGGGCTGCGTAGGCCGCGACTCGGTGGAAGTGACCATCAACCCGCGCCCGGCGGCCGTCGGAATCGTGGGCTCGGCTTCGGTATGCCCCACGGTTACCGGCGTGGCCTACTCGGTGCTTAACCCCACCGGCACGGCTTACCAGTGGATTGTGGCCGGCGGCACCATCGCCAGCGGCCAGGGCACCACGGCCATCACCGTCGACTGGGGCATGGCTGGCAACGGCAGCGTGAAGCTGTTCCACTTCAACAGCTTCGGCTGCTCTTCCGACACCACCACCCTGCCGGTACTCATCAACCAGCAGCTGCAGACGCCCACGCCCACGGGCCCGGGCAACGTACTGGCCACGGCCCCCAACAACAGCGTGTGCCAGGCCGGTGGCCCCTACACCTATGCCAGCCAGCCCTACACCAACGGCTCGCTCTACAGCTGGACCATCATTGGCGGCACGCAGGTCAGCACCAACCTGAACACGGTAACTGTGAGCTGGAACCCGGTAACCGTGCCCACCATCGGCAAGATTGTGGTGACGGAAACCAGCAACCCCGCCAGCGGCGTACGCTGCCTGGGTACTTCCGACACCCTGCGCGTGCTCATCAACCCCACCCCGCTGAGTACCCTCACCCTGAACGGCCCGGCCCGCGTGTGCCAGGGCGGCAGCGTGACCTTCACCCTGCCCGGCGGCTTTGCCGGCTCCAGCTATGCCTTCCAGCTAGGCGGCAGCCCCGTAACGGGCTCGGGCAACTCGGTAACGCTGGCCAGCCAGAACACGCCCGGCACCTACACCCTCACGGCCCAGGAAACTTCGGCCCAGGGCTGCGCCGGCCCCGTGTACACGGCCACGTTTACCGTCGACCCCACCCCGGCCCAGGCCAGCATCACGGGCTCGCGCTTTGTGTGCAACATCAGCCTGCCCCTACAGTACTCGGTACCCAACACGCCGGGCTCTACCTACACCTGGAACGTGACCGGCGGCACCATCACGGCCGGCCAGAACAGCAGCCAGGTAACGGTGAGCTTTACTCCCGGCCAGACCACCTACCGGGTGAGCGTGAGCGAAACCTCAACCTTCGGCTGCGGCGGCCCCACGACGTCCATCACCGTGCTGCCCGACAACCCCAGCGTGGCCCTGTCCATCGCCTCGGTTGACCTTACGTCGAACAACCGCGTCCTACTCACCTTCTCGGCTCCGAACAGCGGCAACACGCCCAACCAGGTGCGGGTGATGCGCCGCGATGCCGGCATGGGCAGCTTCGTATTCGTGGGCAACGTAGCGCCCTCGGCCACTACGTACACCGACAACACGGTGAATGCTTCCACCAAGTCGTACGAGTACCAGCTGGAGCTCACCAACGGCTGCGGCACGCTGCTGCAGAGCCCCATTGTGCAGACCATCCTGCTACAGGCTACGGCCACCCCGGGCACCGGCGGCCGCAACCAGGGCGATGTCGCGCTGCGCTGGAACGCCTACGTGGGCTTCCCCGTGCAGCAGTACCAGATTTTCCGCCGCGACGACAACGGCAGCGCGGTTCTGGTGAACACGGTGTCGGGCACGACCCTCACGGCCAACCTGCCCAACCCCGGCACGGGCTTCAACCAGTGCTACCGCGTGGTGGCCCTGGGCGCGAACAACCAGGCGTCTAACTCCAACGAGTCCTGCGTCGACTTCGCCAACCCCGTGGCCTTCTACAACGTCATCACGCCCAACAACGACGGCAAGAACGACGTGCTGGAAATCGACAACATCAAGCTCTACCCCGGCAACTCGCTCACCATCTTCAACCGCTGGGGCCGCGAGGTGTACTCCACTTCCAACTACCAGAACAACTGGGGCGGCGAAGGCCAGTCGGCCGGCGTGTACTACTACCTGCTGAAGCTGCCCAACGGCAGCAGCACCAAGGGCTGGTTTGAGATTATCAAATAAGTCTGAACCGCAGATTGACGCAGATTTAACGGATAAGAACGGATTCAATTCCGTTTGTTCTTCCATCAGAAGAGAAATGGCCATTGCATCAGATGCAGTGGCCATTTCTTTTATTGTTTGCTGACGATTGGACTTTCGAATCCGTTCTTATCCGTTAAATCCGCGTCAATCTGCGGTTCAGAATCCGTTCTTATCCGTCTAATCCGTTAAAATCTGCGGTCTACCTTTGCCCTCAAATGAGAGCAGATAAGAAAATTCCCGCTGAAGCGCTTCAGCACGTCGAGATTCAGGATATGGTGGCCGAGGGCAAGTGCCTGGTGCGCGTGGGCAACCTGGTGATTTTTGTGTCGCAGGTAGCGCCCGGCGACGTGGTGGACCTGCGCGTGACCAAGTCCAAAAAGAGCTTCCTGGAGGCCGTACCGACCAAGTTTCATAAGTATTCGGAGCTGCGCGTGACGCCCTTCTGCCAGCACTTCGGCACCTGCGGGGGCTGCAAGTGGCAGCACCTGGGCTACGACACCCAGCTGCGCTACAAGCAGCAGCAGGTGGAAGACACCCTGCAGCGCATCGGCAAGGTGCAGCTGCCCGAAATCCAGCAGATTCTGCCCTCGCCCCAGCGCACCTACTACCGCAACAAGCTGGAATATACCTTCAGCTTCAACGGCTGGCTCACCGAAGACCAGATTAAGGACGACACCCAGCAGTACGACCGCCGCGTGCTGGGCTTCCACACGCCGGCCCGCTTCGATAAGATTATCGACATCCAGCACTGCCACCTGCAGCCCGAGCCCAGCAACGAAATCCGCCTCTTCATCCGCGACTACGCCCGTGAGCACATGCTGCGCTTCGGCAACATCGTGAAGCAGACCGGCAACCTGCGCAACCTCATTGTCCGCACGGCCCAGACTACCGGCGAAATCATGGTGATTCTGCAGTGCTACCTGCCCCACCACAGCATCGAGCCCCTGCTGGATGCCGTGTACGCCAAGTTCCCGCAGATTACCTCGCTCAACTACGTGCTCAACAACAAGGGCAACGAAACCTTCCACGACCTGGAAGTGGTGAACTACAAGGGCAAGCCCTACATCGAGGAGGAGATGGAAGGCCTGCGCTTCCGCATCGGCCCCAAGTCGTTTTACCAGACCAACTCCGAAGGCGCCTACCAGCTCTACAAGGTGGCCCGCGACTTCGCCGAGCTCAAAGGCAACGAGCTGGTGTACGACCTCTACACCGGCGCCGGCACCATCGCCAGCTTCGTGAGCAAGCAGGCCAAGCGGGTGATTGGCGTGGAATACGTGGAGCAGGCCGTGGCCGACGCCCACGTAAACGCCGAAATCAACGGCATCACCAACATGGCCTTCGTGGCCGGCGACATGAAGGACATCCTCACCCCCGCCTTCACCGAGCAGCACGGCCAGCCCGACCTCATCATCACCGACCCGCCCCGGGCCGGCATGCACCCCGACGTGGTGCAGCGCCTGCTGGAAATGCGCTGCCCCCGCATCGTGTATATCTCCTGCAACCCCGCCACCCAGGCGCGGGATTTGGAGCTATTGGATGCCGCCTACGCCGTGACGCGGGTGCAGCCGGTGGATATGTTCCCGCACACGCACCACGTGGAGAATGTGGTGCTGCTGGAGTTGAAGTAGGATGACGTTTGAGCAGAACCGGCGCAAAACCTTCCGTTGGTTGTACGCAGCATTGGCAGTTCTGCCTCTTGCTTTGTATTGGCTGATTCAGTGGGTATTTCAAGGCCGCTCTATCTACTTTACGCGCCAGTATACTGGCCTGCACAATGCCTTGGGCCATCTACTCTGCATCTCTTTTGCCTTCTACTTTGGGCTTGCGCTGTGGAATATTTGGCAGGGCAGGCAGGCTCCCGTTCCGCAATGGCTGAACGCCATGCTGCTGGTCATCTTGCTGTTTGCCTTGCTGGTTGCCTTGTGGCTCAACGGCATGGCCCTCGCCTTGCGCAACGCTTCTTAAAGCCTTATTTAGGCGTACCTACTATATGGACTATTTCAACGACCCCGAGCTGAACGGCAAATAGACTAATCCTCCCCTCCTGTTTTTCACCATTATGAGCTTCTGGTACCCTAACCTAAGTGAAGAGCAGGTCGCCCAATCAATCCGCGAAAACCGGCTGGTAATTCCGCCCAACTGGTCCAGCAAGGTATTTGGTGCGCTGTTTATCCTGGTGTACTGGGGCTTTTGCGGGTATTTCATATTCAATGCGCCTACCACTGCTTACCGGATACTAGCCGCGCTGCTGTTCCCGTTTCTGGGCTGGCTGTTTTTCTACGCCGTATACTGCCAGCTGCGCGAAAACCGGCTGACCACCCTGGAAACCGGGCTGAGCGCCGAAGCAAACCATCAGCTGATTGTAACGGTTTTCAACGAGTTGAACTGGAACATCCAGCAGAACACCCCGCAAATGGTACGGGCTTTCCCCAACGGCTACATCCGGCAGGTGGGCATTGCCTTTATCCAGCCGGACAAGGTTCTGCTGAACGTCCTGCACCTGGGTCATCGCAGGGGAAGGTTTCCCTTCTCCTTTGGCCTGAACGAACGGACACTGCAGCTGCTGATTAACCGTATTCGCCAGCATTTGGCGGTTAGCTCTTAACCAATTGCCCTATGCTTTTTGTCGACAACGAAACAATTCGCTATAAGGCTCCGGCAGTGCGGACCACGGGTAGTGTCCGGTACGCGCCCTCCTTTTTAATGCGGTTAGCTGACGTCCGCGTGGTCGGCTATGCGCCGCGGATAATTGGCGACGATGAATCAGGCTTTCTTGTCCTGATTTCTGCCCAACGCGTAGTCAACTATTTCAACCTTGACACCGTCGGCACGGTTGAGCTGGACAAGCTAAAACGTGTTTTTGGTTATAATCTCGCAGATGACATACCGGCCGTTTTCTGGGAAGAAGCTAACTGGCAGTCCTTTATCTTGTTCCCTAAAGCACTTGCCGGCCAGCCTCTCTTTCAGTCCTGGAGCTGGTTTTCATTGCGGGGCTTTCTAAAAAACTTTGGCAGACATCTGAGCCTGGATAACCCCATGTGGGAAAGGCCAACCAATGCCGTCAGTGAGTACCTGGCGGCTACCCGTCATTAAACTTTTCTTATGGACTACGCCAACGACCCCGAGCTGAACGGCAAATACCTCGGCAGCATCACCAAGGACTTCGTGAAGGTGTGCGACACCCTCGCCGAAGCCTCCAGCCAGATTCGCAAGCGCGACATCAGCCAATACCCCATCTTCGTGTTTGCCAAGCAGGAAGTGCCCCTGGGCGGCCTGCTCGTGAATGCCGACGAGCTGAATCTGGACTGGCACGTTTTCGCCAGCTACCTGGAGCTGTTCGTGCAGCAGGGCATCGTGGCCGCCGAGGGTGTAGAAGCCTTTCAGGCCACCTACAAGGATGCCAATGAGTACTGCTGCCTGTTCGTGCTGGACAAGGAGTTTACCAACTTCGTGTTTGTGCCCTACCCGGAGGATTAAGCCATTTACTGCTTGATGTAGAGACGCAAGATATTAGCTGCGCTGACCTTCGGTTGCGTCTCTACATCGTCGTTTTACAAACCTTGCCTCCTTATGCTGCGCAGCTCCCCCCCACTTATTTTAGGCTTGCATTTGTTGCTCCTGCTGGGCGGGGCCAACTGCTCGTCCTCTCCCACGGAAGCGCCAGCTGAAACCACTGCGACAAAAGCCGCCCCGCTTCCCCCCGAGTTCGGCGCCTACTGGTTCCAGGGCAAGGCCGAGCTCACGAGCTACGACCTGGAGCAGGCCCGCTACGGCGAAATCCACAAGGGCGAGGCAGCCCTAATCTTCGTCACCGAAGACTTCTCCCGCCGCAAGCAGGTGAAGCTCGACAACCCCGCCCAGGCCCCGGCCAGCGACAAGGTGCCCGTGCTCAAGCTCAACTTCGAGAAGAAGTTTCTCACCGGCATCTATCCTTACTCCATCCTCACCTCCACCTTCACCCCCCTGGAGCTAGGCACCGACCCACACACCCTCAAGGTGAGCACCTCGGTGCAGGAATGGTGCGGCCACATCTTCACCCAGCTCAACCTGCGCAAAAAGGAGTACGCCGTATCGCAGAAGTCCTACTTCGAAAGCGAGGGCGACAGTGAAACCACCTTGCCACTCGCCCTGCTCGAAGACGAGCTGTGGAGCCGCCTGCGCCTCAACCCCGCCGGCCTGCCCACCGGCAGCCTGCGCATCGTGCCGGCCACCGCCTACATCCGTCTGCAGCACCTGCCCCTGCAAGCTGAAGCCGCCACCGCCACCCTGGCCGCTGCCCCGGCCAGTAACCGCTTCAAAGCAACCGGCCTGCAGGTATACAAGCTCACCTATACCTCCGGCCGCAGCCTGGCCATCTACTTCGAGTCGGTCTTCCCCCACCGCATCCTCGGCTGGGACGAAACCTACCTCGACAAGCCCGGCGCGAAAGAGCCCCGGCAGCTCACCACCCGCGCCACCCGCAAGCGCAGCCTGCAGCTCGACTACTGGCGCACCCACAACAACGAGCACCTCAATTGGCGGGACTCGCTGGGGCTGAGCCGTTAGCCCCACCCCCGACCCCTCCCCTGCGGGGAGGGGAGCCAGTCATGTTTCAGTTCAGGCAAGATACACACCTATAATAACAGGAATGCCCCACTACTGGCTGTAGTGGGGCATTCCTATTAATCGTCAGGCTCCCCTCCCCCGCAGGGGAGGGGTCGGGGGTGGGGCTAAAACGCCGTCCACCCCTGGGCCTGCAGGGGCACGGCCTGGCCGCCCTTGGTAATCAGGTTCACCGCGTCCTCCTTCTCTGTCAGGTGGCCGATGATGGTAATATCCGGGTGGTTTTTGATTTTGGCGTGGTCGGTAACCGGCACGGTGAACAGCAGCTCGTAGTCTTCGCCGCCGTTCAGGGCGCAGGTGATGGGGTCGAGGTTGAACTCGGCGGCGGCTTCCAGCGTGGGGTTGGCCAGGGGCAGGTACTCGCTGAATACCCGGGCCCCGGTGCCACTGCCCGCGCAGAGGTGCATCACCTCCGAGGCCAGGCCGTCGGAGATGTCAATCATGCTGGTGGGCGTCACACCCAGCTCGCGCAGCTCGTGCACGATGTCGAGGCGGGCTTCGGGCTTGAGCTGGCGCTGCACCACGTACTCGTAGCTGCCCAGCTCGGGCTGGGTTTCGGGGTCGGCCAGGAAGGCCTGCTTTTCGCGTTCCAGCACCTGCAGGCCCAGGAAGGCCCCGCCCAGGTCGCCGCTCACGCAGAGCAGGTCGGTGGGCTTGCCGCCGCTGCGCCGCACAGCCTTGCCGGCCTCCACCTGGCCCAGCGCCGTGATGGAGATGGTGAGCCCGCCGCGGCTGGAGGTGGTGTCGCCGCCCACCAGGTCTACCTTGTAGGCCTCGCAGGCCAGGCGCATGCCCTCGTACAGCTCCTCAATGGCTTCGACGGTCAGGCGTGGGCCGGTCGACAGCCCCACCACAATCTGCGTAGGCACGGCATTCATGGCAGCAATGTCCGACACGTTTACGGCCACCGCCTTGTACCCCAGGTGGCGCAGCGGGCAGAACATCAGGTCGAAGTGTATGCCCTCCACCAGCAGGTCGGTCGATACCACCACTTCCTGCCCGGCGGCCGGCGCGAGAATGGCCGCGTCGTCGCCAATGCCCAGCACCGTGCTGGGCTGGCGCAGGTTAATTTTCTGTTGCAGGCGCCGGATAAGCGCAAATTCGCCAATGTCTTTGAGGGGAGTGAGGCTGGCCATTTTCTAGTTGTCAGTTGTTCGTTGTCAGTTGTCAGGATTGTTCTGATGCCTGTTTCTTCAGAACAATCTGACAACTGGCAACGAACAACTGACAACCACCCCCCAAAAGTACGCCCATAAAAAAAGGAGGGAATTGCTTCCCTCCTTTTTCCTTGCCAAAGCGCGATGATTTACTGCACCACCAGCTCTTTGTACACTTTCGTCTGGCCGTCGGTGCTCACGAACTGCACGAAGTACAGACCGGCTTTCAGGCTCGAGATGTCGAGGGTGATGTTTTCCTGGCCGGTGCCTTTGGGCTGGGCGCTGATGCGCTGACCGAGGTTGTTCAACACCACTACGCTGCCCACGTTGGCATCCTTAATCTGCACCGTGGCCGAGCCGTGGGCCGGGTTGGGGTAGATGCTGATGTTGTTGTTGAACTTCTCCAGCGTGCTGCTGATGGTGGTCTGGTAGGCACCGAAGGGACCGGTGTAGTCGAGGTGCTCGCCCAGACGGTCGTAGAGCTGGCCGCCGGGGTTGTTGGCGCCCATGGGGCCGTTGAAGGCCGTGCCGTACATCATCCACTCGTTGGCGATGTTGTAGCCGCCGGGGTTACGCACGGGCGGGTTGGAGCCAGGCACGTTCTGGGGCGCGGGGTTCACGCGCACCCCACTCGACACGCTGGGGCGGCGCATGATGGACTGGTTGGCTGAGAGCACGAACACGGCCGGGGTACCATCGGCGGGGTTGGTGCCGCTCCAGTTGCCGGTGCCGGTGCCGCCGCTGGCCAGCAGGGGCTGCTCGCCAATCGAGCCGATGATGTCGATGATGATGCCCGCGCTCACGTTGGGCTGGCCGGCCGTGCCGCTGGGGTAGCGCACCAGGGCCATGGCGTCGTCGCCGTTGAAGTGCACCGTGCCGCCTACCTGAATCACGTTAGGCGAAGTAGCCGGGTTGGTCGGCGTGTTCTGGCGCGGGGCGCTGTACTGCGACACTACGCTGGTGATTTCCGTCAGGGTTACTTCGGGGTGAGCTACTACGTGCACGGCACGCGAGTTCAGCACGTTGGCCCCCGTGCGGCGCATCAGGCGCTCTTCTTCCATCAGCGGGCTGCCTAGGGGAGCGCCGTTGGAGTAGCGGCGGATGGAGTAAGGGTTGAGGTTAACCGCCGAGGTAGTGGGGTTAAAGATTTCAATGGCCTTCTCGTTGCCGGTCGAGTTCGATACGCCACCGTTGTAGCTGGTGCCGTTCTGGTGGGCACCTTCGTTATATTCCGAGAAGAAAAGCTCCGTGCCTTGTGCCTGAGCAGTTCCCGTCAGCAGCAGGGCCGACAAGAGGAGATAGTACTGTTTTTTCATAAACATTGAGGGGATGAAGGTCTAAGCCAGCGCAAAGATACGAGTTTGCGTCGGCTTGGTTAATTCCCCCCCTGTAAACATTTTGCGGCCCGGTTTCAAGGAAAGATTTGAACTTCAACCGCAACCACCTGCCGCACCAGTAAGCAGGTAGTGAAACTTGATTTTACTAACGAGCGTTAGCAAGTGTATATTTGTCGCACTGCCATGACCAGCCCTGCTCCCACCCGCTCGCGTAAAGCCCAGATAGACCACACCGCCACGGCCCTGTTTCGGGCCCAGGGCTTTGCGGCTACCAGCATGCGCGAGCTGGCCACCGCCCTGGGCCTGGAAGCCGGCAGTCTCTATTCCCACATCAAGTCCAAGGAGGAGATTCTGCACCGCGTGTGCTTCGGGCTGGCGCAGGAATTCTTCGCGGGCTTCGAGCAGGCTACTTCCCAGGCGGCGTCTATCGGCGGGCAGCTGCGCCAGGCCATTGAGGCCCACGTGCGGGTGCTAACCCGCGACGTAGCAGCCTCGGCGGTTTTTCTGCACGAGTGGCGCCACCTGAGCGAGCCGGCCCGCAGCGAGTTTCTGGCTTTGCGCGAGCGGTACGAGGCCCAGTTCCGTGCCCTGGTGCAGCGCGGCCTCGACGCCGGTGAGCTGGCAGCTCCCGATGCGGCCTTTGCCACCCTTACCCTGCTGGCCAGCCTGAACTGGCTGCCTACCTGGTACCGCCCCGACGGCAAGCTCAGCCCCGATGACATTGCCCACCGCCTGGCCGACCAGCTTATCAACGGACTTTCGCCAATGGGTGAATGAGCGAATGGGTGAACGGGTGAATGTTTTTTCATCTGTTCCCCGGCTCTCCTGCATCATTCACCCATCCCTTCATTCACCCATTCACCCATTGCCTTATGTACGGTTCCGCCAGCACCCACGACCTGCCGACCCACGCCCCCACCGGCCTGGAAAACGAAGACCCCATCCTGCTGGCCGAGTTTGAGGCCCGCATTGCCCGCGGTGAAAAGATTGAGCCCGGCGACTGGATGCCCGCCCTTTACCGCAAGCAGCTCACCCGCATGATTGAGCAGCATGCCCACTCCGAAATCATCGGCTCCCTGCCCGAGGGAACCTGGATTACCCGCGCCCCGGGCTTCCGCCGCAAGATGGCGCAGATGGCCAAGGTGCAGGACGAGGTAGGCCACGCCCAGCTGCTGTACTCGGCCGCCGAAACCCTGGGCAAGACCCGCGAGCAGATGCTGGTCGACCTCATCAACGGCAAGAGCAAGTACTCCAACGTCTTCAACTACCCCACCCCTACCTGGGCCGACTCCAACGTTATTTCCTGGCTGATTGATGCCGGCGCCATCGTCAACCAGCTGGCCAACGCCAAGGGCAGCTACGGCCCCTACTGCCGCGCCCTCGACCGCATCTGCGCCGAGGAGGCCTTCCACCTCAAGTACGGGCACGACGCCGTGGTGCACATGGCCACCGGCACGCCCATTCAGCGCCAGATGATGCAGGAAGCCCTCAACCGCTGGTGGCCGGCCATCATGACTTTCTTCGGCCCCTCGGATAAGATGAGCGTGCACACCGAAATCCTGATGCGCTGGAAAGTGAAGATGGCTTCTAATGACGAGTGCCGCAACCAGTTCCTCGACATGTACGTGCCCAAAATCTGGGAGCTGGGCCTGACCCTGCCCGACCCCAACCTGCGCAAAAACGAGGAAACCGGGCAGTGGGAATTCACCGAGCCCGACTGGGAAGACTTCAAGCGCGTGATTAACGGCGACGGCCCCTGCAACGCCGAGCGCCTGGCCGTGCGCCGCGCCGCCGAGGAAAACGGCGCCTGGGTGCGCCGCGCCCTCAAAACGCCCAAAGCCCAGTACGTGCGCCCGCTGGCCTAGTGTTAAAGCAAAAAGAACGTCATGCTGAGCGGAGTCGAAGCATCTCTATCACGAGAGTAAATCCTTTTTGTTGGAATTACTTCCCCTGGCAAGATGCTTCGACAGGCTCAGCATGACGGCCTTTAACCCAATTGATTACAATGATACAATCATTAGACCCGCGCATGAACCGCCTGGGGCTGCCCGATGCTCCGGCGGCACCCGCTGCAAAGGAAGCCCTCGACCAGTTTGCCACTTACGAGGTTTTTCACCAGAAAAAGGAAGGCGCCCCTTACGTATATGTAGGCCCGGTGCACGCCCCCGAAGCCGACGTGGCTTTTCTGTTTGCCAAGGAGCAGTACAGCCGGCGCTTCACCTGCTCGGGCATGTGGGTGGTGCCCACGGCCGCCATTACCGTCACAGCCTACGTGGGCGACCAGGAGTCGGCCTATGATACGCTGCCGGTTCAAGCTTCTGAAGCAGCTGCTGCGCCAACGGAAGGACGCAACGGCGACGACACCGCTGCTGAAGTTGCTGCTTATGAGGCCGGGGAAGAAGACTACGACATCTTCCACCTGAAAAAGCGCGGCAAAGCCCACCAGCACGTGGGCAAGGTGCGGGCGGCATCGCCGGCAGCCGCACTGCAGGTAGCCAGGGCCGTTTTTGGCGAGCAGCGCCCCGTGGTGAACGTATGGGCCGTGCGCAGCGCCGACGTGCTGCGCTCCGACGAGGACGACCGCGACATCTGGGCCACCACACCCGAGAAAAAGTACCGCGACGCCATTGCCTACCGTGTGCAGGACCGCATCGAAAAATTCAAGGCTGAAAACCCTCAGTAGCCCCATGGACCCAAAACTCGACCTCTTATACCGCCTGGCCGACGACCAGCTTATTCTTGGCCACCGCAACTCGGAGTGGAACGGCCTGGGGCCGATTCTGGAAGAAGACATTGCTTTTTCGAGCATGGCCCAGGACAAGCTCGGCCACAGCCTGCAGCTGTATGGCTTGCTGCACCAGTTGGGCGAAGCCGAGCCCGACACCGTGGCCTTCACCCGCAATGCCCCGCAGTTTCACTGCTGCCAACTGGTGGAGCTGCCCATCGGCGGCTACGACTTCAGCCTGACCCGCCACTTTCTGTTCGACCACGCCGAGCTGCTGCGCTTTGAGGCCCTGGCCGGCAGCAGCTACGAGCCCCTGGCCCAGGTGGCCCGCAAGCTGCGCGGCGAGCTCAAGTACCACGTGCTGCACGCCAACACCTGGATGAAGCGGCTGGGTACGGCCACCGAGGAAGCCATTGAGCGCATGCAGCGAGCTCTGAACGAAACCCTCCCCTACGCCCTCGGCATCTTTGAAAAGACCGGGGCCGAAGCCGATATCATCAGCTCCGGCTTATTTATCGGGGAAGACGAGCTGAAAAGCCGCTGGCAGGAAAGCATTGCCAGGGTGCTAAGCCAGACGGCGCTGGAGCTGCCCGAGCTGCAAACCATTACTCCCGTTCTTGGTGGCCGCCAGGGCCAGCACACCCCGCACCTGCAGCCCCTGCTGGACGAGATGGCCGAAGTGTTCCGCCTCGACCCAACTGCCGACTGGTAAGGTTGATAAGCTGTTAGCTAATAGCGGAGGCCTTTAACCGGCCTTTGGCTGTTGGCCTTTTTTCTTTCAGAATTATGCAGAACGAAGCTAACAGCTTTCAGCTACCAGCTAAAAGCCAGATACTAGAGTGGCTGCAGGCCGTGAAGGACCCCGAGATTCCCACCATCTCGCTGGTGGACCTGGGCGTGATTCGGGCTGTGGAGCTGGACGAGGCCACGGGCAAAGTGTACGTGCAGCTCACGCCCACCTTCGCCGGCTGCCCGGCCATGGACTACATGAAGCGCGACGTGGAGCGCACCTTGCTCAGCCATGGCGTACCGGCGGTGGAAGTGGAAATCAGCCTGCGCGAGGCCTGGAGCTCCGACATGCTGACCGATGCCGGCCGGGAAGCCCTTCGCCAGCACAAGCTGTCGCCCCCACCGGTGCTGGGCAACCAGGTGCTGGACCTCGACTTTCTGGAATATGCGGAGTGCCCCAACTGCCAGGGGCACAATACCGAGCTGCGGACGCCGTTCGGTGCTACCTTGTGCCGGGCCGTGCATTACTGCCACGACTGCCGCCAGCTGTTCGAGCAGTTTAAGCCTATTTAGGGCTGGGATATGTAGGTTAGGGCTCAGACTACGTTATTTAGCTTTTAGTGAACCGCTGGTTGGAACAAGCAACCCCGGATAAAGCGTTTTTTCTGCAACACCTAAAGCATTTTTGCACCTTGAACTCCATCAAATCTGCCGTTTTCGGCCTTTTGCTCGTCACTGCCTGTGCCGCCTCCTGTAAGCGCGATGGCAGCAAAACCGCAACTCTCGACCCCGCTTCGGCCACATCTGTAAAAGCCCAGCTTGACGTGCTGCGCGACTCCGTAGAAATAAAATGGCGGACTATGACGGAAAGCGACGACCAGAAAATCGGCGTTACGCGCTTGCTGCTGCAGGAGCTGCAAAAGCAGCCCGGGGCCAACGTAGCCCAGCTGCAAAGCCTCACCAAGGCTAACAACCGCCTGAAAGCCCTTCGCTACGACCAGCAAACCATGGCCAGCTCCGACCTGATTGACCGCTACGACGCGGCCCAGGACTCGCTGCTGCATGCCCTCTACCCCATTGCGGCGCCTGAGGGGGCTGCCCCCACCGAAAATGCCCGCAACTTCGTGGAAGGCCTGCAGCAGCTCGACGACGGCGTGGTTGGCTTCCGCGTGCAGTATGACCGCGCGGCCAAGCAGTACAACAACTACCTCAAGCTGCACCAGGACAAGGTGCAGTCGCTGGGCGGCAAGTACTCGGAGCTGAAGCCTCTGCCGCTGTTTGAGCTGTCGCAGTAAGCTGGTCTGCTGCCTTAACACGTTAAAGCCCCGTTGGTGGAACAGCCCTGCAAAGAGCATTCCGCCAACGGGGCTTTTTTGCAGCCGGGTTCAACGGCCTTCTCTGTTTGTGGACGGTCTGAACACAGATTACAGCCACTACCTATGGACAAAGCAACCGGCGCCACAGGGTGCCGGTCAGAGCGGTGAATCCTAATTTTTACTGCTTATGTTTTCTTCCATCCTTTCTCCCCGAACCTTGGCTGCGGGCCTGCTGCTGGCAGTAGCAGGCCTGAGCAGCAGCTGCCAAAAAGAAACCATTGAGGACTTGGAGCCCCCACGGAATATTTGCCCCGAGCCCTTCGACTGCGCTATGCTAGTAACCGTGCGCGACCTGACCGGCCTCGACGGCTGCGGCAAAGTGCTGGTGCTGGCCGACGGTACCCGCCTGGAGCCCACCGGCGCGGTCTGGACCAATTTCCCCTCGGCCGACGGGCAGCGCGTGCTGGTAGGCTACCGGCCCGTAGCCGGGGGCAGCATCTGCATGGTAGGGCAGCTGGTGGAGGTCACCTGCATCCGGCCAGCCAATTCCAATAACTAAACCGGCACTTGCTTTAACGACAAGGCCCGGCGCTGGGTGCAGCGCCGGGCCTTGTTATTGGCAAAGAAAACTGAGTTACAGCGCTTCCATTTCCCCGCGCACGAAGTCAGCCAGGCTGCGCAGGTAGCTGGTGCTGAAATCGAAGCGGATGCCGGCGGCGGCGTAAATCTCCCCGATAGGCGCCGTGTAGCCCAGGGCCAGGGCGCGCTTGTACGCGGCCAGCCCTTCGGCCGGGTTCTGGCGGTAGTTGCGCCACACGGCAATGGCGCCAAGCTGGGCCATGGCGTACTCGATGTAGTAGAAAGGCACCTCGTAGATGTGCAGCTGCTTCTGCCACAGGTAGGGCTTGTAGTGCTCCAGCCCCTGCCAGTCTACGGTGCGCTGGTTGAACTCGTCGAACACCCGTACCCAGGCTTGCTGGCGTTCGGCCTCCGTATGCTGGGGGTGCTCGTAAATCCAGTGCTGGAACTTGTCGATGGTAGCCACCCAGGGGAAGGTTTCGAGCACACTTTCCAGATGGGTTTTCTTGGCCCGGCGCAGGTCGTCGGCATCGGGAAAGTACACGTCCCAGTGGTCCATGCTCATCAGCTCCATGCTCATCGAGGCCAGCTCGGCTACTTCTGACGGCGGGTGCTTGTCGGCTCCCAGCGGCAGGCGGCGGGTCAGGAAGGAGTGTACGGCGTGGCCGCCTTCGTGCACCATGGTCACCACGTCGCGCAGGCTGCTGGTGGCGTTCATGAAAATAAACGGCACCCCGGTTTCGTCGAGCGGGTAGTTGTAGCCGCCGGGGGCCTTGCCCTTGCGGCTTTCCAGGTCGAGGTGCCCCATCTGCCGCATGGTGCTCAGGCAGTCGCCTAAGTAGGAGTCGAGGCGCTGAAATACGGTAATGGTTTTCTCCAGCAGCTCCTCGCCCGTCCCGAAGGGCTCGAGCGGCGCCAGGCCCGTGGGGTCCACGTCCAGGTCCCAGGGGCGCAGAGCAGGCAGGCCCAGGTCCTGGCGCCGCTCCAGGTCAATGTCATCGATGAGAGGCACTACGGTTTCCCGAATGGCCGCGTGGAAGTCGAAGCAGTCCTGGGGCGTGTAGTCGAACCGGCCCAGGGAGGCAAACATGTAGTCGCGAAAGTTGGAGAAGCCCGCATTCAGCGCCATCTGATGGCGCAGCTGCACCAGCTCGGTAAACAGCTGGTCGAGGGGCTCGGCATCCTGCATGCGGCGCTCCTGCACGGCCCGGAACGCCTTTTCCCGGACGGCCCGGTCGGGGCTTTTGAGCAGGTCGGCGGCCTGGGGCAGGGTCAGCTCCTCCCCGTCCAGGGTCACCATCATGGCGCCCGCAATGGCGGCGTACTGCTGCTGCTTGGTGCTGACTTCGGTTTTCAGCGGGATGTTTTCGGCCCGGTAGATTTCCGAGGCCCGGCGCAGCGAGCGCAGAAACACGCGGAAGCGGTTTTCGTCCAGCCCGCCGAGGTAGGGCGAGGCCAGCATCTTCTCGTTCAGGGCGTGGTCGTAAGGCGCCACCTGCGGCTCAATCTCGTTCACGAAGTACTGAAAGGCCTCGGCCCGCTGCGGGTCCTGGGTGTCGCAGGTCATGTGAATGTAGCGCCAGGCCAGGTCTTCGCTGAGCACTGATTCCAGCTCGGAGCGGTCGAGCACCCAGCGCTCCAGCTCGTCGGCGCCGTGCAGGCGGCGGTCGCGCAGCTCTTCAAAAAAGGGCTGCAGCGTGGCCCAGTCGGTTACCTGAAAGTCCTCGGGCAGATAATGGCGCGGCGGGCGGGCCGTATCGGTGGCCGAGGCCGCAGCAGGTTCGGGAGTAAAAATCATGGTAAAGCGAAATATGACGGCTTTTCCGTCACGCAAACGTAGCGTCGGCGCAAGCACTTACTTACGCAAATAAAACAGCCCCGGCTCATGCCGGGACTGGTTTTAATTTGGATTTAATCAAGAAAGTCGCCTGTCGCATCAGCTCAACGCAGCAATTCCAGCGAGCAGCCGGTACGGAAACCTCAGCAACTGCCTTGAGCTGGCCAGGAGCGCCTGCTATCCAATCTCAATTACGACGTCGTCGGTCATGGGGTGGCCCACGCACACCAGCACATAGCCCTGCTTCATTTCGGAATCGGAGAGGCCTTCGCGCTCATCCAAGTGCACTTTTCCACTCAGGCACTTGCCGCGGCACGCTGTGCACAGGCCAGCCTGGCAGGAATAGGGTAGGTCGATGTCCTGGTCGAGGGCCGTTTCCAGAATGGTTTTGTTCGGGGGCACGTCGAGCACGTACTCGCTGCCTTCGTACTGAATGGTGACGCTGCGCGTGGCCGGAGCCCCGGCAGCCGCACCGGTCGTGACGTCGCCGTGCCCGTTGGGCTGAGCGGCGGCCACTTCGCTGGTGTCGGCCGAAGCTACGAAGCTCTCGCGGTGAATGCGGGCAGCGGGTACGCGCAGCAGGTCGAGGGCGGCGCGGGCCTCTTCCATCATGCCTTCGGGGCCGCACATGTAGTACTCGGCCTGGTCGGCCGGAAACTGGTGGCGCTGCTCCAGAATGCGCAGCAGCATGGTGCGGTTGAGGCGGCCGGTGTGCTGGTGGCCGCTGGTGGGGCGCAGGGGCTGGCTGTACACGTGCTCCACCTGCAGGCGGCCGTTGCTGCCGGCTTCCAGCTGCTGCAGCTGCTCTTTAAAAATCACCGACTCCTCGTTGCGGTTGCCATACACCAGCAGCACGTAGCTCTGGGGCTCCGACTTCAGCACCGCCTTCAGGATGGACATCAGCGGGGTGATGCCCGAGCCGGCGCCAACCAGCACCACCGAGCGGGCCGCCTTGGGGCTGGGCTTGAGCGTAAAGTTGCCGATGGGCGCCATCACCTCAATTTCCTGGCCTACCCGCACGGTGTCGAGCAGGTAGTTGCTTACCAGGCCGCCGGGCACGCGCTTTACCGTCACCGACAAGCGCGGCGCTTCGTGCGGCGTGCTGCTCAGGGAGTAGGCCCGGCGCTCCTTTTTGCCACCGGGCCCGCAGGGCAGAATCAGCGTCAGGAACTGGCCCGGCTGGCAGGCCAGGGGCTGGCGGTCGGGCCGCTCCAGGTGAATGGTGACGGCATCGGGGGTTTCTTGGGTAAGCGCAACTACGGTCAGGGAGTGGTACATGCGGGAAATAAACGCGTTTTAAAGCTGTAGAGTAGAAACTCAAAGGGGCTTCCGGTACTATAAGGCAAATGTGAACGAGTGGCAGCACGCTGTCACTTCAGCTGCAAAGGTAACTTGCGGGCGCGGCTGCCTAACAGGTGTTCGCTTTTTACCCATCATCAACACGCAACTCCCTGCTTTGTCACTCGCGTCCCTCCTTTTACGGCACCAGAACGAATTTGGCCCGGTGCTGCCCGTCGATTTGAACGGCCCCACCGTGGCCCGGCTGGATTTCACCGAAAACAACCCGCGCGTGGCCCGGGCCGACCTGCGCGACACCGCCGACTTCGACGCCCTGGTGAATGAGATGCTGGCCGAGCAAAACGCCGCCATCGGCGTGGGCGGCTACCTCGAAAACCGGGTTATCTACCGGCGCAGCCTGCACTTTGGGCCCGGGCAGACCGTGAATGCCCGCTCCCTGCACCTGGGCGTGGATGTGTGGATGCCCGCCAGCACCATCGTGCAGGCCCCGCTGCCCGCCGTGGTACACAGCCTGTTCGACAACGACAACTTCGGCGACTACGGCCCCACGGTCATCTTACAGCACGAGCTGGAAGACCAGACCTTCTACAGCCTCTACGGCCACCTTTCCCGCCTGGAGTGGCGCAGCCTCAGCGCCGGGCAGGTGCTGCAGCAGGGCGAAGCCTTCGCCACCATCGGCCCCTACCCCGAAAACGGCGACTGGCCCCCGCACCTGCACTTCCAGCTTATTGCCGACATGCAGGGCCGCTACGGCGACTTCCCCGGCGTGGCCTGCCCCGAAGAGCGAGAGAAGTGGGCGGAATTGTGCCCCGACCCGAATATCGTGCTGCAGTGCCAGAAGCTTGTCTGAACCACGGATTAACACGGATTTATTGTCTGAACCGCAGATTGACGCAGATTAAACATATAAGAACGGATTCTTTCGGATTCGTTCTTATCCGTTTTTGCTTAATCATGCTCCTTTCCAATCTGATTTTATTGAAATTAGTAGTTAGGCTTGTTAATAGACAGGTAGGGAAGCTGTTTAGGAAGTCGGGGTTGGGGCGATTTTGCGCAGCAACAGGACGGTAAAGGCGAGCCAGTGCCAAGCCAGCCAGTT
>NZ_BAABGZ010000080.1:0-166121 GCF_039541835.1 Hymenobacter saemangeumensis | reverse complement strand
TTGAGGAGCCGTGTGAAGCGAAAGTTTCAAGCACGGTTTTGAAGACCAGTCGGTGGGGCGACCTGCCGGCTGAGTTTAATGACACCGGCCTGATTCCCAAAGCCTCCTTCACCGGCATGCTGCGCCAGTACGGCACGCCCGAGCTGCTGGAGTTCTTGCCCGATGCCTTGAGCGCGCTGTGGCGCACCATGGACACGGGCGGCTACGCCTCCGACCTCAAGGCCCGCCTGCGCCGCTTCAACGGCCAGCTCTTTCACGATGCCACGGCCCTGCCCCTGAACGCCGACCAGGCGGCCCTGCTGCTGCTCGCGGCCCAGGCCGACTGGACGGAGGTAGAGCCGGCCATCTTCGGCACCCTGCTGGAGCGGGCCCTCGACCCCCGGGAGCGGCACAGCCTGGGCGCCCACTACACCCCGCGCCGCTACGTGGAGCGCCTGGTGCTGCCCACCGTGCTGGAGCCCCTGCGCCGGGAGTGGACGGCCGCCCAGGCCGCCAGCGCCCGCCGCCTCGACGAAGGCCAGCCCCAGCAGGCCCGGCAGGAGCTGCTGCGCTTCCTGCAGCGCCTCACCTCCCTGCGCATCCTGGACCCGGCCTGCGGCTCGGGCAACTTCCTGTACGTGACGCTGGAACACCTCAAGCGCCTGGAGGGCGAGGTGCTGGCCGCCATCAATGCCTTCGGCCACACGGGCCTGCTCGACCTGGGCGGGGGCACCACCGTGAGCCCACGCCAGCTGCTGGGCCTGGAGCTCAACCCGCGCGCGGCGGCCATTGCCGACGTGGTGCTGCGCATCGGCTACCTGCAGTGGCACCTGCGCACCCACGGCGACACCCAGCTGCGCGAACCCCTGCTCGATGAGTACCAGAACATCCGCCAGCAGGATGCCGCCCTGCAGCACGGCCCGCCCACGCCCCGCCTCGACGCCCAGGGCCAGCCCGTAACCCGCTGGGACGGCAGCACCAAGCCCCACCCCGCCACCGGCCAGCCCGTACCCGACGAAACCGCCCGCACCCCCGTGCTGGACTACCCCAACCCCCGGCCCGCCGAGTGGCCGGAGGCCGATTTTATCGTGGGGAATCCACCGTTTGTGGGGCCAGCCCGCATGCGCGAGGCCCTGGGCGACGGCTACACCGAAGCCCTGCGCAAAGCCTACAAGGGCAAAGTGCCTGACTCGGCCGATTTGGTGATGTACTGGTGGTACAACGCCGCCGCCGCCGTGCAGCGCGGCCCCGCCGAGCGGTTCGGCTTCATCACCACCAACAGCCTCAAGCAAACCTTCAACCGCCGCGTGATGCAACCCTTCCTGGAAGGCGACCCGGCCCCGCTCACCCTTACCTTCGCCATTCCCGACCACCCCTGGGTAGATGCCGCCGAAGGCGCCGCCGTACGTATTGCCATGACGGTAGCGGAACGCACCACCGCCGGTTCTACAGGTCAATTGCTGGTGCTGAAAACGGAAACCGCTGTGGAAGACGACGAAGCGGCTGACGTTACATTTGAGGAACAGCAGGGACAAATTCTTTCGGACTTGACTATTGGTGCTGCCTTGGATAGTGCCGATTCGTTAAAGTCAAACGAAAACCTAGCAAACAGAGGCGTCAGCTTATTTGGTGCAGGTTTTATTGTTGATTCCAATAAAGCTAGCGAACTAGGCTTAGGCAAAGTTGATGGCCTTGATAAACACATTCGCCCTTATCGAAATGGAAAGGACTTAACGGCACGTCCTCGCGGCGTAATGGTCATTGACTTTTATGGCCTAAAGTCACCCGAAGTATTGACGCGCTTTCCTAATGCCTACCAGCATTTGGTTGAAACTGTAAAGCCTGAACGCGACAATAACAACCGTCCTTCTCGGAGAGACAATTGGTGGCTTTTTGGAGAAACCAACCCAAAACTGCGGAGCATGGTCAGTGGCTTAAGTCGCTATATAGCTACAACAGAAACGTCAAAGCACCGTCTTTTCCAGTTTCTCGAAGCGGATATTTTGCCTGATAATAAGCTGGTTGCTATAGCACTTGATGACACTTATTATTTGGGTGTTTTGTCAAGCCGATTTCATACAACTTGGGCTTTTGCAGCTGGTAGCTTCTTAGGTGTTGGCAATGATTCAGTGTATGCAAAATCCCGCTGCTTCGACCCATTCCCCTTCCCCGCCGCCACGCCCGAGCAGCAGGCCCGCATCCGGGAGCTGGGCGAGCAGCTGGATGCCCACCGCAAGCGGCAGCAGGCCCAGCACCCCACGCTCACCCTCACCGACCTCTACAACGTGGTGGAGAAGCTGCGCGCCGGCCAGCCCCTCACGGCCAAAGATCAAACCGTAAACCAGCAGGGCCTGGCCTCGGTGGTGCTCAGCCTGCACCAGCAGCTCGACGCCGAAGTAGCCGCCGCCTACGGCTGGCCCCCCACCCTGCCCGAGGCCGACATCCTCGCCCGCCTGGTGGCCCTCAACCACGAGCGCGCCCGCGAAGAAGCCGGCGGCCTGGTCCGCTACCTGCGCCCGGCGTATCAGGATAAATCAATGAGCAATGAGCAGTTAACAATGAACAATAAGCTGGTTTCCCCACCCAAAACCGAGCAATTGCTCATTGCTCATTCCTCTTTGCTCATTGATTTTCCGAAGGAGCTGGCCCCGCAGATGCAGGCCCTGCGCGACGTGCTGCAGCAGGCCGCCCAGCCCCTCTCAGCTGCCCAGGTAGCCGCCCGCTTCAAGCGCCTCAAACCGGAGAAGGTGGAGCCCCTGCTCGATACCCTGGTGGCGCTGGCTCTGCTGCGCCACACGGAGGAAGGCTACGTAGCAGCGTAGCACCGGCTACTACGTTCGCCTTACCTTACCGCCTCAATTCCAGCTCCCACCTATGAAAACACTT
This sequence comes from Hymenobacter saemangeumensis, assembly GCF_039541835.1. NCBI lineage: Bacteria > Pseudomonadati > Bacteroidota > Cytophagia > Cytophagales > Hymenobacteraceae > Hymenobacter > Hymenobacter saemangeumensis. Next base: position 163,256 of record NZ_BAABGZ010000080.1, on the reverse strand, counting down.
TCCCCACTGGCCGCCCGCCACAGCCGCGCCCTGCTGGCCGGCACCCTCCTACTGTCTGCCCTGGCAGTGCCGGGCTGCAAGCAAGCCAAAGACCCTGAGCCCACCGGGCTGCTGACCGGCAAGAACTGGTACATGGTGTCCTGGAACCTCAGACAGCGTCATTACCCGAGCGGGGCCAACCCCGACACCATCCCTTTCGATTTCAGCTCCGATGCTAACCAGCATTGTGGCCGTGGCCTGGCCTACGACACCTACTTTGAGGATGGCACCATGAAGCACAACCAGGGCCTGGTACAACAATGCTTCCGCCAGCACACTAACGGGGGCTGGGAGTTGCTCAACAACAACACCATTCTACGACGAACTTTCTGGAACGACTACCCCAAGATGCTAATTATCAACGAGCTTACCCCACGGCGGCTGCGCTTTACCGATAGCCTCCACATCATACAGGGTACGTACACCCACGATTTGATATACAAGTTCCAGTATGAGGCGCGGTAGCCGGCGTGCGGCCCCGCATGAGGTGAGGAGGTGATGGGGTAATGGGGTGATGAAGTAAAATAGAACGTTATGCTGAGCGCAGCGCAGCGGAGTCGAAGCATCTTGCCCGCGGCAGTAATCCCTTTGATTGGATTTACTCTCGTGGTAGAGATGCTTCGGCAAGCTCAGCATGACGTTCTTTTTTCTTCTTCCTTCCTCACTTCCTTCCTCACCTAATCACTTCCTCACCTCATCACCAAAAATCACCTCTTTTTCCAGCACCAGTAGCTCCAGGGGCTGCCGGGGAATGCCGAAGCGGGTGTCGGTGGGGAAGGGCTCGGTGGCGCCGGTGGGCTGGTAACCCTGGCGCTGGTAGTAGGCCAGCAGCTCCTGGCGCACCGAAATAACCGTCATGCGGATGCGGGGGCAGCCCTGCTGCCGGGCGTGCTCCTCGGCCGACTGCAGCAGAAACCGGCCGATGCCCGCCCCTTGCCGGGCCGGGTCTACGGCCAGCATCGACAGGTAGAGGTGCTCGGGGCAGGCCCGCAGGTGCACGCAGCCCAGCAGCTCGCCGCCGGCGTCCTGCGCCAGCACAAACGTGGCCCGCGGCAGGTGCAGCATCTCTTCCACCCCGGCCTCGTCGATGCGCTGCCCATCGAGCAGGTGGGCCTCGGTGGTCCAGCCCAGACGGGCATCCTCGCCCCGGTAAGCGCGGTTGACAAAGCGGGCCAGGCGGGGCACGTCGGCGTCGGTGGCGGTAGTCAGGGTAAGGGCGGTGCTCATGATGCAAAAGTAGAAAACCGGCCTTTGCCCAGGGCCCGCCCACGGCCTGTATTTTATAGCTGCCCGTTGCGAGCTAACACACCGCAGTAGTGCGTCATTGGAGCGGCTTGTTAGCCTGGGTTCCTTGTCATTATTCGTAGAGAAGCCGCAAGCCTACTGGTCTGCCTCGCTCACTATGTGGCTACTTACCAACCGTCCGGGGAGCGGCCCAGCCGGGAAGCAGGGTTATCCTGAATCTTGAAGGTGATGGGCAGGGTGATGCCCACACTTACCGGGCGGCCCTGCTGGGTGCCCGGTTGCAGGCGGGGCAGCTTTTTCACGGCCACCAACACGGCTTCATCGCAGCCCCAGCCAATGCCTTTCACAATTTTCGGCTCCTTCACCTGCCCCAGGGAATCTACGGTGAAGCTTACGAACACCCGGCCCTGGACGCTGGACCTCAGCGCAGCCTCGGGGTAGATAAGCCCCCGTTGAATAGCCGCAACAAGTGTGGCGACGCCTTTGCCTTTGTTTTTCTCGCCCGGCATTCGCGGCAGCTCCTCCACATAGGCGGGTTTCTTTTCGGCCAGCTGGTCGGGCTGGCTTGGCTCGGCCAGCTGCAGGGGAGGCACCTCGGCCGGGGCCTGCAGGAGGAACACCACCGGTATTGTGACCAGTACGGCCACCGGCTGCCCGCCCTGCCGCCCAGGCAGCAGCTGGGGCAGCAGGCGCGCGGCCGCCACCACGGCCGAGTCGAGGTCGGCTCGCACGCCTTTCACAATGCGGGGATGCAGCACCTGGCCCCCGGCGGCTACCACAAAGGTCACAAACACCCGCCCTTCCACCTGGTCGCTGATGGCAGAGGGCGGATACACGGTGAGGCGCTGCAAAGCCGCCATAATGGCCGTGCCCCCCTGGCCGTTGGTCAGGGTGGGCATTTGTTCGGCTACGGTGTAAACCTGCGAGGCGGGCCCCTGCTGGGCCAGCGCGGCCGGGCCAGCCAAAGTGGCCAGCAGCAGAAGGCTGTAACGGGTAGAGTTTAGCTTCATGGCATGAAGGTATAGCAAATTGGCTGCCCCAGCGGCCCTGGCAAGCGCCGGCGGCAAACGAGCCTTACAACCAGCTGATACCTCGTATTAGCTTATCCCATTTGCGGAGCAAAACCGGCTCAGCACAAGCGGGGCGGCATGTAGATAGAAAAGAGGGGCCGCACCGCTGGGGTGCTGTTCTGGCTTACTCTACCCTACTATTTTTCTCTTTGGTTATCGCGGCCTGTTTTCGTGGCTTAACCAGAACCCCAGCGGGGTTCTCAGCACCGATTAAGACAAGCTTAAGGGTTGACCTTAAAGGCCGTCGAAAAAATCTTGGGGAAGCTTAGTTCTGGCTTTGTCGTTCTGACGGAAGACGCGAACCGAAGGTCGACGTAGCCAAGGGCATCGTCGCTACAGATGTGCGTCGGGGCTGTTCAGCGCAAACGTGGCCCGGGGCTGCCACTGCCGCCCGTCGTGCCGGAACAGGGTGATGGTTTGCACGTCAAAGCTGGCGCGGTAGTCCCGCTTGTTGAAGAGCTGGCGCAGCGCCGGCACCTGCTCGGCCGGAAGGTCGCGGGTGGCCAGGGTGAGGTGGGGCGTGAAGGGCCGGCTTTCACGGGGCACCTCGGGCAGGTGCCGGGCCAGCCAGTCGACGAGGGCGGCGTGGAAACGCTTTACCTCATCGGCCCCGCTTACGTGCACAAACAGCGTACGGCTGCCAAACCAGGCAAAGCCGTCGAGCTCCACCCGGAAGGCGGCCTGGCTGGCCATAAAATCCGTGAGCGTAGCCACGCAGCGGGCCTCAAAGGCGTCGTTCTGCTTTAGCGGCGGTATCAGGGTGATGTGGGGCGGCAGCTTCAAGGCGTTGCGGCTGCCGGTGAGCTGGTGTACTTCCTGCTTCATGGCCCAGGTTTCGGAGAACACCGGCTCGGGCGGCAGCAGGGCGAGAAGGTAAAGGGTGGTCATAAGATAAATAACTGCTATTACGTGGTATGGCGGTGATGGCGCGGGGTCGTACCCGAAGGGCTCTGCCCCGTGTCTTTTATTTGTCGGCCTCTGGCCGACGGTCGTTGAACGATTCTAACACAGGATGTTCTGGCGTTGCAGGCCAGAGGCCTGCGAATAGTAGACACGGGGCCGAGCCCTTCGGGTACGACCCCGCGCTATCACGCCCTGTGTACGGGCCACACTGTAACGCGGACTTGCAGTCCGCGCCTCAAGCTGTTACCAACGCCTGGCACCTTCCCAAACGCCCCTGCCCACGTTTTCCGACAACCCGACCATCTGCATTCCTGCCTCCTGAAAAACAGCGCAATCCTCAGCTCATCAATAACATCCTTTTTGCAAACCGGGTAAAATCCGTGCGCTGCGTACCATCGTGGCCGCTCTACCATGCCCTTCGCTCCTACCCCTTCCTTCCGCTGGGCCGCGCTGCTCATGGCTGCCCTGCTGCTGGGCTGCGACTCCGGCTCCCGCCAAAGCCAGCCGGCGCAGGCCACCACTGCCCCCGCCGCTGCCGAAACCAACCTCCCCATCGTGCCCGTGGGCGGCCCCACCAACAAGCCGCCGGTGAAGGTGCAGATTCCCAACTACCCCCTGCGCTCGGAGGCCGACCTCGACCCGCTGATGAAGGCCATCGGCAACGCCCGCGTGGTGCTGCTGGGCGAAGCCTCCCACGGCACCCACGAGTACTACACCTGGCGCGCGGCCCTGAGCAAGCGCCTGATTCGGGAGAAGGGCTTCCGGTTTATTGCTGTAGAAGGTGAGTGGGCCGACTCCTACCGCGTCAACAACTTCATTAAAGGGCCGCGGCAGGACAGCGCCGCCACCGTGCAGCTGCTGCGCCACTACAACCGCTGGCCCACCTGGATGTGGGGCAACTACGAAGTGGCCTCCCTGGTTACCTGGCTCAACCAGCACAACCAGGCCCAGGCCCCGGCCAACAAGGTGGGCTTCTTTGGCCTCGACGTGTACTGCCTCTGGGAAGCCCTCTCCGACCTCATGCCCCACCTGGAGGGCGATGCCCCGGCCCAGCAGGCGGCCCGGCGGGCCCAGCGCTGCTTCCAGCCCTACAGCCCCAGCGCCGAAGGCTATGCCGAGGCCGTGGCCCGCGCCGACGCCAGCTGCCGCGCCGAAACCCAGCGCCTGTGGCAAGCCATTCAGAAAAGCACCGGGCCCGGCGTGGCCCAGAATGAAGGTCAGTTTGTGGCCCAGCAGCACGTCCTGGTGGCCCTGAACGGCGAGCGCTACTACCGCACGGCCGTGCAGAGCTACACCGAGTCGTGGAACATCCGCGACCGCCACATGGCCGAAACCCTCAGCCGCCTGATGACCCTGCACGGCCCGGCGGCCAAAGCCATTGTGTGGGAGCACAACACCCACGTGGGCGACGCCCGCTACACCGACATGGCCCGCAGCGGCGAGGTGAACGTGGGCCAGCTGGTGCGCAAGCAGTACGGGCCGGAAAACGTGTTCATCGTGGGCTTCGGCTCCTACCAGGGCTCGGTAATTGCCGCCGACGCCTGGGGCGCTACGCCCCGGGCCATGCCCGTGCCCGAGGCCCAGCCCAACAGCTGGGAGGACCTGCTGCACCGCAGCGGGCCCGGCAACAAGCTGGTGCTGTCGCAGGACCTGCGCGGCAACAAGTTTTTCAAGCGCTCCATCGGGCACCGGGCCATTGGGGTGGTGTACAGCCCCAGCCGCGAGCGGTTCGGCAACTACGTGCCCTCCATCATTCCGCAGCGCTACGACGCCTTTCTGTTCCTGGACCAGACCCAGGCCCTGCGCCCCCTGGGCACGCCCGTGAAAGGCAACGAGCCGCCGGATTTGTATCCGTCCGGGCTATAATACAGGGGCGCTGGATAGGCCCGGGTCTGCTTAGTGGTGCTGCCACTGCTTTAAAGCCATGGCAGCACCATCTGGCCCCGCCCTGCCTTCCGAATGGCAGCCGGCTGCAGCCTATCAGCTAGAAAAGCAAGGCTGCCTGCATCTCCTCCGTAGAAACACGGGTAAGCGCGACTATTACGGGCTGAAAAATCAGGGTTTCTACGTCCAACAACAAGACAATAAGAAGAGTAAATTAGACTATCAGTCCCTCCCTCGCCCAGACCAGCCTGGTGGCCGCTCTGGCCGCCGCTTCGCCCGCGGGACGGCACTATTCTCTTCATCGTTTATCCCACTTTTGGTATGATAACATCTTTTCAAGCTTTCCTGCCCGCCGCGGGCTCCCATTCCCACATTGCTTCGCTCGACCTGGATGCGGTGGATGCCGTGCACATGGCCCGCGGGCTCAGGATGAACCCCCAGCACTCGCGCCCGCACTTCTTTATCGACTGCAGCTCCCTGAGCTGCCAGCGCAACCTGGGCGTCAGCCACGTGGTGTCGCAGCTGCTGCTGCTGCACCAGGCCGGGGCCAGCATCTGGCTGCGCAACGTGAACGCCCCGCTGCGCCACTGCCTGGAGCTATTGCAGCTCAGCCAGTTGTTTCATGTGGAGGCCGCCCTCGAGCAGGCTTAGGCTTGCTCAGCAGGCAGCCAAACAGTATTGTTCACCCCGTATGCCCCCGGCAAGTCGTAGCACTAGCCGGGGGCTTTTGTATGCCTTTGATTATTAGCCGACGACAGGCAGTAAGCGCGGGAACTCAAAAAAATATTTCTTAGCCTTGTAACGAATGGGGAAGCTTCCGGTACTCCTTTCACCAACCCCGAAACACTGACCCCGTGACCACCCCGCGTACGAGCGACGAAGACCTGATGGCCGCTGTGAAGGCCGACAACCTCGACCAGCTCGTGCCTTTGTTCGAGCGCTACCACGCGCCGCTGTTCAACTACCTCTACCGCCTCTGCAACGACCGTGAAACCAGTGAAGACCTCACCCAGACCGTGTTCGAGCGGGTGCTGAAGTACCGGGCCAGCTACCAGCCCAGCCAGCCTTTTAAGGCCTGGGTGTACCAGATGGCCCGCAACGTGCACGCCGACCACTACCACCGCCGCGAGAAGATGCGCGCCGCTGACGTGGACGAAGCCGAGCAAACCGGCCAGCTGCGCGGCGCGGCCTTTGCCCAGATGCGGGTAAGCAGCCACCACGACGACCTGCACGAGGCCCTGGCCCAGCTGCCCACCAACCAGCGTGAAATTCTCCTCCTCAACCGCTTCCAGGGCTTTGCCTACGATGAGATTGGCCAGCTCCTGGGCTGCACCGCCGAAGCTGCCCGCGTGAAGGCGCACCGCGCCCTGCAGGCTTTGCGCAAAATCTACTTTTCCAGCTAGTTGTCAGTTGTTCGTTGTCAGTTGTCAGAATGTTCTATAGCCCTATTCCTGACAACTGACAACTGACAACTGACAACTGACAACTGACAACTGACAACTGACAACTGACAACTAATAATATGCACTCCCTCACCCACTGCGACGAAATCGAGGCCCTGCTGCCGGCTTATGCCGACCGCAGCCTGCCGGCCGCGGATGCTGAGCTGGTAGCAGCCCACCTCCCCAGCTGCCCGGCTTGCCAGCGGCAGCTGCAGCAGCTGCACACCCTCAGCGCCGAGCTGGACGCCGCCATGCCCGAAGTGCCCCGTACCGCCCTGCGTGCCAACTTTATGGCCATGCTCGACGAGCAGAAGGCCCTGCTGGGCCAGCAGCCCGCTGCTGCCCCGGCCCCGGCACCGGTGGCGCCTTCGCCCAAAGTGGTAGCCATGTGGCCCAGCGCCCTGGCCAGCCCCTTGATGCGCATTGCGGCGGCCATTCTACTGGTGGTGGGCGGCGTGCTGCTGGGCCGCAACCTGCCGGGCTTCGGCGGGCAGGCGGGCAGCGTGGCCACAAATCCGGCCCCGGCCCAGCCGGAAGCTTCGGCCTCCGGCCAGCGCCTGGCTACCGTGCTGGCCGGCAACACCCGGCAGCCGGTTTCGGCCAGCGACCGGATTGAGCTGGTGAATGCCACCCGCGCGGAAGTAACGCCCGGCGACCCCACAGTGCAGGTGCTGATTAACACCCTCAACTTCGACCCCAACGCCAACGTGCGCCTGGCCGCCTGCGAGGCCCTGTTCCAGCTGCGGGCCGACCCCCGCGTGGCCGAAGCCTTCGTGCACTCGCTGCCCATCCAAACCGACCCCAACGTGCAAATCACCCTCATCGAGCTGCTGGTGGCCCTGCGCGACCCCCGCGCCGTGCGCTCCCTGGAGCGCCTCTCCCGCCGCCAGGATGCCCTGCCCGTGGTGCGCGACCAGGCCAAAGCCGGCCTCGGCAAGCTGATTTAGAAGTTAGGGACTTAGGTGTTAGGTCTTAGGCCCTAGGGATTGGGGGCTAGAGATTAGGAATTACTCTTCCTTTTTCCTTAATGCCCGACATGCAACAGCCGCTAGCCAGCCTAACACCTAAGACCTAAGTCCCTAAGATCTAATCCCTTTTTTCTGTCAAATGCCGGCCACTGGCTTCCACCCCTACGCCGCTGGCCATTTACCTCCCTTCAAAACCATGAAAAAGACCCTAACCATTAGCCTGTTGAGTTTGCTGGCCGCCAGCACTGCGCTGCAGGCCCAGGAATACAAAACCAAGCTCGCCAAAGACCGCAAGGTGGTGATTGACATGCAGGGCTCCAACGTGACCGTGGAAGGCTACGACGGCAACGAGCTGGTGATTCGGGGCAACGGCTTCGAGCCGGCCCCCAAGCGGGCCGAGGGCCTGCGACCGGTGTACAACTCGGCCGTCGACAACACCAACATTGGCATCTCGGTGACCGAGCAGGGCAACACCGTGCGCATCGCGCGGGCCTCGCGCAAGGATGCCACCTACACCATACGGGTGCCCCGCAGCACGGCCGTGCAGTACAACCAAACCAACTGGAACGGTGGCGACCTGCAGATTCGCGACGTGAACGGCGACCTGGAGGTGAACATGAAGAATGGCGACATCAAGCTGCTCAATGTGGCCGGGCCCGTGGTGGCCAACACCGTGAGCGGCGACATCACCGTGCGCTACAGCACCCTGCGCCAGGGCCCCAGCTCCATCTCGGCCGTGAGTGGCAACGTGGACGTGAGCATGCCCGCCAACAGCAAGGCCTCCCTGAAGCTGCGCTCCATCTCCGGAGAAATCTACACCGACTTCGACCTGGCCCTGCCCAAAAACCAGGGCGACATGCGCCACGTGGGCGGGCAGGTAGTGGACGGCACCGTGAACGGCGGCGGCACCACGCTCTCATTGAAATCCGTGAGCGGCGACATCTACGTGCGCAAAGCCAAGTAGGTGTTAGGTGTTAGGTGTTAGGGCTTAGAGTCCTGGATACCAGGAACGGATAATAAGCCAAGGGCTGAAGCATCTAAAAACAAGCCCTGCTACCTAAGCCCTAAAACCTAAGCCCCACTACCTAAGCCCTAAGACCTAAAACCTAAGACCTAAATCCCATGCCCCGCCTCGTCTTCTTTCTGCTCATTAGCGTTGCCCTTGCCAGCCTGCAGCCGGCCCAGGCTCAGAAAATCATTGAAAAATCGGTTAATCTGGCCAAGGGGCAGCGGGTATACCTCAACCTGAAGCACGCCACCAACATCCGTATCCGGGCCGGAGCGGCGGGCAGGCTGGCCCTGCGGGCGGCCGTCGACATCAACCAAGGCAAGGCGAACGAGGCCCTGCTTCTCAGTCAGGAACAAACGGCCGAGGAGCTTACCTTCATAACCAAGCTCGACAAGGAGCGGCTGCAAAACGGCCAGATGGCCAACTGCCCTGACGGTGGGGCCCACTACGGCGACAACTACGTTACCCGCAATAAGAAAGGGAATTACGGGGTTGACAAATCCGATGGTCACAGCTCCTACTCGGCCTGCGTGCGCGTCGACTACGACATCACCGTGCCGGCCGACGTGACGCTGCGCGTGAGCACCATCAGCGGCGACATCGACATCGTGGGGCTTACGGGCGACATCGACGCCAAGTCCATCAGCGGCTTTGTGGACGTGACCTGGCCCGGTCAGGCCGCCGAGGTGTCGTTCAAAACCATTACCGGGGAGGTGTACACCGACCAGGACGTGGCCTTCAGCAACCACAAGCCCAACCCCATAGTGGGCTACCAGCTGCACGGCAGCCTGGGCAGCAAGGGGCCGCTGGTGAAGCTCGAATCCATCAGCAACGACGTGTATTTCCGCAAGCGGAAGTAACCATTGCCACTTCCGGGAGTTTCCCCGCCCGACAAGGCCCAAAACCTTGTCGGCAGGCTCGCTGCGGCCTTTTTCCTAACGCCACTCTTCTCTCTTTTCCAAGCACCGGCTATGTTTCTCACCTCTTTTCTGCGCCCCTTTTTTCTGCTTCTTGGCCTCTGGACGCTGGCGGCCCGGGCAATGGCCCAGGCCCCGGCGCCCACAGCCCCGGCTGCCGCTACCAAACGCCAGCTCACGGCCGTCCGCATCAGCCAGCCCATCAAGCTGGATGGGGTGCTGGACGAAGCCCAGTGGCAGCAGGCCCGGCCGGCTACGGACTTTATCCAGAACCGCCCCAAGCCGGGCCCGCACGAAAAGCACCCCACCGAGGTGCGCATTCTCTACGACGACACCAACCTCTACGTGGGCGCTATCATGCACGACGTGAGCCCCGACTCCATCATGCGCGAGCTGACGGCCCGCGACCGGTTCGGCAACACCGACTTCTTTGGCATCTTCCTCGACACCTACGCCGACAAGCTCAACGGCTACGGCTTTTTCGTGACGCCCAGCGGCGGGCAGATGGATGCCCGCTACTCGCCGGCCGGTGGCGAAGACTTCAACTGGAACGCCGTGTGGGACAGCCGCACCAGCCTGCAGGGTACCGACTGGGTAGCCGAGCTGCGCATTCCCTACTCGGCCATTCGCTTCAGCACCACCGAGGTGCAGCGCTGGGGCCTGCAGCTGATGCGGCAGCGGCAGCGCGACAACGCCGGCTTTTTCTGGAACGAGGTGAAGCCCGAAGTAAATGGCTTCGTGAACCAGTGGGGCGAGCTGCAGGGCGTGCAGGGCGTGAAGCCGCCGCTGCGCCTCTCGCTCACGCCCTATGTTAGCGCCTACGTCAACCACAACCCCCTCAGCGCCGAAGGCAGCCGGCCCACTACCACCAGCTTCAACGGCGGGGCCGACGTGAAGTGGGGCATCAACGAGAGCTTCACGCTGGATGCCACCCTGGTGCCCGACTTTGGGCAGGTGCAGAGCGACAACCAGGTGCTCAACCTCTCCCCGTTTGAGGTGCAGTTCAACGAAAACCGCCAGTTCTTTACCGAAGGCACCGAGCTGTTCAACAAGGGCAATCTGTTTTACTCCCGCCGCGTGGGCGCCACGCCTATGGGCTTTTATGGGGCCGGCAGCAAGCTGCGGCCCGGCGAAAAGCTGGTGAGCAACCCGTCCGAAACCCAGCTGATTAACGCCACCAAGGTGTCGGGACGCACCAGCCACGGCCTGGGCATCGGCGTGTTCAACGCCCTGAGCCGGGAGATGCAGGCCACGGCGCGCAACACCGACACCGGCGAGGAGCGCACGCTGACCACCCAGCCCCTGGCCAACTACAGCATCGTGGTGCTGGACCAGAGCCTGAAAAACAACTCCTACCTCAGCCTCATCAACACCAACGTGACGCGGGCCGGCAGCACCTACGACGCCAACGTGACCGGCGGCCTGTTCCGCTTCAACGACAAGCAGAACATGTACGCCTTCGACGGCAGCGTGGCGTACTCGCGCCGCCGGGGCACGCAGTTTGGCTCCGAGCGGGCCGTGGACGACCGCGACGGCTACAAGTACAGCCTGGGCTACGGCAAAGTGGGCGGCACCTGGACCTGGGGCCTCAACCACGGCATCGAGTCCGACACCTACAACCCCAACGACCTGGGCATTCTGTTTGGCAACAACAACATCAGCCAGTCGTTTGAAATCGGCTACCACAAGTACCAGCCCTTCTGGAAAGTCAACAACTTCCACATCTTCAGCCAGCTCAGCCACTCGCTGCTGTACAAGCCCACGCGCTACCAGAGCACGCGCCTGTACGTGGGCGCCAACACCGTCTTCACCAAGAGCTTTGCGCAGCTGGGCTTCAACTTCAACTTCGACCCTCAGAACCACAACTACTTCGAGCCCCGGGTGTTCCCCCTGGGCCTGTACTACGTGCAGGTGCCCGGCAGCAGCAACCTGGTGCTGTTCCTGAACTCCGACACCCGCAAGAAGCTGTCGCTGGGCGTGAACGCCGGCCTGCGCTACGCCGCCCTCGACGAGCGCCTGGACCGGCCCCGGCGCCAGAACTACGGCTTTGGCTTCTACCCGCGCTACCGCGTCAGCAACCGCCTCACCTTCCGCTACAGCCTCGACTGGAGCCTGGCCCGCAACCAGATAGGCTACGTGAACGGCGGCCTCGACGCCGGCCAGGCCCTGGACCGCCGCCTGATTCAGGCCCTGGGCGGCGACACGCTGAGCGGGCGCGGCCCGGCCGACGTGCTGCTGGGCCGCCGCGACGTGGCCACGGTGTCGAACGTGCTGTCCATGGCCTACACCTTCACCAACCGCATGTCGTTTACGCTGCGCCTGCGCCACTATACCAGCAACGTGCACTACCAGGACTTCGCCCGCCTGGCCCCCGGCGGCGTGGAGACGCCCGCCGCCTATGCCCGCAACCGCGACAACACCTACAACGCCTTCAACGTGGACGCCGTGTACAGCTGGTGGTTTGCGCCCGGCTCCCAGGTAAGCGTGGTCTGGAAAAACGCCGGCACCACCTTCCTGCAGGCCGAAGAAGCCACCCCGCTCTATTTCGACAACCTGAGCCACACCATCAACACCCCGCACAACAACTCCCTGTCGGTGAAGGTGATTTACTTCCTCGACTACCTCAGCCTGAAGCGGCGCTAGGCTGCCGGATAAAAAGCGCTACCGCTTCCCAAAGCGCAGCAGCCCGCTATTATAGGGGCGAAGTTTACCCCTGCCCGCCGATAGCACGATAATCGTTTCACTACGGGCTGCAAGTGCGCCAGCTTTAAGAAAGCAGCCGGGCCTGATTGGCAGCGCTTATCAGGGCCGGGGCGTTCTGCAGCGTGGCCAGCACCACTTCCTTGGCCGCCTGCTTGAGCTCGTCTTTGCTGATGTCGCGGATTTCTTCGCGCACCAGCTCGGCCAGGGCCTGCGCGGTGTGGGTGAGGGCCTGGCGCCGGGGGCGCGGCTCGCGCAGCTCCTCGTACATCTCGGCCAGGTGGGCCTGAATTTTTTTACGCCGGGTCCGGAACACCGACTCGTTGGCTACCTGGGGCTGAATGGCATCAAGCAGGGCCACCAGCGGCAGCAGCTTGGTGGCGGTGCCCGCCACGGCGCCGGCCAGGCGCTGCCGCTTGCGCCCGCGCCGGGGAGCAGCTTTTTCGGCTGCCGCAGCCTCCTCGGGCAGGTAGGCCAGTACTACATCTGCCGGGCAGGTATCTTCGAAAGCGGATTCTTCCTGGAGTAAGGGCTGCTGCTGGGTGAGCATGCGCGTGAATGAGAAAGATTGGTTGGTCCACTAAGGTAAATCAGAACGGGCAGAACCACTCTCAACCCTCCTGGCAGCTACCACGCCGCTACCCTCGCCTTTTCCCTGTATCTTTCCTTATCTGTCATCCTCAGCGCCCTTTTTATGCCAGCCCCTTCCATGCCGCCCCCCGCTCCCGCTCCTGACCTGTTGCGCCACAAGCTCGGCAAGCGGGCCCGCATCAAGGAGGCCTTCTTCCTCAGCCAGAACATCGTGCGGGGCAACCTGATTCACAACACCGGCGGGGGCTTTCACGTGCTGCGCCTGCTGTCGGTACACAAGATGACAGCCGGCATGCTCCCGGCCGACCACCCCTGGGTGACGGGCCTGGCCCCGCAGGACCAGCAGCCCGTATGGCCGCGCAACGTGGTGTTTGCCACCCCCGTGGGCACGCAGTGGAGCCAGCCCGACTACCAGCCCGATGATGACGCGGCCATTGTGAGCAAGGTGGGCAAGTTCCTGGCCGCCATGGTGAAGAAGTCGGTATCGACGCCGGAAATCCCCCACGGCCCCACCCGGCGCATGCCCCACGCCATCAACTACCTGCACGGGGCGGTGCACTACAACGGCCTGACCATGCTGTTCAACAACTTCGCCGAAGCCATGTGCTACTTCGCCGATACGCGCTTCCGCAAGGAGCTGCGCCGGCTGGTGAAGGAAGAAAAGCGCGAAGTGACGCTGGTGTTCCGCGAGCGGCAGTACGACCCGGTGGAATTTGCCTATTTCTCGGCTTTCGTGATGTCGCACGTGCCCTGGTTTGCCAACGTGAACGGCGCCGGCCGCAAGGTGATGTGGGGCAACCCCTCCCCCTACCCGGCCGTCAACATCATCAACGGCGCCTGGGTACACGACATCGAGCGGCTGCGGCACCACGACGCGGCTGGCATTGTGCGCCCGCCCCTGCAGCCCGGCCGCTACTTCCAGGGCAGCTACGGCGTGCCTACCCGCAGCTTCTGCACCCTGGAGCGCACCCATGCCTTTCTCATCAACAACTGGGTGCGCAGCCGCGGCTTCAAGGGCGGCCTCTACTTCGTGGACCGGCGCCGCATCGAGCCCGAGCGCTACAAGGCCTACCTGGAGTCGGGTGGCACGAGCGGCCCCACCAACCACCCCATTCCCAACCCCCTGCGGCGCCGGCTCGACCGCTTCCGCCGCCCCCGCCCGGCCCGGGAAGAGTAGCGGTTTATCCGGGTGAAGGCCGGTTAGCCTGAGGCATTATGGCTATAGCCCAGGGCAGTTTACAGAGTTATACTTCTCGCGAAATGGTCTGCGAAACCTGAACGATGTAGAGACGCAATATTTTGCGTCTGCGGGACTGCGCCATTAAAGCCGGGATTGCTCCGTTAGTATCGTTCGGGTATCGTTCAACGATGAGACGCAAAATGTTGCGTCTCTACATCCGCCAGACGATTACCGCAATGCACTTTGGGATGAGTTTAAAGGTTGAGAGTTAAATGTTAAAAGTCAGACCAAGTGAGTTTTACTGTTAACTTTTAACTTCTTACAAAAGTCTGCATCAACACTGAAAGCGCTACAACGTACTCTTTCCTTATGCCAGCCGCTCCCGTCCACCCCACCGAAGAACGCCTGTTCCTGGCCGCCTGCCTGGCCCACATCAAACGCGCCGACGGCAGCCTGGCCAAGGACTGGTCGCTGGCCGAAACCGCCCGACGCGGCGCCGACGACTTACTGAAACGCTACCTGGCTTCTCCCACCCTGCCCGACCAGCTCACCGAGCAGGCCTACCGGGCCAGCGAGGACCTGCGCACCAGCCCGGCCGACAGCCACAACTGGCCGGCCACCCAGGCCCAGGCCGAGCGGGTGCTGCCCGTGGCGATGCGCGTGCTCTACGTGCTGAGCACAGCAGCCGGGTAGCCCACTACACCACCGCCATCAGCCTATGCGCCCTGCCGATACGCGCCACCGCGGCCCCCACCCTGCCGATGAGCGGCTCTTTGCCCCTGAGTGGGTGCCGGTGCTGCGCCAGGCCGTGGCGGAGCTGTCGTGGCTGCTCTCGCGCGACTACCCCCCGGCTGGCTCCATGAAGCTCGTGGGTGACCGATACGCCCTCACCGAGCGGCAGCGCTGGGCCGTGGGCCGCGCCGCCTGCAGCGACGAGCAGCAAATCTGCCGGGCTGCTTCCCTGTTGCCGCCCGGAGACCTGGGTGGCCGGCCCGTGTCCATCGACGGCTTCAACCTGATTATCACCCTGGAAACCGCCCTGAGTGGCGGCGTGGTGCTGCGGGGCCGCGACGGGGCCCTGCGCGACCTGTCCAGCATTCACGGCACCTACCGGGCCGTGCAGGAAACCGACCGCGCCATCCGCCTGGCTGCTACCACCCTCCTGCTCCTGAATCCCGGACCCGTCTGCTGGCTGCTCGACCAGCCCGTATCCAACAGCGGCCGGCTGGCGGCCCGCCTGCGGGAGCTGGGCCCCACCCTGGGCCTGCCCTGGACGGCCGAAGTCGTGATGAACCCCGACCGCGTGCTGGCTGAGACCAGCGACATCGTCATTACCTCCGATTCGGCCGTGCTCGACCGCGCCGGCGCCTGGCTAAACCTGGCAGCCCTGGCCCTGACGACGGAGCCGGCCTGCTGGCTGCTGGAGCTAGGCGAAGCCAGCTGAAGCCTGGATTGCCTGAAACTATCGGCCCTGGAGGCTAACTCTACTTTGGCAGGTTAGCGTGTTTTTCACCGCAGAAGTCGCAGAGGCCCGCAGAAGAGACGCAGAGGTAGTTCTTCTGCGGGTCCTCCGCGACCCTTCTGCGGCTTCTGCGGTGAAAACAGCTGGACGGGAAGCCGTCATTTATAACTTACCAAAGTAGAGCTAGCTGGTATTATGGCCGCTGCTGGCAATTTGGCTGGCCTTTGGGACTTGCTTATCTAAGCAACTGCAACGGCTCAAACCTACATGCCCTTGGCGCTCAACCCGCCGTCAATAAGCAGGCACTGCCCGGTGATGTAGGACGCCCCGGGCAGGCACAGAAAGGCCACCGCGGCTGCCACCTCGGCGGGCTCGCCCACGCGGGCCAGCGGCGTGCGGGCCTCCACCTGCGTCAGAATCTCGGGGCGGGCCAGATAGGTCTTTGTCAGGGGCGTGTGAATAAACCAGGGCGAAACGGTGTTGACCCGAATGCCCGCCGGGGCCCACTCCACGGCCAGGTGCCGGGCCAGCTGCTCTTCGGCCGCCTTGGTCATGCCATAGGGCGCCCCGGTGCCCACATCAAACCGGCCGGCTACCGAGCCGATGTTTACCACCGCGGCCTGCTCGGCCGCCGCCAGCAGCGGGTAGGCTGCCCGGCACATCTCCAGGGCGCTGAAGAGGTTCACCTGGAAGAGGTACTCGTACTCGGCGGTGGTATAGTCGATGAAGGACTTACGAATGTTGGTGCCCACGTTGTTTATGAGCAAATCCAGGCCCTGCCACTGGGAATGGACCTGCTCAAAGATGGCGGCGCGGCCGGCTTCGGTGCTTACATCGGCCGCGATGCCCGTGGCAGGCAGGCCCTCCCGCAGCCACTCGGCCACGGTCTGCTCGACGTCGGTTGCGTCGCGGGCAACAATGAGTACCTCGGCGCCCAGCGTCAGCAGCTCTTCGGCTACGGCACGGCCAATGCCTTTTGTAGCCCCGGTCACCAGCGCCCGGCGGCCCTTCAGATTCCAACGATTTGTCATAGCTGCTCAGACGAGAGCAGCCGCGAAAGGGTTGAGCTGCCTCTCCTAAAAACGCCCCCGCCCACGGCATCCCGCTCACCCAAAGTGCCTGCCCAGAGCATTCTACGCAACAGTAAGCGAATGGCGCAAACGCTGGCTGAAGGGGCGTACCCCTTCGCATCTGCCGACAATACAACCAGCCGGCACCGGCACCGGCGCAGTCCCGCACCCGCGAACCAGTAGGCTGGCATAGCCAAGCGTCGCGACTCTACCCTGCCTTGCTTTTGCAATCAATTTGCGTTGGGGACAACCAGCTCTATCGCCCCTGGCTTAACCTAAAGCTACACCAGGCGAACTGAGCTGTAAGTCAGAAGCGTCCCGGCCAGCGTCAGGCAATGGGCTTGCGCAGCCGCAGAAGAGCGGTCGAAAGACCAGAATTTGATGGCACCTTTGCCGTTTATTTTTCAAGCGCCCCGTGATAAACGCCACCGAACCGGAAGAAAGAGCCTACCTGGAAGAAATCAAGGAGAAGCTGGCCCTGGCCATCAAGCGGGTCGATGACGCCGTCAGGCAGTACTCCAGCGACCTGCGGGAAAAGAAGCGCTACATCCACGAGCACCAGTCGGGCATGGACGAAGCCGACATGGTGGCCGCCGACCAGTCCATCAACCGCATGGCATTTACGGGCGAGGCGGCCGTGGCCCGCAAGCGCAAGCTCTTCAAGCTGGGGCAGTCGCCCTACTTCGGCCGCATCGACTTCCGCACGCCCAATCAGGAGCAGGCCCTGCCGGTTTACATCGGCGTACACTCGTTTGTGGATGAGCTGCAGCGCCAGAGCTTTATCTACGACTGGCGGGTGCCCATCGCCTCCATGTTCTACGACTTTGAGCTGGGCGAGGCGTTTTACTCGACGCCGTCCGGAACGGTCAGTGGCAGCATCACGCTGAAGCGGCAGTATAAAATCCGGGACGGACGCCTGGAGTTTATGCTGGAAAACGACGTTAACATCCACGACGACGTGCTGCAGCGGGAGCTGGCCAAGTCGTCGGACGACAAGATGAAGAACATCGTCGCCACCATTCAGCGCGACCAGAACGCCGTCATCCGCAACGAGACCGACCCGGTGATGGTAATTCAGGGCGTGGCCGGCTCGGGCAAGACGTCCATTGCCCTGCACCGCATGGCCTTCCTGCTCTACCGCTTCCGCGACACCATCGCGGCCAAAGACCTGCTCATCATCTCCCCCAACAAGGTTTTCGCCGACTACATCTCCAACGTGCTGCCCGAGCTGGGCGAAGAGCACATTCCCGAGATGGGCATGGAAGAGCTGGCCGCCGACCTGCTCGAAAACCGCTACCCTTTCCAGAGTTTCTTCGAGCAGGTGTCGGCGCTGCTGGAAAGCCCTCACCCTGCCTTCATCGAGCGCATCCAGTTCAAGTCGTCGTTTGAGTTTCTCAGCCAGCTCAACCAATTTCTGCTCCACATCGAGAACACCTACTTCACCATTACCGAGCTGCGGGTGGGCAAGGTGGTGGTGCCCCGCCAGGTTATCGAGCAGAAGTTCCGCACCTACCACCGGGTGCCGCTGCTGAAGCGGTTTCCCCTGGTCAGCCAGGATATCCGCGACTACGTGCGCAACGCCACCGGCCGCAAGCTGAGCGGGCAGGAGAAGGGCACCATTGGCGAGGCCATTCCGCGCATGTTCCGCCTGCACCAGCTCATGGACCTGTACCGGGACTTTTACCGCTGGCTGGGCCAGCCCGCGCTTTTCCGCTTCGACCCCAACCGCGGGCTGGAGTACGCCGACGTGTTTCCCCTGATTTACCTGCGCCTGCGCCTGGAAGGCATCAGCAGCTACGACCACGTGAAGCACCTGCTCGTGGACGAGATGCAGGACTACACGCCGGTGCAGTACGCGGTGCTGTCGCGGCTGTTTCGCTGCCGCAAAACCATTCTGGGCGATGTCAGCCAGACGGTGAACCCCTACAGTGCCTCCTCAGCCGAAACCATCGAGCGCGTCTTCCCCCAGGCCGAGGTAGTCCGGCTGTTCCGCAGCTACCGCTCCACCCTGGAAATTACGGCCTTCGCCCAGCGCCTCCGGCCCAATCCCGACATCCTTCCGCTGGAGCGGCACGGGCCGGCGCCGGTGCTGGCCCACTGCGCCAGCCTGGGCGAGGAAGTGGCCGCCATCCGGCAGCTGCTTGCCGACTTCAAGAGCTCCGGTAACCATTCGCTGGGCATCATCTGCAAAACCTTGCGGCAGGCCGAGCAACTGCACCGGGAGCTGGCAGCCCTGGGCGGCGTTCACCTGCTCACGGCCGAGTCCACAACGTTCAAGGAAGGCGTGGTTATTACCACGGCCCACCTGGCCAAGGGCTTGGAATTTGATGAAGTCATCGTGCCGTTTGCCTCCGACCGGGTGTACAAAACCGAGGTTGACAAAAGCATGCTCTACGTGGCCTGCACCCGGGCCATGCACCGGCTCACGCTGACGTACACCGGGGTGCTTACGGCTTTCCTGCCGGCCTGAGCATCCCCCACGTGTATCACAGCACAGGCATAGGCATTTGAAGTCAGCACCTCGGAGTTGAAACCGTAGTGCTTACTGTCCATTTCATTTATCGGCCATAAGAGCGGCATCCAGCGGCAAAAACATGCTACTCGGCTAATGACGTCCGGCCGCCATCAGGGTCACGCTACTTTTGAAGCATCAACGGCAAACACCGCTGTTGGGCTCCGCCAAACCCTTTTTTACTTCTCCTTTTAGCATGCGCCCCCTCTTTCATCTTTTCGCTTTCTCATTTTTCGTTGCCTGCCTGGCCATGGCCAACCCAGCCGCAGCCGCAAGCACCACGCAGGCCAAATCAACCGGCAAGCCCGCGCCCCGCAAGGTGATTGTGAAGGTGAGCAAGCCGATGAAGGCCCCAGGGTTGGCTCCGGCCCCGGTTGAGGCGCCGGTAGCTGTGCCCGGCGCCCCCATAATGGTTGTCATCAAAGGCATTGTGCGGAGACAAAATGGGAAGGTTCTGCCCGGCGCCAGCGTATTTCCGGCCAGCGAACCCGATTTGGCCGTGGTAACCGACCAGAACGGCGCCTTTGAGCTTACCGTGCCGGCCAGCCAGCTGCCCGCCGGGGTGCTTACCATCGCCTACGCCGGCCTTGCCGATTACCAGGTAGCCATGGAGAAAGCACAGCAGCAACCGCTGCTCGTGACGCTGCCCCCCAAAACCAAATAAGGCTCCTCCTCCTGCCTACTCCAGCCCCGGTCGCCCAGCCGGGGCGTTTTTGTGCGCCACGCTGCCGGCAGCCAAAGCGAGGCAGCTCGCGCAAAAAAGAAAAAGGGCCCGGTAAGTTCTTCACTTACCGGGCCCTTTGCTACTCTGCAGAGAGGAAGGGATTCGAACCCTCGATGAGCTTGAGACCCATACACACTTTCCAGGCGTGCTCCTTCGACCACTCGGACACCTCTCTGGGTCGGGGTTTGTGGGGCAAAGATAAGGCGACAACGGCAGTTATCAGTGAGCAGCGAGCAGTTATCAGTGAAATTTTCGGCTTGCCTGCACGCAGCAAGTAGCCACGGCCGTCCGCTTGCTCACTGTTAACTGTTCATTGTTAACTGCTAACTGTGTTCAAGGCGTAATCTCCCCTCGCAAATCCTGGGTGAGCAGGCGGCGGGTGTCTTCTTCGCCCAGGCCCAGGCCGAGCACGAACATGAGCTTGGTGATGGCGGCCTCGGAGGTGATGTCGTCGCCGCCGATGATGCCCAGCTCGGCGAAGCGGGCGCTGGTTTCGTAGAGGCCCTGCACCACGCGCCCCTCCTCGCACTGGCTCACGTTCAGCAGCCACACGCCGCGCTGCCGGGCTTCGCGCAGGCAGGCAATAAACCACTCGGATGTTGGCGCATTGCCCGAGCCGTAGGTTTCGAGCACGCAGCCGCGCAGGCCGGGCACGCTCAGCACGGCCCGCACCACGGCTTCGGTGATGCCGGGGAAGAGGCGCAGCACGGCCACGCCGGTTTCCAGCTTCTCATGCACGGTGAGGCGGCCGGCTGGCAGCAGGCGGATGTCTTTGTCGGCAAACTCCAGGGTGATGCCGGCCCGGGCCAGGGGCGGGTAGTTTTCGCTTTTAAAGGCCGCAAACTGCTGGCTTTCCACCTTCTTGGCCCTGGTGCCGCGAATCAGCTCGTCGTTGAAGAACACGCACACCTCGGGCACGCGCACGGTATGGGCCCGGGGGTGGCGGGCGGCGGCAATCTCCAGGGCCGTGATGAGGTTGCGCTGGGCATCGGAGCGGGAGCGCCCCACGGGCACCTGCGCCCCGGTAAACACCACCGGCTTGCCCAGGTGCTCGAGGATGTAGCTCAGGGCCGCGGCCGAGTAGGCCATGGTGTCGGTGCCGTGCAGCACCACGAAGCCGTCGAAGTCGGCGTAGTGCCGGCCAATGAGCCGGGCCAGGTACAGCCAGTCCTGGGGCGTCACGTTGCTGCTGTCGATGGGATTGGGCAGGCTCAGCAGGGAGATGCGGAAGGGCAGGCGCGTGAGGTCGGGCATCTTGCGCTCGAGGCGGCCAAACTGCATCGGCACCAGCTCGCCGCGGCGGTTGAAGGCCATGCCCACGGTGCCGCCGGTGTAGATGATGAGCAGGCGCGGGGCGGTGGCATCGGCCGCGTCGGCCAGGGTAGGAAGGGCCAGCAGGGGCAGGTCGGAAGACATGGCGCAAGGTAGCGCCGCCAGGACTTACCCGGCACTGCCCATAAACAAAAATGCCGGGCAAAGCCCGGCACTTTTGCGACCATTTTCCATTTCCATTTCCATTTTCACATATTATACTTTACCGTCCTTAATAACGGATAACGTCGTCAATATTGCGCCGGAGTATAACTTTTTCGTCCGGCGGGTACTACAATATTAGCACACGAAGCAGCAAAAAACAAGAAGCCGACGATATTTATTTCCGCAATCGTTGCCGGGAACGTAATCAATTTGTTGCACCGGCAAAGCAGCCCCATTCGGGCTGGCTGAGCCGCGGTTTCTTGCCGGTGCAGGGCCACACTTTTTGCTTTTTTGCCGTATGGCATAGCGTGCAAGCATTTTCGTACCGCCGATGAATCCTACCCAAGTTCCTGACCAACCCATTACCGACGTCGTCCTGATTGGAGCCGGCATCATGAGCGCCACCCTGGGCATGATGCTCAAAGAGCTGCAGCCCAACCTCAGCATTACCGTTATTGAGCGCCTGGATGTGGCCGCCGCCGAAAGCTCCGACGCCTGGAACAACGCCGGCACCGGGCACTCGGCGTTCTGCGAGCTCAACTACACCCCCGAGCGGGCCGACGGCTCCATCGACATCAGCAAGGCCATCAGCATTGCCGAGTCGTTTGAGGTGTCGAAGCAGTTCTGGGCTTTTCTGGCCCAGAAGTACGACGTGCAGGAGATGAGCCGCTTCGTCAACCACATTCCCCACCTGAGCTTTGTGTGGGGGGAGCAGAACGTGGACTTCCTGCGCCGCCGCCACGCGGCCCTGGTGCAGTCGCCGCTCTTCAAGGGCATGACCTACACCGAAGACCCGCAGGAGCTGCAGCGCTGGATACCGCTGGTGATGGAGGGGCGCGACCCCGGCCAGCGTGTGGCCGGCACCTGCATGGAGCTGGGCACCGACGTCAACTTCGGCTCCATCACGCGGGGCATGTTCACGCTGCTGCAGCAGAAAGACCAGGTGAACTTCTACTTCAACCACGAGGTCGACTCGCTGCGCAAGAAGGAGGGCGGCTACTGGAGCGTGTGGTCGCGCAACCTGCAGACGGGCGAAATCCTGAAAGTGCGGGCCCGCTTCGTGTTTATCGGGGCGGGCGGGGGCTCGCTGCCCCTGCTCGAGAAGTCGGGCATTCCCGAGGGGCGCGGCTTCGGCGGCTTCCCCGTGAGCGGGCAGTGGCTGAAGTGCGTGAACCCCGCCGTAATTGCCCGCCACCACGCCAAGGTGTACGGCAAGGCCGCCGTGGGCTCGCCGCCCATGTCGGTGCCCCACCTCGACACGCGCATGATTAACGGGCAGCGCGAGCTGCTGTTCGGTCCCTACGCCGGCTTTACCACCAAGTTCCTCAAGCGCGGCTCGTTCATGGACCTGCCCCTGTCCATCAAGCTCAGCAACATGAAGCCCATGATAATGGCGGGCCTGAAGAACATTCCCCTCACCCGCTACCTTATCGACCAGGTGCGGCAGAGCCCGGAAGACCGGCTGGTGGCCCTGCGCGAGTACCTGCCCGAGGCGCGGGCCGAGGACTGGCAGCTGGAGATTGCCGGGCAGCGGGTGCAGGTGATTAAAAAGCACGAAAAGGAAGGCGGCGTCCTGGAGTTTGGCACCGAGGTGGTGAGCGCCGCCGACGGCTCCATTGCGGCCCTGCTGGGCGCGTCGCCGGGCGCTTCCACGGCCGTCAGCATCATGGTGGGCCTCATTCAGCGCTGCTTCCCGGAGCAGGCGGCCCAGGCCACGTGGCAGGAGCACTGGCGCCACATGATTCCCTCCTTCGGGCAGTCGCTGCACGACAACCCCGCCCTGCTGGCCGCAGTGCGCACCCACACCCACGCCGTGCTGGGCCTGGACGTGGAGCCGGTAGGGCAGAGCTAGCCCGGCCCCGCCCGGTCGTGTCCGGATTCGCCTCGTTGTGCAGTAGCTTCGCACCGGATGGCCGCGACTGGCGGCTATCCGGTGCTATTTACCTGTAAACGCTTCCTGCTATGATTCGCCTTGAGCCCTTCACTCCTTCCGACTTCAACCAGCTGATTGAATGGATTACCAACGAGCGGCTGATGAAGGAATGGTCGGGCTCGCTGTTTTCGTTTCCGCTCACCGAAGAGTCGCTGGCCTGGTACCTGGAAGGCGCCAACGACTTTAAAAGGCCCGAAGTGTTTGTGTACAAGGCCGTGGATACCAAAAGCCAGGAGGTAGTGGGCCATATTTCCCTGGGCGGCATCAGTGAGCGCGACAAGGCCGGGCGCATTACCCGGGTGCTGGTGGGCAGCAAGGCTGAGCGGGGCAAGGGCGTGTGCACCAAGATGATAAAAGGCATGCTCAAAATCGGCTTCGAGGACCTGGGGCTGCACCGCATCAGCCTGGGCGTGTACGACTTCAACGAAGCCGCCATTCGCTGCTACCTCAAAGCCGGCTTCAAGCAGGAAGGCCTGATGCGCGACGTGGTAAAGCACGGCGACGAGTACTGGAGCATGGTGGAGATGGGTATTCTCGAGGATGAGTGGCGGGCAATGAAAAAAGCCGGCTCCGATGCCGAGCCCTCGTCCGGCTGCTAGCCTTGGTGCCTTCATTCAGTCAGCCTCCCGCCTTCCAACGTGCTTAAACCTTTAGCTTACTGCTGCCTGCTGACCATCGCCGGCCTGCTGGCGGCCTGCTCTTCCACCCCGTCCACCGACCGACCTTACCTGCCGGTTACTTTGCGGCAGGACAGCTTCAGCCGCACCCCCGGCCGGGATTTCGACACACTGTCGATTCGGCGCGACGCCTTCTCGCTGCTTTTCGACAATCAGCCCTACGATGGGCAGGGGCAGCGCTATCACGCGGCCCATGTAGTGGTAGCCACCAATCCGCAAGCCCTGGCAGGCATCACCGTGGGCCTGAAAACCCAGGACTCCCCCTACCTGGAAGAGGGCTCAGGCATGGCCGGCACCGACCTGGGCTACACCTCCATTTTACCCGATACGGAGGGACAGCACTACCTCTACTACGATACCCCCACCGACCACCGCGTAGAGCTGCTGGGCACCAGGCCCGACGGCACGCGGCAGCTGGAATGGAAGATTTCGCAGGTGCTGGTGAACGAGCAGGACGTGCCCCTGGCCCAAACCCGGCTGCGGGCGCTGTACTTCGCCGTGTTCATCGACCACAACCTGAATGAAGTGGTGGAGGCCGGAGAGCTGGCCAAGCTGGCCGTGCGGTTTACCGACTAGAGCGGTTTCGAAGTTAGTGGATTTGTAGCGTGGACTCTGCGAGTCCGCGTTTGTGAACGTTCATCCGCGCGGACTAGCAGAGTCCACGCTACAGCCACCGCGGAACTGCGCTAAGCCGGCCGGCCAGCCACTACCGAGTACAGCAGCGGCGCCTTAGTGCCCAGCGGCCCAACGTGAAAGGTACCGTCGGCATTGGCTACGGTGTGGGCAAAGCAGTTGTAGGGAGAATAGTCGTACTCGCCGAGGTGCTGCAGCTGCAGGCCCTGCCCGAGCAGGCTGCTGATGACCTCGCTCAGGCTGTGGTTCCAGGTGATGGACTGGTGGGTGATGGGCGCGCCGGTATCGGCATAGGTGCCCACCTCGGTTTCTTCGATGGGGCCGGCGTTGAAGTAGCTGTACTGCACCCGGGTGAAGTCGTTGTCGAACATCCACACCACGGGGTGAAACTCGACCAGCACCAGGCGGCCGCCGGGGCGCAGGTAGCGCTGCACCAGAGCCGCCCAGCGGCTGAGGTCGGGCAGCCAGCCGAGCACGCCGTAGCTGGTGTATACCACGTCGAACTGCGCCTCGGGCAGGTAGGCGGGCAGCTCGTACACGTCGCAGCAGATAAACCCGGCCGGCACGCCCAGCTCCGCGCTGAGGCGGCGGGCGGCGGCAATGGCTTCGTCCGATAAATCGACGCCCGTTACCTGCGCGCCCATTCGGGCCAGGGAAAGGCTGTCTTGCCCGAAGTGGCACTGCAGGTGCAGGATGCGCTGCCCGGCCACCTCGCCCAGCAAGCCCAGCTCGATGCTGTTCAGGGAAGACTTGCCGGCTTTGAAGCCGGCCACATCGTAAAACTCCGAGCTCAGGTGGGGGCCGGTGCGGGCATTCCACAGCTCACGGTTTACGGACAGGTATGACGATTCTGGGCTCATTCTTTGGGGTTGCTGGTTTCTTGTTTCTGGTTGCTGGTTACACTTATCGTGGTTTGCAAGATGGGGTACAGAGCCGACGAGCCGTAGCGCGGAATTTCATTCCGTATTTCCGCGCCTTTAATGCCAATCAACCGGCAGAGAAGCGCGGAATGGAATTCCGCGTTACCCTCCCCCTACCTGAAAACCGATTTAAACCAGAAACCAGTAACCTACTTCGCAGGCAAAAACACTTCCGCCAGCATGCAGCGGGCACTGCCGCCGCCAATGGTTTCGATGGTGGGAATGGGCAGGGGCAGCAGCTCGCAGTATTGCTCCAGGGTTTGCCGCTGCCCGGTGGTAAGGGCATCGTAGGCGCTCTGCGACATCACCAGCAGTTCGGGACTGGCGGCAGGCTGCACGGTGAGCATGTTGCCGGCAAAGCGCGCTACCTGGGCCAGGGAGATAGCCACGATTTCGTGGCCCGTGGCCGTAAGTGAGTCGACTACCGCGGCCCGCTCGCTGGCGTCGCTGATGCTTTCCACGCAGAGCACGGCGAAGCGGGCGCCCACGCACATCATCACGTTGGTGTGGTAGATTTCCTGGCCTCGCGCATCGTGGGAGTGGAAAGCCACAGGCCGGTAGCCCAGGCGGCCAGCTACCTCGCCAAACAACGCCGCGTCGGTGCGGGGCGACACGCAGGCGTAAGCCAGGCGGTGCTCGTGGTCGAAGATGATGCTGCCGGTGCCCTCCAGGAAGCGGCCCTGCTGCTCGTGGTCCGACAAGTCGACTACCTCGCGAATGGCAAACTGCTGCCCCAGCGCTGCCAGGATGTCGGGGCGGCGCTCGGGGCGGCGGTTAGCGGCGCACATGGGGTAGAGCAGCACGGTGCCGTCGGGGTGCAGGGTCAGCCAGTTGTTGGGAAACACGGCATCGGGCTTGGCCGGCGTGGGCGTGTCGTCGAACACCAGCACCTGCACGCCGCGGCTGCGCAGCCGCGCCACGGCGGCATCGAACTCGGCAAAGGCCCGGGCCTGCACGGCCTCCTCCCCCAGCCCGCTCAACGCCTGCTGGAAGTGGTTAGACAAGGCCGTTTCCTCATTAAAGGCAAAGCGGGCCGGGCGAACGAGGAAAACGGTGCGGGCAGACTGCATGGCGGGCTACATTAAGCTTGAGCCCGCAAATATGGGCTGTCAGCCCTAACCCTGCTTTCCTACCCGGCCGCGATGCCGCTCCTGCCCGGGGACAGCCTTGCTCTGCTTCTTTAAGTCGCGGTGGTCTACACCGCGGTGCCACGACTTTTTGGTCGTGGTACCACTGAATTATAGGACGGACTTAGACATGTCGTTCTGCGCCGTTAGTGGTGCCACGAACCGCTGTGCGGAATTCGTGGCACCACCATGCTTTAGACCACTGCCCTTTAGTTTTATCGATTCTTGCTTTCTCACGTGCAGCGGGTGCTTTAGGCCAGCCTAGCGGCCCCGGGCCGGGCCGGGAAAGCCCCCAGGGGCAGCTCCACGCCAAAGTGCGTGGCTAGCGCCTCGTGGTAGGCCGCCTCATCAGGCAGCGTGGTTACCGTGGCACCTTCGGCCCGTCGAATTTTCAGCTCGTAGTCGACCAAGCTGACGCGGTAGCCGGGGCCGGAGCGGGTGGTGATGCGCTGCTGCCGGAACGGCGAGTCGGGCGACTGCGAGTAGAAGTAGTTCATCATCTGGTAGTCGCTGGGCTGGGCTTCGTCGAGGGCAAAGCCGTAGAGCGTTTGCCACTCGCCGTTTATCAGCAGCTGCAGGTGAAAGTTCAGCAGCGGCGCGGCCTGCAGCCGGTAGCAGTCGAAGCCCTGCTGGAATTCGGGGCCGGCGACCAGCGGAATGGGCTCGATGAGGCTGTTGGCGCCGAAGCCCAAATCCACCAGCCAGGGCTGGCCCTGCAGCTGCACCAGCAGAATCTGGTGGGCCCGGGGCCGCAGCGGGTAGCCGGCCAGCAGGTTGCGGCCCACTAGGCAGCTCACGTCAAATCCCAGCTGCTGCAGCACCAGCCGGAACAGGCCGTTCTGCTCGAAGCAGTAGCCGCCGCGCCGCTCGTGCACCAGCTTCTGCTCAATGCCCGCCGCATCGAGCCGGATGCTGCGGCCCAGGTGGATGTCCAGGTTCTCGAAGGGAATGCTGAAGGCATGGGCCCGGTGCAGGCCAACGAGGGTGTCCGCCGTTGCATCGAGTGGGCCCTGGTAGCCGGTGCGGGCCAGGTAGGCGGCCAGGTTGATGGTGGGCTCGGTCATGCGGGAAGGCTTGGGTTTTAACTTTTAACTCAGATTGGCCGCGAAGCCCACCGCAAAATACGTCGCTCGCCGTATTACCGGCAGCTGCTGCAATTTCGCAGCCTCACCACTTCCTACCTGCCCATGAAGGCCCTGCTGCTGATTGACGTGCAAAACGACTTCGTGCCCGGGGGCGCGCTGGCCGTGCCCGATGGCGACGCCATCACTCCCCTGCTCAACCGGCTGCAGCCCCAGTTCGAGCTGGTGGTGGCCACCCAGGACTGGCACCCGGCCGGGCACCGCAGCTTTGCCAGCTCCCACCCCGGGCAGGCGGTGTTCACCGAGATTGACTGGCAGGGCCTGCCGCAGATGCTCTGGCCCGACCACTGCGTGCAGCAAACACCCGGCGCCGACCTGCACCCGGCCCTGGATACGCGGCGCGTAGAGGCCATTTTCCGCAAGGGCACCGACCCGGATATCGACAGCTACAGCGGCTTTTTCGACAACGGCCACCGCCGCTCCACCGGCCTGGGCGCTTACCTGCGCGGGCGGGGCATAACGCAGGTGTACCTGGCCGGCCTGGCTGCCGACTACTGCGTGTACTTCTCGGCCAAGGATGCCCTGCTCGAAGGCTTCGGGGCCGTGCTGCTGGAAGACGCCACCCGGGCCATTTCCGCAGAAGGATTTGCCCAGGCCAAAGCCGACTTGCTGGCCCGGGGCGGGCAGGTGATGTCAACCATTGCCGCCGGGCTGCAGCCCTGAATCCAGTCAGAAAAGCAGGCGCCCGAAAACAGTAGCGCGGAATTTCATTCTGCGTACCCACCACAGGAAGGCGCCGCCAAATGAAACTCCGCGCAAGCACAACAGCTGGCACCTGGCCGCAAACCCTGGCCGCTACTGCTTTAGCAGCTTCAGCGAAGCGCTGCCCGAGGCCGTGCTTACCCGCAGCACGTACAGCCCGGCTCCCTGCGGCAGCGGCAGCGCCAGCTGCTCGGCGCTGCGGCCCGGCGTGAGGCGCTGCTCGTACACCAGAGCGCCCACCGTGTTGTAGAGCTGCAGCAGCGTCGGCTGGCCCTGGGCGCCGTGAACCTCCACCACGGCCTGGCTGCCGGCCACGGGGTTGCCCAGGGCATACAGGCGCAGGCCGGCCGCCCGGCCGGGCAGGGCGGCGCTGATCTGGGCGCACTGCGTGGGCACGTCGGCCGACCAGTCGCTGGGCCGCATGTTGATGAGGGTGCCGGTGTGCCCGTTGCCGGTGAGGTCGTTGGCCACCGAGCCCGTGGCCTCGTTCAGCTTCCAGTACGCTTCCAGGTTGGCGGCGCTGGGGCTGACGCTGCAGGCGTTGGCGGCGATTTCAGCGGCCGTCAGGCCGCGCTTCCAGATGCGCACCTCGTCCAGGGCCCCGTCGAGAATGCGGGAGTTGGCGTAGTTGCGGCCCAGGGCCACGGGCCCGCTGGCAATGACGCTGCCGCTCACGTTCAGGCTGGCATCGAGCGTGCCGTTGATGTAGATGCGCATGGCCGTGCCGTCGAACGTAGCCGCCACGTGCGACCAGGCCCCCAGCGGCAGGCGGCCCACCGAGGGCAGGCGCCGCGCCGCGCCGTTCACGTTCAGCACAAACTGCAGCTGGTCGGCGGCCAGGCTGGCATCGCCCAGGCGCAGCATGGCCGTGTTGCTGCCGTCTTCCATGCCCACCAGGCTGGAGATATAAGGCGAGCCGGCCTTGAACGAAGCCGGCTTCACCCAGCACTCAAAGCTGAGGCCGCCCCCGCCCAGGTTGATGCTGCCCGCATCCACGTACTTGCCCACGCCGTCGAACAGCAGGGAGGTGTTGCTGCCGGGCACGGCGGCCGGCACCACGCGCACGTAGCCGGTGCGGGTAAGGGAGTCGCGGCCGAAGGCATTCTGGGCCCGCAGCTTCACCGGGTACAGGCCAGGCGCGGCGTAGCTCACCACCGGGTGCACGGCATTGCTGGTGGCCGGGCTGCCGCCGGTAAAGGTCCAGGTGTAGCCGGCAGCGTTACGCGAGAAGTTGGTGAAGGTGACGGCCTGGTTGGTAACGACCACGGTGTCGCTGGCGCCAAAGCTTACGCGGGGCGCGGCCGTGGGGGCGGCGCTGCCATTGGCCACCCGCAGCCGGCCCAGGTTGAAGCGGTAGCTGGCCACGGGGGTGCCCGACGAGGCCACCAACCCGATGATGGCCAGCTCGCGCCCCTGCTGGGTGCCCAGGCCGATGCTTTGCGTGTGCCACTGCCCGGCCGGCTGCCCCTGGCTGCCGATGTCGACCAGCACAGGGTTGGCCAGGTCGTCGCTGAAATACAGGGCCAGCCGGGTGGCCGTAAAGCCTGGCTGGGATGCTTTATAGGTCAGCTCAATGGTGGTGTTGGCTGCCACCGGCAGCTTTGTTTGGTAGAGCTTCACCGTGGCGTTGTCGCTGCCGCTGAGGCTGCCGGCCAGCTTAATGGAATTGCCGCCGTAGAAGGCATCGTCGAAGTCGAAGCCGGCGCTGATGGCCGCGCTGCCGGTTTTGGCCCACTGCCAGCTGGGCAGCATAGCCTGCCGGGCCATGTGCGTCCAGCTGCGGCTCACCAGCACGCCGTTGTTGGCAAAAACCTTCCCCTGCCCTACCGAGAAGTCGGTTTCAAACGGCAGGGTGTTGACGGCGCTGCGCACCGGCACGTAATGGCCCAGGCCTTTCCAGCCGCTGGCATCGGGCGTGGTGATGTCCAGGTCGTTGCCGGCGAAGATGCGCTGCTCGGTCTGGTAGAAGCTGGCGTAGGCCGTGGGGTCGCTGCTGAAGGTGTTGAAGCCGCCGTTGTAGGTGAGGTTGGCCGCAAACAAGCCCAGCGACACCTTGGGCTGGGCGGGGCTGCCCCCGGTGAAGTAGTTGTCAATCCAGGCCGAGTTGGCAAACAAAGACTGGTTGGAGCGGCCGGGCCAGAGGTCGGCCCCTTTGTATACCTCAAAAGGACTGCGGCCCAGGGCCGTGGCCGTGGCCACGGAGGTGTTGATGTTGGTGGGCCCCGACCAGAAGTAGTTGGTAAACATGGCGTCGCTGACGCGGGCGCTGCCGTCCTGCAGCAGCTGCTGGTTGTTGGCGTTCAGGGCGTTCTGGTAGGAGACGCGCCCGTTGGGCAGCATGGCGTCGTACCAGTGAATCTCCATGCCGGCGGGCTTGATGGTTTGCAGCTGCTTGAGCAGGTTGATAAGCTGCGTGGCCGTAGCCGTGCTCACGTTGGACTCTTCATTGAAAAACCAGCCGTCGAAGCCGTAGTAGCTGGCCACATCCACCAGCTTCTGGGCGCCGATGTAGTTGCCGGCCGCGTCCTGCTGCACCAGGGCCGCCACGTCGGTGGCACTGGTGAAGATGGTGCCGATGACCTTGACGCCGTTGCGGTGGGCCGTTTCCACCCAGGGCCGGGTGGGGATGCCTACCGGCCCATCGAACCAGGTCAGCACGTCGACATACTGCCAGTGGGTGAAGTTGTAGAGGTTGAAGATGCTGCGCTCGTTGAGGTAGCCGGCAAAGTTGGCCATGCCGTCGGGAATGTAGTTCACCTTGTGGCTGAAGCTCTGGGCCGGGTTGAGCTGGGCCGCCAGCGCGTTCTGGCGCGTGGCCAGGGGCACGCGGCTTACGTTGGCCGGCACGGCGGTGGGGCCGGCGGGCGTCCAGGCCATGAGCTGGGCCACGCTGAGCTTGGTGTACTGCGCGGCGGGGTCTATCTGGGCCTGAGCGGCGGGCAGCGTCAGGCAACAGGCCAGCAGGAGCAGGCAGGCACGGAAGTAACGGTGTATCATGCAGGTGCGGGGGTGGTGATGGGGTGGGTAAACTCCCAGGCAAGGTAAGGCGTAAGCTAGATGCATTTTAACATTACCAATGAAAAATAACCTGTTCTTTCTGCTTCTGGCCGCCGCCTGCACCTTGGGCAGCTGCCAGAAATCTCCTTCTGCCACCGAGCAGGCCAGCTCGGCCAAGCCGGGTACCCAGGCGGCTCCCAAATCGGTGAGCGACGCGGCGGGGGCCCGGGCCGCCGTAGCCGGCTACCTGCAAAACCAGTCCGACGCCTCGCTCTATGTATTGGACTCGGCCTTCGTCGTGGATGTCGACACCCGCTTCCAGGTGCTGGTGCCGCGCACCGACTGGGCCGGCCGCAGCCCCAACCGGGCCCGCTTCGAAGTAGACAAAGCCACCGGCATCGTGCAGGACCTGCCCGTGAAGTAAGCCCTGCTGCCGCGCTGCTTCGGCCGGGGTTAACCGGCTGTTGCTACGCCAAAACCGGTTTTCTGAAATAGCCTTTCAGGGTGTCGCCCAGCTGCAACGCCGTCAGCACCCCGTTGGCCGCCGCCATTCCTCCCTGCAGCAGCGGGCTGGCCTGGGCTTGCTGCCGCAGCCGCTCGTCGCTGCGGCGGAAAGGGGCATGGCAAGCTCGGCATCGGAAACCAGGCCCCGGCATCGTAGCGGATGCGGCCCGGACTGATGCCCGTGCTCAGGATGCGGAGCGTTTCCAGGCCCTGGCGTTCGAAAAGTCGGCGCAGGGTGGGCGCGGTGGAAATGAGCCTGCTGGCCCACGAGTGGCGCGCCGCGCGCCAGCCCCTTCCCATTCCCCGGCCTGCCCGGTGGCAGTGGGCCAGTCCCGTGCCGGCTGGCCGCCCGCTGTACCAGGAATAAGCTTCCCCCCTGCTCCTGCTCAATCTCGCCCCTTGCTTTTCAGGGTGAGGGCAATGGCTAGTGCCGACTGTCCAAGTACAGCGCACGTTTGCCGGCTCCAGCAAACTGCCCGCTCCCATCAGGAAGTCTTTAGAGCATCTTGCTCATCTGGCGTCCGCGCAGGCGATGATTGTCTACCACAAGCGGAACGAGAACGTCATCACCACAAGCGTAAATAGAACGTCATGCTGAACGAAGTGAAGCATCTCTACCACGAGAGTAAATCCTTTGGATTACTGCCTCCAGCAAGATGCTTAGCCAAGCGGACGCCAGATGAGCATGACGGCCAAAATCTCAGAATACTCACTGCTTACAACCTAACTACAGCTGCTTGCTAAGCTGCAGGCCGGTGTAGGCGTGGCCATTCACGTTCACGCCCTGCAGGGGCAGCACCGACAGACCGTTGCCGTCGCGCTTTTTGTGCAGCTGCGGCACCAGCACGCCCACGGTGGCGCCAATGGTGTAGCCCACGAGTACGTCGCTGAGGAAGTGCTTGCCGGCTTCCATGCGGTAGTAGCCTACAGCCGCCGGCACGGCTGCCGCGGCCGCCCAGATGTAGGGCTGGGCCGGCGAGTCGGGGTTGAAGTCGTGGTAAACCTTGGCGGCAAAGAAGGTAGCCGTGGCGGTATGGGCCGCGTGGCCCGCGAAGAAGGAGTTGGTGGCAATCTTGCCGTTGCGCCCGCTGCCGCCTTCGCTGCCGTAGAGGTAAGGCCGGTAGCGGTAGGTGGTGCCCACCGTCATGGTAAACATGGCGTCGGTGGTCATCATGGTTTCGAGGTAAAGAATGGCCACCTGCCCGAACTTAGCCTTGGCCGCGGGGTTGAACACCAGCAGGCCCGGGGCAATGAGCATGGTGGGGTAACACAGGATGTCGCTGGCAAACTGGGCGCTTTCGCTGTACTTGCCGGCTACCCAGCGGTCCATTTTGGGCACGTCGTTTTTATCGAGCCGGGCCAGCTCCTCGTTGCTGAGGCCACTTTTTTGCTGCACCAGGAGGAGGCCCGTCACGCTCAGGCCGGTAAGGCCGGTGATAATGGCGCCGTCGCGGTACAGGTGGGTGCGGTAGGGCGTGGGCACGGCCGACTGGGCCGTGGCGGCAACAGGACTGCCCAGGCCAAGGCCGGCGCCGAGCAGCAGAGAGAAAGCAGGGGTGGAAAGTCGAAATGCGGGCATGCTGGGTACAACGCATAAAGCCCGGGCGGGGTTAGCGGGCGGCAGCGGGGCTAACCTTTCGGCTGCAACGAGGGTACAGACAAGCTCACCTGCGGGCGGCCCGGCCGGCCCGGCCGTTGAGCTATGAGAGAACAGCTTACCCATCTGCTGGAGCATTTCCCGCAGATATTCACGACGCTGGGCGTCCTGCTGGGCGGGGCTGCCCTGGGCCTGCTGGTTAAAGCCCTGCTTTTTGCCCTGGTGCGGGCCTTCAGCCGGCGCGAAGACTCACCCCTGGCCCGCTCAGTACTGCGCCACCTGCGCCAGGCCAGCAGCTGGTTTTTTCCGGTGCTGGCCATTTCCCTGCTGCTGCCCCTTACCCAGCTGCCGCCCCGGGCGTTTGAGGTGCTGCGGCGCTTCGTCGAAATTACCCTCATCCTGACCTTCGCCTGGGGCCTCATCAAGGTGCTGGACGTGGCCCAGGACCTGGTGCAACGCCGCTACCAGCTCGACAGCGGCGACAACCTGCGGGTGCGCAAGCTCTTCACCCAGCTGCAGTTTATCAAGAAGCTGGTGATGTCGCTGATTGTGCTGGTGGCCGTGGGCCTGGTGCTGATGAGCTTCGCTACGGTGCGCAAAATTGGCACCGGCCTGCTCACCTCGGCGGGTATTGCCTCCGTCATTGTGGGCTTTGCGGCCCAGCGCTC
Source organism: Hymenobacter saemangeumensis (assembly GCF_039541835.1). NCBI lineage: Bacteria > Pseudomonadati > Bacteroidota > Cytophagia > Cytophagales > Hymenobacteraceae > Hymenobacter > Hymenobacter saemangeumensis. The sequence continues at coordinate 129,164 of NZ_BAABGZ010000080.1, read as the reverse complement.
CATCAGCAACCTGCTGGCCGGGTTTCAGATTGCCTTCACCCAGCCCATCCGCATCGACGACGTGCTGGTGGTGGAGGGCGAGTGGGGCCGGGTAGAGGAAATCACCTTCACCTACGTGGTGCTGCGCATCTGGGACGAACGCCGCCTGGTGCTGCCCCTCAACTACTTCATCGAAAAGCCCTTCCAGAACTGGACGCGCAACAGCGCCCAAATCCTGGGCACCGTGCACGTACAAACCGACTACACCGTGCCCGTCGACGCCGTGCGGGCCGAGCTGCAGCGCATCGTGGAAGGCAGCCCGTACTGGGACCGGCGCGTGTGCGCCCTGCACGTAACGGACTCCAAGGAGCGCACCCTGGAGCTGCGCGCCCTGGTGAGCGCCGCCGACGCCGGCGCCGTGTGGGAGCTGCGCTGCATCGTGCGCGAGCAGCTGGTGGGCTTTCTGCAGCGCGAATACCCCGGCAGCCTGCCCCGGCTGCGAGTGGAAGAGCCCTTGGGTCAGGTAAAAGCTGAGAGTTAAAAGTCTTGGCCTACTGCTAGCGCGCGTCTCTGACGCGAACCGCCCGCGCCGCCTACAGCCCATTGCCGTGGCATCGCCGACGCAAAACCGCCGGGCACGCGGCGCCAATGCGCGCTAGCCTTCAGCCATCTGCCGCTGGCTGATGTGGGTTAAAACCGACTCGAGCCCTTTCCCAACAAAGCATAACCGGGCTGTTTCTGCTTATTGCTCATAAGGAGGCCAACATCCGTGAAAATACCGGTGGCCCGTACCACGGCCCTGTTCGAGCCGGTCTTTGGGAGTTCGAAAGCGGCTGTAGACCATATTGAAGCACCCCCGTACCTGCTTTGGTACGGGGGCTTTTGTGTTGGCGCAGAATGGTTTCCTTAAACCTGGGCCCGGTTTTAACTGATGACGCGGGTCAATGCCGTCGGCACCCTACATTTGGGCACGGTGCATTCATCTTTCTTTTTCCCGTTTACGCTATGGCTGAGCTTTTACTTATTAATCATCCTGACCGCAGCATCGGCCGGGTATTTCTGAGCCTGCTGCTGGCGCTGCCCCTGGGGCAGGCGCTGGGCCAAAGCTACGTGCGACCCGATGCCAGCTTTGGCACCAACGGCAGCGTAAACACGGCCCTGACGGGCAGCGGCGGAATTGAGGCCGAGCCGCCCCATGCCCGGCCCTCGACGTTCAACAACCAGAAGGATTTTATGCTGGCCAACAACCGCCTCTGGGTGTGCGGCGGCGGCAATGGCAGCTTCGTGGTGAAGCGCTACCTGCTGGACGGGACGCCCGATGCAGCCTTTGGCGCCAATGGCACCGTAACGACGACCTTTCCGCTGAGCGCCGAAGCCAACGGCATGGCCCTGCAGCCCGACGGCAAGCTGGTGGTAGTAGGCAAGGTGCTCAGCCGGTTTCAGGATGCAGGCCTGGCCGTAGCCCGCTACGACCCCACCGGGGTGTTGGACCCGGGGTTCGGCACGGGCGGCATGCTGTACAACCCCGACCCTTCCAGCGGCCCATTTATGGATACCAGAAAGGTAGTGGTTCTGACCAACGGCAGCCTGCTGGCTACCTTCAACTACCCGGGCTCTTACACTTCCCGGCTGGTGGCCATTACGGCCAATGGGCAGCTGGACCCCAGCTTCAACAATAACTCGCCGTACCAGGCGCTGAGCGACTACATCCACAACATCGTGCAGCTGGCCGATGGCCGCGTGCTGCTGGTAGGCGATGATTTCTCGGCGGGCGGCAGCCCGAACAGCCGGGCCGGTGGAGTGGTATACCGGCTCACGGCTGCAGGGGCGCGCGATGCCGGCTTTGGCATCAACGGCCGGGCCGTGATAACCGGGACCCAAGTAAACGCGGGGGTGGCGGCCCCGGCGTTCACGGAGCTATTCGGCGCAGCCGTGCAGCCCGATGGCCGGATAGTGGTGGCGGGCACCGTGCGCTACGACCAGACCAGCACGCCCAGCAACGCCCCGGCCCTGCTGCGCCTGAACGCGGATGGCACCCCGGATGCTGCCTTTAACACCGCCACCACCCGAACGTTGTACGGAAAGGGAGGCCTGCAGGCAGTAGCAGTGCAGCCCGATGGCAGCATCGTGGTGGGAGGCAGCCTCGCGCGGAGCGCGCTTGGCAGCTCCCTGAGTGATGTACTCGCCCGCTACACGGCCGCTGGGCAGGTCGATGGGACGTTTACCCCTAATACGCAGCTGGGCTACGGCGGCAGCGGAAACGGCATCAGCAGCCTGACCCTGGCCCCCAATGGCCAGATTTATACGTTTGGCGGCATTGGCGGTACTTCGCTGCTGCTGGCCCGCTATACTACGGCCATGGCCGCGGGCCTGATCCCGGCCGATGAGGCGGCGCTGCAGCTGCAGGCCACGCCGGTGCCGGCGGCTGGCCCGGTGCAGCTGCACTACACCCTGCCCCGCCCGGCTAGGGTGCGCGTGGTGCTGCACGACCCGCTGGGCCGCACGGTGGGCACGCCCCCGGCCGGCGTCCTGCAGGCGGCGGGTACGCAGACCCTCCGCCTCGATACCCAGCAGCTGGCCCCAGGCCTGTACTTCTGCACGCTGGAGGCCGGCACCCTGCGGCAGACGGTGCGCCTGCCGGTAGCGCGCTAGTATTTCGGTGTTTAGATAGAAAAGGCACGGGGCAAGGTCCCGCGCCTTTTTTGCTGGTGCCTTAGCAGTAAGGCTAAAACGCTCACGAGGCTACGCTGATGGCGGCTGCGGAACGAGCGTGGCGGCGAAGTGCCGCGACCGATACAATTAATATTAAATTGGTTAATGGAAACCGCACCTGCTCGCGCCTCTCTGACACGTCCTAACCAGCATCCGGGACGCGAATCGCCCGCGCCGCCTAAAGGCCTTTACCATTGCATCGCCGACGCACGCTTGTCTCCAGCTAGCTGATGCTAGCGAAAGGAGCCCTTACCACCAAAGCATAGCCGGGCTATTCACCCTCATTGCCCAGGAAGAAGCCAACATCCGCGAAAACCCCGTGGCCCGCACCACGGCCCTGCTCAAGCGCGTGTTTGGCAGCTAAAGGCTCCTATTTCCGGATAAAACGCGCCAGGGTCGTGGCCAGCTCGTCGCCGTGCAGGCCAGAGGCCACAATTTTGCCGTCGGGGTCAACGAGGAAATTCTGCGGGATGCCCTGGACGCCGTAGAGCCGCGCGGCTTCGTTTTGCCAGCCGCGCAGGTCCGACACCTGGCTCCAGGCCATTTTGTCGTCCTGAATGGCTTGTACCCACTTCTCGCGGGTTTTTTCGTTGTCGAGCGACACACCCAGCACGTCGAATTTCTGGCCTTTGAATTCGTTGTACACTTTGGTCAGGGCGGGTGTTTCCTGGCGGCAGGGGCCGCACCACGATGCCCAAAAGTCTATCAGCACGTACTTGCCGCGGTAGTCGGCCAGCGAAACGGACTTACCGTCGGGGGTTGTCTGGGTGAAGGCGGGCGCCTGGGCGCCAATGGCTACGGCCTTGAGCCCTTTCACCAAATCGCCGTACATGCGGCCGGGTGGGCTGTTCTTCAGGGCGGGGCTCAGGGCTTCGTATAAGGGCCCCACAACCGTGTATTCGGGCGGGGCCAGCATGTTCAGCTGCATTAGCTCATACAGGCTTACCCAGGAGTTCGGATTAGAACGGATAAAATCACGCTTCCGCTCCGCGTACTCTTTGTTGATGCTGGCCCATTGCGCTTCGCTGCGCGCCTTAAATGCGGGCGTGTTGCGCTCTTCCTCCGAGACCTTTTCATATACGGCGGCCTGGGCTTTCACTTTAGCATCGGTAGGCTGCAACATGGCCTCCAGCCTTTGATAGTCTGCCGTGATGGGCCCACCCGTGACCTTGGCCGCTTCTAAGCTCACGGGACTGGTGACAAGCACCTGGCCAGCTTCCAGGTACAGGTTTTTTCGGTCGCCCTGACCATACATCCCCGTGCCCAGCTTGCCATTTGGCCTTAGGAGTAAGCTGGCCTGCACGGGAATATCGGTGCTGCCTTTCAGCTCGAAGGCGCCATTCTTTAGGGTAGCGGAGTCGATTTGGCCGTTGCGAAAAAGGTAGATTTTGGCCGGCGCATTCAGGTTGCCAATCTTTCCTTTCACGGTGAAAGCAACTGGGGTTTGGGCCGTGGCCCAGCCGGCCATGGGTAAGAGAATACCGAGGAGCAGTTTTTTCATAGACGGGCAGGGCTGAGGGTGAAGCATTATTGCGCAAAGTAGCCCCTGTAGTACCTGCCAACGGCAACACTCCCTGAAAAGTATGTTTTCAGAATCTGACTCTCAAACGCTGAATAGAAACTGCTCCGTGGGCTGGTAGGGAGAAAAGGCAAAGCCGGGCACAATCACCGACCGCCGCTGGGCCGTCCCCTACTGCACAGGCCGCAGCTCGTTTCTATCATCCATTCCAGGATAATCACCTTTTCCAGTTTGTGAAGGTGACGTAACCGGCGTGCTCAACAACAATAGCTGGCCTGGTGACAAGGACGTAACGGGTTTGAACAATAGCGAAAGGCACAGCCAAACGAAAAGGGCGGGGACAAGCCCCGCCCTTTTTTTCTACTTCAAGCTCGGAATCTTCGCCCCTCTTTCCCGCGCCACGTTCTCTGCAATCTCATACCCTGCATCGGCGTGGCGGAAGATGCCCATGCCGGGGTCGGTGGTAAGTACGCGCTTGAGTCGTTCGGCTTTTCCGGGGGTGCCGGTGGCCACTATCACCATGCCGGAGTGGGTGGAGTTGCCGATGCCCACGCCGCCGCCGTTGTGCAGGCTTACCCAGTCGGCACCACTGGCGCAGTTGGCCAGGGCATTGAGCAGGGGCCAGTCGGCCACGGCGTCGGAGCCGTCTTTCATGCCTTCGGTTTCGCGGTTGGGCGAGGCCACCGAGCCGCAGTCGAGGTGGTCGCGGCCGATGACGATGGGGGCTTTCACTTCGCCGCGGGCCACCAGGTCGTTAATGACCAGGCCGAATTTCTCCCGCTCGCCGTAGCCCAGCCAGCACACCCGCGCGGGCAGGCCGATGAAGGGCACCTTGGCTTGGGCCTTTTCAATCCAGCGGGCCAGCATCTTGTTGTCGGGGAAGGTTTCGAGCAGGGCGCGGTCAATGCGCAGGATGTCCTGGGGGTCGCCGGAAAGGGCGGCCCAACGAAAGGGGCCCTTGCCCTCGCAGAACAGCGGGCGGATGTAGCCGGGCACGAAGCCGGGGTAGAGGAACTGCCCGTTCTCGTCGCGCACCCGAAGGCCGCCTTTCTCGGCCTGCCCACGCAGGTTGTTGCCGTAGTCGACGGCCACGGTGCCCTGGGCCTGCATGTCCAGCATGGCCTGGCAGTGCTTCACGATGGACTTCAGGGCCTGGCGCTTAAACTCCTCGGGGTTGCCTGCGCGCAGGGCCAGCACCTCCCCTATCTCGCCCTCCGGGATGTAGTCCATCAGGTCGTGGGCCGAGGTCTGGTCGGTCACGATGTCGGCCTTGAAGCCCAGCTCCAGCAGCTGGGGCAGCACGGTGGCGGCGTTGCCGGTGAGGCCCACCGACCAGCCCTGGCGGGCCGCTTTCTTGTCCTGGCAGATTTGCAGGGCGTGCTCCAGGGAGTCGGCCTGCTCGTCCACGTAGCCTTCGCGCACCTTCTGCTTTACCCGCTCATCAATGGGCTCGATGACGAGGCAGACGCCGTCGTTCATGGTCACGGCCAGGGGCTGGGCGCCGCTCATGCCGCCCAGGCCGGCCGTCACGGTGATGGTGCCGGCCAGGGTGCCGTTGAAGTGCTTGTCGGCCATGGCCGCAAAGGTTTCGTAGGTGCCCTGCAGAATGCCCTGGGTGGCGATGTAAATCCAGGAGCCGGCCGTCATCTGCCCGTACATCATCAGGCCCATCTTGTCGAGCTCGTCAAAGTATTCCTGGGTGCTCCAGGCCGGAACGATGTTGGAGTTGGCGATGAGCACGCGGGGGGCGTGGGCCCAGGTTTTGAGCACGCCCACGGCTTTGCCGCTCTGCACCAGCATGGTTTCGTCGGCCTCCAGGTTTTTGAGGGTGCTCACGATGGTCTGGTACTCCTTCCAGTTGCGGGCGGCGCGGCCGGCACCGCCGTACACAATCAGCTCATCATACACCAGGCTCACGGCCGGGTCGAGGTTGTTTTCGAGCATGCGCAGGGCGGCTTCGGCCTCCCAGGTTTTGCAGCGCAGCTCGGTGCCGTGCTTGGCCTTGATGGTTTCCTCGGGCTTGAACTCGTAATACATGGGGCGCTTGGCGTCGCCCCGAAACTTGGTGCCTTCGGCCTGGGCGAAGGAATTGGCTTCGAGGTTGAGTTCGGGAGTAGCGGTTTCGGCGGGGAATTGAGACGACATAAGAAGGGACGTATTGGGTGGGCTGGCAAGTTAGGAAAGGGCAAGGAAAGGTATGGGTCGGGCCGGAAGAAAATCAGCGTCAGCACAGTTCGAAAGGGCATGCCTGCGGTGCAAATGGCCAGCTGTGGGGAGTCTGCTCCTGCTCATCTTTCCCGGCCCTTCTTAACAAAGAAATAACTGCCAGGGCCTGGGTTTGCGTACCATAGGCGCTCTACCACCCTTCCAGCCACTCTTACTGCCTTATTTGACATGTCTTTCCGCTCCAATCTATACCGCGGCGCCTGCCTGGCGCTACTGCTTTCTTTTGCTTCGGCTACCAGCCAGGCCCAATCTTCCCCCGAAGGCCGGGTGCAGGACAAAAATTTCAATACCTGGCTGATGTTTTTCAGCGACGCCCGGCTGACCGACCGTTGGGGCCTGCACACCGAGTGGCAGTGGCGCCGCTCCAAAGGGGTGCGGGAGCCGCTGCAGGATTTCGGCCGGATAGGCATCAACTTTTACGCCGGCGACAAAGCCATGCTCACCGCCGGCTATGCCTACGCCCTGACGCATCCTTATGGCGACTTCCCCGCCGCCGAGAAGTTTCCCGAGCACCGCCTCTACGAGCAGCTGCAGCTCCGGAGCGAACACGGCCCCTTCCAGGTATCGCAGCGCTACCGGCTGGAGCAGCGCTGGATACAGCGGCCCCAGGAAACGGACTTCACCTATACCAACCGCGCCCGCTACCAGATTCGGGCCGTACTGCCCCTGGCCGGCCCCATGGAGTCCTTGCGCCCTGGCACGCCCTACCTGGCGGCCTACGACGAAATATTCGTGAACTTCGGCCGCAACGTAGCCCAGAACATCTTCGACCAGAACCGCGCCTACGGGGCTCTGGGCTACCAGTTTACCCGGGCGACGGCCGTGGAAGTCGGCTACCTGCACCAGCTGGTAGCCCAAGGCAATGGCCTGGTGTTCGAGCACAACCACACCCTGCAGCTTTCGCTCACCTTCAACCCCGACTTCCGGGCGTCGGAGCGGTAGCTATGATGGGGCCAGACACTCTTTAATTGGGAATGTCATGCTCATGTTATAGCTGCTATCAGCACGGCGTCTGCATTTAAGAGCATGTTTGGGAGTTTTATTTTAGGTCATGCTGAACACAGTGAAGCATCTCTACTGCTTCATCGGGGCCGCTCAACGAAGCGGTAGAGATGCTTCGACAAGCTCAGCATGACGTTCTAGAGTGGATTTTTACAAATTCCAAATACTATGTAACAATTCCTCAATTTCAAGCTAAGAGTTAAAAACAAATCAGCGCTTCAACTTTTAACTCTCAACTTTTAACCGATTTTAAGTATGGCTACGGACTACAAGCCCATCGACTGCAATTATTACGACGAGCTGGAAGCGGCCGCTACCCTGAAAAAGCGCGTGCTGCTGCAATACTTCAGCGAGCTGCGGGAGCTGACCATTGAGTCGGTCATTATCGAAACGTTTTTCATGCGCGACGGCGCCGAGTACATGCGGCTGAAATCGGGCGAGGAAATCCGGCTCGACCACATCATCCGCATCGACGACAAGCTCTCCCCTACCTACGCCGGCTACCCCGATTTCAGCTGCGGGTGCTAGATTCGGCCCTTAGCCTGTCAACCGCCAAGGGCATTCTCTGCGTAAGGTCAGGGTAGTATTCTTCTCATTTTCTCTGCTTATGGACCAGGTAGCCACCGGCGTCACCCAGCTGCGTATTCAGCGCTTTGTCAACGTCTACTTCGTAGAAACCGGCCTGCCCGGGGAGTGGGTGCTGGTAGATACCGGTTTGCCGGGCAGCGAAAAAACCATCCGGGCCGCGGCGGAAGAGCTGTTTGGCCCGGGTGCCCGGCCCCGCGTTATTTTCCTCACCCACGGCCACCTCGACCACCTGGGCTCGGCCAAGGAGCTGGCGGCTTACTGGCAGGTGCCGGTGCTGGCCCACCCCCTGGAGATGCCCTACCTCACCGGGCAGGCGCAGTACCCACCCCAGGACCCCACCGTGGGCGGCTCCCTTGCTTTTATGAGCCGCTTTTTCCCGCGGGAGCTGCCCAACCTGCGCGGCTGTGTGCAGGCCCTGCCGCTCGACGACCACCAGCCGCCCTTCCTGCCGGGCTGGCGCTGGATTCACGTGCCAGGCCACGCCCCCGGTCAAATTGCCCTGTTCCGGGAGTCGGACGAGACCCTGCTGGGCGGCGACGCCTTCGCCACTACGCACCACGACTCCGTGGCGGCCATCCTGCTCGACAAGCCCCAAATCAGCCGGGCGGGCACGCCCTTCAACTACGACTGGGAGGCGGCCCGCAAGTCGGTGCAGGTGCTGGCCGACCTCAACCCGGTGGCCATAGGCTGCGGGCACGGCCCGGTGATAAAAGGCCCCGCCGCTACCGAAGGCCTGCGCCAGCTGGCCGATAATTATCCCGTTCCCAGTCAGGGCCGCTACGTGCAAACCCCGGCCCGCACCGATGCCAGCGGCGTGGAGTTCCTGCCCCCGCCCCCGCCCGACCGCCTGCCGGTGCAGGCCGCCGTGGTGGGCGCCAGCATCCTGGCCGCCGGCCTGACCTGGCTGCTGGTGGGCGGCCGTCGCAGCGGCAAGCGTCGCCGCCCGGTGCATTGGCGGCCGATGTAGGCCTTTCCGGTAGCTTCTCATTGTTTGAGTTAAAAGTTAAAAGTTAAAAGTGAAGCGTTAAAAGGTGGTTCTGCCTTTTAACGCTTCACTTTTAACTTTTAACTCGATAGCTTACTCTATCAAATCCGCCGAATGGAAATGCCGCCGTTCGTAGTTACCGCCTTTACCGGGGCGCCGCCCTTGCCCAGGGCCAGGTTTACTTCGCCGCCCATCATACTGCGGGAAATGGTGGGAAAATCGGAGCTGATGCGGCCGTGGCTGGTGCTGCTGTAGAGTTGGGCCGCATAGTTGGCCGGAACAACCCAGCTGACGCCCCCGTTGGTGGTGGTCACGTCTACGCCCTTGCCTTCCCATTTTTTACCATTGAGCACAATGCTCACGCCGCCGTTCTGGGTGTGGCCGCGCACATCGCCCCCATCGCCGACGATGCTGACGCCGCCGTTCTGCGCGGCAAAGGTGACGGGACCCCGCACGCCGTCGAGGCTGATGCCGCCGTTGTGGGTTTTCAGGTCCAGCGCCAGCTTCTCGGGTACCAGCAGCTCGTAGCTCACGGCCCAGTTCTCGCCCTCACCGGCCCTGGCCCTGAGCTGGCCTTCGGCGCTGCTGATGTTGATGCCCGCCACCACGGCCTTGGCCGCAGCCTCGTCGGGCCCCCAGGCCTGCACCTTCACGCGCACCCGCACCTCCTTGCCCGCCCAGCTGCGCACGCTGATGCCCCCGTTCTGGTCGGCATCGACATACAGGGGGCCTGACTTAGGCAGTGACATGGTCAGGTCGCGGGTTTCGCAGTAGCGCTGCTGCCCGCGGCCGGAGTGGAAGTTATGTTCGTCGCAGCTGGACTTGAAGGCGGGGGCCGTTTGGGCAGCGGCCGGCAGCGTAAGAGCGGCAAGCAGCAGGGGAAAGAGGAGCTTTTGCATGGCGTGGGTTGTAAAAGGTGAAAACCAGGTTGATGACAGTGGTGAAATCCGCTCGGATTTCAATTTCCACAGCCAATACCTGGCTTTCGCCCATTCGTTACACGCCGGGCTTCGCTAGTCCCGTTAAAAAAGCGGTGATGATGGTTGCCGCCAGGCGAGCCGTCTGATTATCACGGTCGTAGAGCGGGTTAAGCTCTACTACTTCGAACAGGCGCACCCGCGGGTGGCGCCCGGCCAGGAAGGCCGCTTCCACGGCTTGCCGGGGCGTAAAGCCGTCGGCGCTGGGGGCCGACACGGCCGGGGCGTAGGCCTCAGCGCAGCCGTCGATGTCGAAGCTTACGAAGGCCGCGCCATTGGCCGTGGCCCGGGCCAGCGCCCCCTGCATGGGGGCCACCATGCCGTCGGCCTGCACCATGCACAGCGGCACAATGCGGGCCTGCTGCTGGCGCAGAAAAGCAATGTCTTCCTTGGTGTTGAGGTTGGAGTGCAGCCCGATTTCTACGAACTGCTTGCCGGCCAGAAAATGCTCGCGCAGCAGCCGCCCAAACGGCGTACCGCTGCTGATGACGGGCCGCTCCTTCACATCGGCGTGGGCATCGAGGTTGATGCCGCCCACGGGTCCGGCAGCTTCGGCATCAAACAGGCCCCGCACGGTGGAGTAGGTGCCGTCGTGGGAGCCGCCCAGCACCACCACGCGCGGGTACTGCCGCAGCAGGGCGCTTAGCCGCTCCCGGATGCACTCGTGGTTCTCGGCGTGGTCGGTGCTGCTCAGGTCGAGGTTGCCGGCGTCGGCAATGCGCAGCTCGTCGAGGCTGATGTCGTGCTCCAGGTTGTAGGCTTTGTGGTAGCGGCGCAGCTCCCGGCGGATGGCATCGGGCGCATTCACCGCCCCGGCGCGGCCGCCTTCGAGTACGGTGCCGAAGTCCAGGGGCAGGCCTACCAGGCACACGTCGGCCTCGGGCAGCTCGGCGGCGGGTTGAATCAATTCGCGGAGGAAGGTGGGCATAATCCGGCAGTGGAATGGTTTCTGCATCAAAGCAACGACAGGCCCGGTGAGCCATCCAAGCCGGCAGGCACATTATTTTCGACCTTTGCCCCCAGACTCCGGGGTTTAGTTAGACATGAAAATTTAGACATGAGACATGAGACGTTAGACATGAGAAAGTTCTTCTGTCAGAACGATTCTAATGTCTAACGTCTCATGTCTAGCGTCTTATCTCAAATGTCTTACTTCCAGGCAAATCCTTCCTGACACATGCTGTTTTCCCGTATTCTACTGCTATTCCCTTTTGTCGCAGCCAACGCCCTGAGCACCTCGGCACCGGCGCAGGTGCCTACACCAAAGGCTGCCTACTTCGAGGCCACGCAGCTCAAGTCGTTTTACAACACTTACACCTACACGGCCTACACCGTGTACGACAACACCAGCGACGAGCCACCCACGGAAGTACAAGGCGTAGGCGGCACCCTGACGCTTAACGCCGACGGCAGCTACCAGAAGCGGCTGACTTTGCAGATGAACCAGGGCCTGATGCCCTTCAGCCAGGACGGGCAGTTCGTCATCAAAGGCGACAGCATCCGCTTCGCCTTCACCGACCGCAAGGGCCCCGACGTGCAGTACGGCACCTTCCGCTTCGACCCGCAGACCCTGGCCCTGGAAATCACCCTCATCGGCTACCCCAGCGGCAACCGGGGCGTGTACGTGCTGCAAGGCCAGGGTGCCCCGCCGGCCCGGGCGGTCAAACCAGCCCCCGCTGCTTCTAAAACCACGCCGCCGAAACGAGCCAAATCCGGTCGGAAGTAGCTGGCCCCGGCGCCTGCCGTTGCCGCCCCCGCCCCTGCTTGCTAACTTGCAGCCCGTTTCGGCCCCGCCCCCTGGCTGGCCCGAAACTGTTCATTGTTAATTGTTAATTGTTCACTGTAGAAATGGGACGCGCGTTTGAATTTCGTAAAGGCCGCAAGATGAAGCGGTGGGACCGGATGTCGAAAGACTTCACCCGCATTGGGAAGGAAATTGTGATGGCCGTGAAAGAGTCCGGCTCCAACCCCGACACCAATTCCCGCCTGCGCACCGCCATCCAGAACGCCAAGGGCGTGAACATGCCCAAGGACCGGGTGGAAGCAGCCATCAAGCGCGCTACCGGCAAAGACGAAAAGGACTACCAGGAAGTGGTGTACGAGGGCTACGGCCCCCACGGCGTGGCCATTGTGGTGGAAACCGCCACCGACAACCCTACCCGCACCGTGAGCAACGTGCGCATGTACTTCAACCGCGGCAACGGCGCCCTGGGCACGGCCGGCTCCTCCGACTACACCTTCACCCGCAAGGGCGTGTTCAAGCTGGCCGCCGAAGGCCTCGACCGCGACGAGTTGGAGCTGGAGCTGATTGACTTCGGCGCCGAAGACGTGTACGAAACCCAGGAAGAAGACGAGCACGGCGCCGAGCATGCCTATATCGTAGTAGAAACCGCCTTCACCGACTTCGGCCAGATGCAGAAAGCCATCGAAAGCAAGGGGCTGAACGTGGTAAGCGCTACCCTGCAGCGGGTGCCCAACACCACCGTCACCCTCACCGACGAGCAGGCCGAGGAAGTGGAGAAGCTCATCGAGAAGTTCGAGGAAGACGACGACGTACAGGCCGTGTACCACACCATGGGCTAAGCCGGCGGCACAAAATGACAGACGGCCTCGTTTACACGAGGCCGTCGCTGTTTGCAGGGTGCTGGTTAAATCTTTAGATTTACAACAATCATGAATCCTTCCACCGTTTACTCCAAGCTGGCAATGCTTCCGGAAAATCTCCAGCAACAAGCCGCCGACTTCATTGAATTCCTGCTTCAGAAAGCCGAGCAGGAAAAGAGCGTTCAGCCGCAGCCCAAACCTGTTTTTGGCAGCGCGAAAGGCATGTTCAAAATGCGCGCCGACTTCGACGAGCCCCTTGACGACTTTGCAGAGTACACGAATCCATGAGCAACTTACTGGATACCCATACGCTCATTTGGTTTCTGAATGGCGACACCAGTTTGTCGGAGCGGGCTAGGCAGGCAATTCAAAGCCCAAACGCCCTAAATTTCGTCAGCATTGCCAGCCTGTGGGAAATTGCCATCAAGCTCAATCTAAGTAAGCTGGAGCTGCAGATGCCCTTTGCCGAAGTTATTAATCAGCTCGCGGCCAACGGCTTTCGAGTACTACCTATTGATGTAGCGGACACATTGTTGCTATCGACACTGCCTTTCCATCATCGCGACCCATTCGATAGAATTATTATTTGTCAGGGCATTAGCAGCCGCCTGAGTATCCTTTCGAAAGACCAGAATTTTAGTTACTACGACGTCGAGGTAGTGTGGTAAATCCTGTCTCGCCCGCTTCCGCTCAGCGGCACTACTTCCCTGCTCTCACCGGGCTGCGGGCCGTGGCGGCGTGGCTGGTGTTTTTCCACCACTACCCCTTTGGCGAGCTGCCGGCGGCTGGGCCGGCCCGTGCCCTGCGCTACTTCGTGAGCGAGTTTCACGGCCTGCCGCTGCTGCTGCTGCTCAGCGGCTTTCTCATTGCCCTGCGCTACGACCCGAACAGTACGGAGTTCCGGCCCCGCGGGGGCTGGCGGCGCTACCTGCGCAACCGCGCGGCGCGCATCTTCCCGCTGTACTGGCTGCTCACGCTGGCGGCCTTTGCCCTGCTCTGGCGCTGGCACTCGCCCCAGGCCACGCCGGGCCTGCTGCTGCTGCACCTGAGCTTGCTGCGCGGCTTTTTCGCCGATTACCTGTTCACCGGCATCGGCCCGGCCTGGTCACTCACGCTGTTCGAGTGCTTCTACCTGGCGGCGCCCCTGCTGCTGGGTTTGCGGGCGCGGGGACTGCCGCTATGGGTGCAGCCGCTGCTTTTGGTGGGTATCGGTGGCGGGCTGGTGGCGCTGCTGGCTCCGTTGCGCCTGCACGGCCTGTTCGGCTCCTACCCATTTATGCTCAGCTTTACTTTTCTGGGCCACAGCCTGGAGTTTTTCGTGGGCGCCTGGCTGGCCCTGCGCTATAAGGCCGGCCGCCTGGGCGCTCGGGCCGGCTGGGGCCTTACCGCCGCCGGGCTGGCCGCCTGGCTCGCCCTCACGGTGGCCCTGGCCCTTACCCAGGCCTGGCTGCCCCACGCCCCCCAGCGCCCCATCAACCTGCTTCTGAACCTGGTGGGCCTGCCCCTGGCCGGGGGCCTGCTCTTTGCCGGCCTGCTGCGTGAGACCACCTGGCTGCGGCAGCTGCTCAGCACCCGGCTGTTTCAGCACCTGGGGCGCAGCTCCTATGCCTTTTATCTCTGCCATGCCTACCCGCTGGCCTACTGGGTCTATGAGCGGCTACCCGACTTCTGGCCGCTGCGGCTGCTGGCGGTGCAGGTGGTGGCGTATGGGTTGTATAAGCTGGTGGAGGAGCCCCTGGGGGAATGGCTGCGCGCGGCTGAAGCTAGGCCGGCTTCTGTAGAAGGAGCTGGCGAGTTGCGTTAATCCTTTCTATTTGGCCTGCTTGCCGCAATGCGTATTGCGTACTATGGATGGATTAACGCAACTTGCTTATCTTGGCAGTTGCGTTAATCCATATGTTAGCGGTTATTATTAGGACGACAGACATAATGAAGAAATTTATCGGACTGGCCATACTATTATCTATTCTTTTGCTTTGTTCTCAATGCAATCAAACAGACATCGTTTTGTCGCCAATTGACAATGGTCCTGATAGTAATGTTTTTGCAATGGCAGTTTATAAAAACGAATTATATGTTGGTGGATGTTTTGACTCTGTAGGCAACACAAAATCTAAATACATTGCAAAATGGGACGGTAAAAAATGGACTTCAGTTGGCAAAGGACTTAATCAGGGTTATAGCGGAGTTGAGGCATTAGTTGTTTACAAAGGAGAATTATATGCAGCAGGAGACTTTAAACTAATTAATGATAGCACCGAGGTTGAACATATTGCTAAATGGAATGGTAAAGAGTGGCTCCCTGTTGGAACTGGACAAGCAGACGGTGTTCATCCATATGTAACGGCTCTTTGTGTATATAAAGATGAACTCTATGCAGCAAGCTCGTTTGACAGCATTGGGGGGATTAAAGCGAAAAATATTGCAAGGTGGAATGGTGTAACGTGGGACAGCGTTGGCAATGGTGTTAATTATACTATTATCGCTCTTGCAGTATTCAAAGATGAACTATACGCAGGCGGTATTTGCAATGATGAAGATGGCCCATCGGTAAAATGGAATGGAACTAAATGGAATTATTTATCAAATGAGAAAATAGATTTTACCGAAGTGCAATCTTATACTACTTTTCAAAGCAATTTATTAGTTGGCGGCACATTTGGTAGATACACAGGAGGCTCTGGTGGACGAACAGGTTTTAATCCATTCAATCATATTGCTAAATATGATGGGGTATCCTACTCAGCTTTTGATGAGGGAATACATGATGATGAAGCCTCAATTGCTTCGATGGCAGTTTATAACAATGAATTATTTGTTGGTGGAAAGTTTGATTTTCCAAGTGGAGAAAAAGCAAATAACATTATTAAATGGAATGGGAAAAATTGGCAAACGGTGGCAACTGACACAAGCGGTTATGTGAGCTGTTTTGCCACATACAAGGGCGACTTTTATGCTGGCGGTTCATTCCGCAGACTAAACGGACAACCAATTAAATTTTTAACTAAATTGACAACATTGAAAGATAAATAACAACCGCTAACAGGCGTTTGGCAAAAGTGGCGGTTCAGTGCTCCGCAGACAGTTTTGTGGTTAATCAAAGTTTGGTTCTCCGAATCAACATTTGTGGTGAAAATCGCCACATTCGCCAAGCGCCAAAACGTTAGACCGCCAATACATAAAAAAGCCGCTGCTGAAACTATCAGCAGCGGCTTTTTTATGTAGCGCTAGTAATTTACCTAGTCCACGTTGTCATGCAAAAACCGATTGTCGCCAAGCAACTCATTATCATCGGACAGATTAAAGCGGGAGATGTTCTGCGCGGAGCTGGGCACCACGTTTTCCAGCTTCACCTGGCGGCGCAGGTAGGCCGGGGTGTCGTAGTGGCTCACGGCTTCGGGCGGCAGGCCGTTGCTGAGCTCCTGCAGGCGGCGGCGACGTTCCACGGCTTGGGCATCCAGCCCCGGGCGCGGGCGGGGCTCCGGGGCCGGCGGTGCGCTCGACACCAGCACCGGCTCGGCCGGGGCAGCGGCGGGGATGCCGGTCAGCGGCGGCGCGTTATGAGCGCCAGGCCCGTCGAGGTTGAAGGTGACGCGGGCGGGCTCGGGCTGGGCACTGCCGAAGCTGGGCACGAAGGGCCCGCTTTGCGCAGCGGGAGCTGCAGCGGGCTGCTCGGCTACCGGGGCAGCCTGGGGTGCCGCAGCTACCGGCTCGGCGTGGCTGCCACCCGTGGCGGGCGTGGTGATGGAGTGGGCCTCCCGGGCAAAGCCGGTGGCAATAACCGTCACGCGGATGCTCTGGCCCAGGGCTTCGTCGATGCCGTGACCGAAAATCATTTCGGCGTCCTGCCCGGCTTTATCCTGAATGTACTCGGTGATTTCCGTCAGCTCGTCCATCTCCAGCTCGTGCTCGGCACCCGACATGATGGAGAGCAGGATGCGCTGCGCCCCGTGAATGTCGGTGTTGTTGAGCAGCGGCGACGACAGCGCTTCCTCGGCGGCGCGACGGGCGCGGTTTTCGCCTTCGGTCACGCTGCTGCCCATTACGGCGGCGCCGCTGTCCTTCATCACCGTTTTCACGTCTTCAAAGTCGACGTTCACGTCGGCGGTTACCGTGATGATTTCGGCAATGGACTTGGCCGCCGTGGTCAGCACGGTGTCGGCCTTGGCGAAGGCCGCGCCCATGGTCAGGTTGCCGTAAATCTGGGGCAGCTTGTCGTTGAGAATCACCAGCACCGTGTCGCAGTGCTCGCTCAGGGCCTTGATGCCTTCTTCGGCCTGCTGGCGCTTTTTCTTGCCTTCAAACATGAAGGGCGCCGTCACGATGCCTACCGTCAGAATGCCCAGCTCCTGGGCCACCTGGGCAATAACCGGGGCGGCGCCGGTACCGGTGCCGCCGCCCATGCCGGCCGTGATGAACAGCATCTTGGTGCCCTGGTTGAGCAGGTCGCGGATTTGCTCCTTGCTTTCCAGGGCGGCCTGCCGGCCCCGCTCGGGCTTGGCCCCCGCACCCAGCCCTTCGGTGAGGTCCACCCCAATCTGGAGCTTGTTCGGCACGGTAGAGCTTTGCAGGGCCTGGTGGTCGGTATTACAGATAATAAACTCCACGTCCTTGATGCCCTGCTTGTGCATGTGCTTCACGGCGTTGGAGCCACCACCGCCTACCCCAATCACCTTAATGATGGACTTGTTCTGAGCGGGAATTTCGAATTTGTAATTCATTGCTTGTTCAATTAACAATGAGCAATGAGCAATGAACAATGAGTAGCTCAACCATTCCGAAGAACGTCAAATTGCTCATTGTTCATTGCTCACTGTCAATCGATTTTAATAAGATTTATCGTCGTAATCATCAATCAGCAGCCCTTTGGTGCGGCTGAGGATACTCTTGAAGAACTCACCGGCCCGGTTGGGCTGCTTGGGCTTTTCGGGCTGGGGCGCGGGGGCCGGTGCCGCGGGGCGGGCTTCAGCCACGGGCTGGGGTGCGGGCGCTACCGGTGCGGGCTGATAGGTGGGGTAAAACAGCTCCTCGGGCTCGTACGACGGGCGGGCCGAAGAGGTGCGCTCGTCGAGGGAGTGGTAACCCGACAGCACCAGGCCCACCGTGGTGGCGTACATCGGCGACTTCACCGCCTCAATGCGGGACTTGCCGAGGTGCTGGTTGGGGTAGCCGATGCGGGTGTCGAGGCCGGTGATGTACTCGGTGAGCTGCTCCAGGTTTTGCAGCTGCGAGCCGCCGCCGGTGAGCACGATGCCCGCCGAGAGCTTGTCGTGCAGGCCCATGCGGTAGATTTCGGCATACACCAGCTCCATGATTTCCGACATGCGGGCCTCGATGATGTAAGCCAGGTTTTTCAGCGAAACCTCTTTGGGCGGACGGTTGGGCAGGCCGGGGATGCTCACGATTTCGTAGTCGGACGCTTCCTCGGCAATGGCTTTGCCGAACTTCACCTTCAGCTGCTCGGCCTGGCCGGGGGCTACGTTGCAGCCCTGCTTGATGTCCTGGGTGATGATGTTGCCACCGAAGGGCAGCACCGCCGCGTGGCGGATGATGCCGTCCTTGAACACAGCCAGGTCGGTGGTACCGCCGCCGATGTCAATCAAGGCCACGCCGGCTTCCTTCTCCTCGTCGGAGAGGATAGACATGGAGCTGGCCAGCGGCTCCAGGATGAGGTCGGCAATTTCCAGCCCCGCCTTGGTCACGCACTTGTTGATGTTGTTGATGGCCGTGCTCTGGGCCGTGATGATGTGGAAGTTGCCTTCCAGGCGCACGCCCTCGTAGCCCACGGGGTCGGCAATGCCTTCCTCGTAGTCCACTTTGTAGTCCTGCGGCATCACGTGAATGATTTGCGAGCCGGGCTGGGTTACGAGGCGGTACATGTCCTGGGTGAGGCGGTTCACATCGTCGGGGCCGATGGTGTCGGCCGAGTTGCGCGTGATGCTGCCGTTGTGCTGCAGGCTCTTGATGTGCTGGCCGGCAATGCCCACGTTTACCACCCCAATGCTAATTCCGGACTGCTCTTCCGCCTGGCGGATGGCCCGTTTAATAGCATCTACGGTTTTGTCGATATTGAGTACGATACCGCGAGAAACACCCTCAGACACGGCTTTGCCCATGCCCAGAATTTCGAGTTTCCCGAACTCGTTTTTGCGACCCACCAAGGCGCAGATTTTTGTGGTGCCAATGTCGAGCCCGACGACGATTTTGTCTTGTTGCATATGCTGCGGTGCTGGCGAGCGGTTAGGTAAGCGTAGTTTTTTAGCAAAAAACTAAAAGGTTATTTGCTTGAGATTCAGCGAGATATTACTCGCAAATGATTTGATTTTGGTATTCCACGTTCACACGGTGGTAAGTATCCCAGCCCAGAACTGACGGAATTTGCCGGTAAAATACCATAAGCTTGGCGAATTTTTCAGAAATATTTTCGGGAAGCCCAAATTCTATACGCTGGTCGCCTACCTGCTGCGTGAACGACAGACGGCCTCCTGGCTCAATAAAAACCTCTGCCACCTGGGCCCGCCAGAAAGGATGCTCGTCGACATAGCGTAAAAATGCCAGGTAGCGCTGCCCCGTACTATCACGAAAAAATCCATTTTGCAGTGCCAGCCCTCCCGGACGGGAAACGGTTGCTACGCGGGCCGTAAACAAGGGGGAAAGCGGCAGGGGCTTGCCTTCGGCGTCGATGTAGTTATCGAGGCGGGTGTCCGGGTGTACAAGGCGGGCAATGGGACGGTTCTGCCGCACGTCGGCGTGCAGGTTGCCGGCCAGGTCGCGGTACACCTGGGCCTCGCGCACGAAGGGATGGGCCTTCAACCGGTCTTCGAGCTCACGCAGGCGGGCCCCTTCGGGCCGGGTGCCCACAATGGGCTCCTTGCCGCCTTTGGTGAGTAAGGCCGTCACGCCCCGCTCGCTGATAAAGAAGTTGTCGAACTCGTTGGCGATGGTCACGGCCACCTCCCCTACCGGGCGCGTGGCTTGCCGCACGGCCGCAAATACCCCCATGCAGCCCAGCACCAGCAGACAGGCAAAGGATACGAGCAGGTTTCTAACGGTACGGTCCATGGGTTGATGTGGTAGATGTGCTGATTTTTTGATGTGCTGATGTGTTGTCCGCCTAAGGGACTTGAGCGCGAGACAACTAGCGGACTGTCATATTAGGAGGTTTGTCTTACTACTCACTACTTACTACTCAATACCCACTCCCCAGCGGGCGGTAAGAATCTGTTTAAGCTGAGGTACGAGGGTGTCGATGTCGCCAGCGCCAACGGTGGCGAGGATGTCGAAAGAGTCGTCGGTTTTGGCTGCCTCCAGCACCTGGGGCATGGTTTGAATACTCCTGGCCGGGGCGCTGATGTTGGCGAGTAAAATTTCGGAGGTAATACCGGGCAAAGGCTTTTCCCTGGCCGGGTAAATATCCAATAAAATTACCTCATCTGCAATGCTTAAGCTCTCGGAAAAGCCCTGGGCAAAATCCCGGGTGCGGGTGAAGAGGTGAGGCTGAAAAACAACGCGCAGACGCTTGCCCGGGTAGAGCTTGCGCACCGAACGCAGAAAGGCCTCAATTTCGCGCGGATGGTGGGCATAATCGTCGAGGTAGACCTTGTCGCCCGCCGTTACCACGAACTCAAAGCGCCGCTTTACGCCGCGGTAGGCGGCCACGGCGGCCCGCAGCTTTTCGGGGCCAATGCCTTGCAGCTGGGCCACGGCCGCGGCGGCCAGCATGTTTTCCACGTTGTGGAAGCCCGGCACGGCTAGCTGCAGGCCCTCCACCACGCCTTGTGGCCCGTGCAGGGTGAAATGGAACTGGTGGCCCTGGGCCGTGATGCCGTCGGCGTACAGCTCCGGGCCCTGCTCGGCGCTGAGGCCGTAGCGGATAACCCGGGTGCCGGCCGGCACCGCCGCAGCCACGCTGGGGTGCGCCGTATGGTTGATGAGCAGGGTGCCGCCGGGCTTTAGCTGGCCCACAAACTGGCGGAACGACTCAATCAGGGCGTCCTGGTCGCCGTAGATGTCGAGGTGGTCGGCATCGGTGCTGGTGACGATGGCCACGTCGGGGTGCAGGGTCAGGAAGCTGCGGTCGTACTCGTCGGCTTCCACCACTACCGGGGCCTGGTCGGACTGCGGCAGCAGCAGGTTGCTGCCCAGGTTCACGGAGATGCCGCCCAGGAAGGCGCCGCAGTCGAGGCCGGCGTGGTGCAGCAGGTGGGCCACCATGCTGCTGGTCGTGGTCTTGCCGTGGGTGCCGGCCACGGCGATGGTGGGCCGCCCGGCCGTGAGCACGCCCAGCACCTGGCTGCGCTTGCGGATGTCGTAGCCCTGCTCCCGCAGCCAGGCCCACTCCAGGCTGTCGGCTGGAATGGCAGGCGTAAGCACCACCAGGGTCTGGTCTTTGTTTTCGCGCACGGCGGCCGGAATATTTTCCACGGCATCAGCATAGTGCACGGCCACGCCCTCCGCCTGCAGCGCCCGCGTGAGGGGCGTTTCGGTTTTGTCGTAGCCGCTCACCTGGTGGCCGTTGGCCTTAAACCAGCGCGCCAGCGCCGACATGCCAATGCCGCCGATACCGAGAAAAAAGACGTTGGTTTTCAATTAAAAATTATGAATTAAAAATTAAAAATTGGGGGCAGGCGGGTAATCTGGGTAAAAGTGGTGCGGCTAAGAGTGGTGCCACGAATTCCCCGAAGGGGTTCGTGGTACCACTAACCTTAGAACAACTTCTTAGACAGCAGCTAACGTGAGGCTATTCTCGGAATTCCGGGCAGTATTTATCTCAAAGTGTCCCTTTTTATCGTTCTGAAGTTCATTGTTCTGGCTTTAGTGGTACCACGAACCCCTTCGGGGAATTCGTGGTACCACGCCGTTCTTTTATTTTTTAATTAACCGCAGCAGCTCGTCCACTATATCCTCAGTAGCCTGGGGCCGGGCCAGCTCCCGCACGCGGGCACTGAGCTGAGCCCGGCGCTCGGGGTCGGCCAGCAGGCGCAGGGTTTCGTCGTAGAGGCGGTCCGCGGCGTGCTCGTCGGTGATGAGCACGGCGGCGCCTTTGCCCACCAGGGCCAGGGCGTTTTTGGTTTGGTGGTCTTCGGCCACGTTGGGCGAGGGCACCAGGATGCTGGCTTTGCCGGTCAGACAGAGCTCCGACACCGACAGGGCCCCGGCGCGGCTCACCACCACGTCGGCCGCGGCGTAGGCCAGGTCCATGCGCTTAATGAACTCCAGAGCCTGCAGCCCGTCGGCGGAGTAGGGCGCGGCCAGCTGCTGGGCTTCGGGGTAAAACAGCTTGCCGGTTTGCCAGAGCAGCTGCACGCCGGCCTCGCGCAGGCGCGGCAGGGCGGCTGCCGTAGCCAGGTTGAGGGTGCGGGCCCCCAGGCTGCCGCCTACGACGAGCAGGGTTTTCTTGGCCGGGTCCAGGCCAAAATGCTGCAGGGCCTCGGCCCGGCTGCCATCGGCAATTTCGGTGCGTACGGGGTTGCCGGTCAGCACCAGCTTGTCTTTGGGGAAGAACTTTTCCATGCCCTCATAGGCCACGCAGATGCGGCTGACGCGGCGGGCCAGCAGCTTGTTCACGAGGCCGGCGTAGGAGTTCTGCTCCTGTATCAGCGAAGGAATGGCACGGGAGGTGGCGGCCAGCAGCACCGGGGCCGAGGCGTAGCCGCCCACGCCCACCACGGCATCGGGCCGGAACTCCCGAATGAGCTTGCCCGCCTTGCGCACCGAGCGAAACACCTTTACCGGAAACAGCAGGTTGCGGGGGGTGAGGCGGCGCTGCAGGCCGGCAATGTCCAGGCCCACGATGTTGTAGCCCGCCTCAGGCACGCGCGTCATCTCCATGCGGCCGTTGGCGCCCACAAACAGGATTTCTGCCTCCGGATGGCGGCGGCGCAGCTCGTTGGCAATGGCCACGGCCGGAAAGATGTGCCCGCCCGTACCGCCGCCGCTGATGATGATTCTCATTTTTTGTTAGTTGTCAGTTGTTCGTTGTCAGTTGCCAGGTTTGTTCTAGAGTCCCTTTATCAGAATAACCTGACAACGAACAACTGACAACTCTCCTAATAGCTAACCGATACTTTGGGAATGCGGGCCGTATCCTCGGGCTCGCCGGTCATGGGGCGAATTTCGCGCTCGCCGCGGCTTACGGCCAGGATGATGCCGATGCTGATGCCCGTAAAAATCAGCGAGGTGCCGCCCATGCTCAGCAGGGGCAGCGGCAGGCCGGTGATGGGGCCCAGGCCCACGGCTACGCCCATATTGACGAGGGCCTGCAGGACCAAGCTAAAGCTCAGTCCGGCGGACAGCAGGCCCCCGAAGGCCCCGTAGCTGTTCATCACGGTTTTCAGCCCTCGATACAGGAAGGCCAGGTAGAGGAACAGCACCACGGCCCCGCCAATCAGGCCGTATTCTTCGATGATGATGGCGTAGATAAAGTCGGAGTATGGGTGGGGCAATATGTTGCGCTCGGTGCTGTTGCCGGGGCCTTTGCCGGCAATTCCGCCGGTGGCAATGGCGATGTAGCTGTGCTCGAGCTGAAAGGGCGTTTTCTTGGTGGGGTCGGTGAAGCTTTCCAGGCGCGACTGCACGGTTTTCCAGCGCTGCCCGCTGGCCAGGGCGGCCCCGCCCACGGTCACGCCAATGAGCACCATCACCAGCATCTGCTTCAGGGGCACGCGGCCGATGAACATGAGCAGCAGGCAGGTAGCAAACAGTAGCGAAGCCGTGGAGGCGTTGGTCAGCGCAATCAGGCCGCAGATGATGCCCACCCACAGCATTACCGGGAACATGGTGGTCCAGAACTCTTCCAGGTGCTGCTGCCGCCGGCTCAACATGCTGGCCAGGTGGGAAATCAGGGCCAGCTTGGCCAGGTCGGAGGGCTGAAACGTCTGGTTGATAACCGGAATGGTGAGCCAGCGCGAGGCGTCGTTGATGTTGGAGCCCAGCAGGTAGGTAAACAGCAGCAGCGGCACCGACAGCAGCAGGGCGTACAAAGCCAGGCGGGAGTAGTAGCGGTAATCGATGCGGTGGGCAAACCACATAAACAGCAGGCCGACCAGAATCAGGCCGGTGTGCTTAATGAGAAAGTGCTCGGTGTTGCCGTCCATCTTCTTGTAAGCCAGCGTGCCCGTGGCCGAATACACCACCGCAATGCTGATAAAGGAAAACAGCAGCACGATGGCCCACAGGATGGGGTCGCCTTTAAGGTTGCGTTGTAGCCAGTCTTTCATAATCAATGAGGGAATGGGGGAATGGGGGAATGAGCGAATGAGTGAAACTGTGAGGTGTATATCAGTGATTGAAGTCAGCAAAGACCATTCACTCATTCACCCATTCGCTCATTCACGCATTGGATAAACTGTCGGCCGCGGTCTTCGTAGTTTTTGAACAGGTCGAAGCTGGCGCAGCAGGGCGAGAGCAGCACCACGTCGCCGGGCTGGGCCAGGGCGGCAGCGCGGGCCACGGCGCCGGCCATGCTGTGGGTTTCCTCCTCGATGTGCGGCACGACGGGGCCGAAGCTCGTTTGGAGCTTGGCATTGTCCTTACCCAGGCACACCAGGGCTTTCACCCGGCTTTGCGCCAGGGGCAGCAGCGAAGCGTAGTCGTTGCCCTTGTCTACCCCGCCGGCAATCCAGACAATGGGCTGCTGCAGGCCATCGAGGGCAAACCAGGCGGCTTCCACGTTGGTGGCCTTGCTGTCGTTGATGAAGCGCACGCCGTTGATTTCGGCCACCAGCTGCAGGCGGTGGTCGGCGTTCTGGAAGGAAGCCAGGCCGGCCTCAATCTGCTCAGGCGTGAGGCCGGCCACGCGGGCGGCCAGCACGGCCGCCAGTGTGTTCTGCCGGTTGTGCTGCCCAATCAGCGGCGAGCGGGCCGTGCTGATTTCTACGTCCTCATCAGCCACCACGCCGCCCGTCAGGTTGGTGCAGATGGTGGTTTCCGAGGTGAAGTAGCCGCCGAGGTGGTAGTCGGGCCGCTGGTGCAGGCTGAAGGGCAGCAGGTTGGTGCTGAGGAAAGCCGACTGGAAGTAGCGGTTGGTTACTTCGTCGTCGGCGTTGTAGATGAAGTAGCCGCTGCTATCCAGGTTGCGGGTGATGCGCAGCTTGGCCTGGGCGTACTTCTCCATCGAGTACTCGTAGCGGTCGAGGTGGTCGGGGGTGATGTTGAGCAGCACCGACACCCAGGGGCGGAAGTCGTACACGTCGTCGAGCTGAAAGCTGCTCAGCTCCAGCACGTAGTACTCGTGCTTATCCTCAATCACCTGCTCGGCCAGGCTGTAGCCCACGTTGCCGGCCAGGCCCACGTTCAGGCCGGCGCTCTTCAGCAGGTGGTAGGTGAGCAGCGTGGTGGTGGTTTTGCCGTTGGTGCCCGTGATGCCAATGCACTTGGCCTGGGTGTAGCGGCCGGCAAACTCAATCTCGGAGATGACGGGCGTGCCTTTTTCGCGCAGGGCTTTCATCACCTCGGCCTTTTCGGGAATGCCGGGGCTTTTGATTACCTCATCGGCCTGCAGGATGCGTTCGAGCGTGTGCTGGCTTTCTTCGAAGGCGATGCCGGCCTGCGTGAGCTTCTGCTTGTACTCAGCCTGAATGGTGCCGCGGTCCGACACGAATACCGTGTGGCCTTTCGCCTGAGCCAGCAGGGCCGCGCCCACGCCGCTTTCGGCGGCTCCGAGGATGATAATGTTCATAGGTATGCAGGCAAAATTTCACCACAGAAGGCGCTGAGGTTCCGCTGAAGGAGCGCAGAAGAACGGCTCTGCGTTACTTCAGCGAGGCTTCTGCGTCATCTGCGGTGAAAAACTATCTTAATTTCAAAGTAACCAAAGTAATGACAGCCAGCATGATACCCACAATCCAGAAGCGCGACACGATTTTGGATTCGTGGTAGCCCAGCTTCTGGTAGTGATGGTGCAGGGGCGACATGCGCAGCAGGCGGCGGCCTTCGCCGTACTTTTTGCGGGTGTATTTGAAGTAGCTCACCTGCACAATCACCGACAGGTTTTCGATGATGAAGATGCCGCAGAGCACCGGGATGAGCAGCTCCTTGCGCACCACCAGGGCCAGCACCGTGATGATGCCGCCCAGGGTAAGCGAGCCGGTGTCGCCCATGAATACCTGCGCCGGGTAGGAGTTGTACCACAGAAAGCCGATGCAGGCGCCCACAAAGGCCGTGCAGAAGATAACCAGCTCCCCGGAGTCGGGGATGAACATCACGTCGAGGTAGTCGGCCAGCAGGGCGTTGCCGCTCACGAAAGCGAAGATGGCCAGGGTGATGCCGATGATGGCCGAGGTGCCCGCCGCCAGGCCGTCGAGGCCGTCGGTGAGGTTGGCTCCGTTGCTGATGGCCGTAATCAGGAAGATGACGATGGGAATGTAGAGGAAGCCGTAGAGGCCGTTGAACATGTCGCCGGCCGTGGCAAACAGGTCGCCGTAGTTCAGCTCGTTGTTTTTCATAAACGGCACGGTGGTAATCATCAGGTGCACGTCTTTAAATACCTTGGTAGCCTGAATGGCCGAGTACTGCCCGTTGGGCAGCAGGTACTGGCGCACGGTAATCTCGGGGCTGTAGAACAGCACCCAGCCCACGGTGAGGCCCAGGCCCACCTGCCCCAGAATTTTAAAGCGCCCGCTCAGCCCGTCCTTGTTTTTGCGGAACACCTTGATGTAGTCGTCGAGGAAGCCAATCAGCCCCAGCCACACCGTGCTCAGCAGCATCAGGATGATGTAGATGTTGCGCAGGCGGGCCAGCAGCAGCACCGGCACCAGAATGGCCAGGATGATGATGAGGCCGCCCATGGTGGGGGTACCTTTTTTCTCAATTTGGCCCTGCAGGCCCAGGTCGCGCACCACCTCGCCAATCTGCTTTTTCTGCAGCATGCGGATGAGGCGCTGCCCGAAGGTGAGGGCAATGAGCAGGGAGATGACCACTGCCAGCCCGGCCCGGAACGTGGTGTACTGAAACACCCCGGCGCCGGGCAGGTGGTAATGTTCGTTGAGGTAACGGAAGAGGTAATAAAGCATCGGCGAGGCTGGTTAAGCCTAAAAAAGTCACGCTGAAATAAACGTCATGCTGAGCGGAGCGTAGCGTAGGCTAAGCATCTTGCCAGGGGAAGTAATCCTTTTTGATGGGGTTTACTCTCGTGGTAGAGATGCTTAGCCTGCGCTCAGCATGACGTTCTGTTGACGCTCAAATGACGTTCTATTTGTGTAGTTCAGAAAAAATTTCAGCCAAAACGGCCTTGTCGTCGAAGGGCGACTTCACCCCTTTCACTTCCTGGTAGGTTTCGTGGCCTTTGCCGGCCACCAGCACAATATCATCGGGGCCGGCCAGCTGCACGGCGCGGCGAATGGCTTCGCGGCGGTCGGGCACGGTCTGCACCTTGGGGGCGTCGGCGGGTGTCACGCCGCCCTGCATCTGGGCCAGGATGTCGAGCGGGTCCTCAAACCGGGGGTTGTCGGCGGTCAGAATCACCTGGTTCGACAGGCGGGCGGCCAAGTTGGCCATCACCGGGCGCTTGGCCGCGTCGCGGTTGCCGCCGCAGCCCACCACGGTAATCAGCTGCTGGCTGGGCTGCCGGATTTCCTGAATGGTTTGCAGCACGTTTTCCAGGGCGTCGGGCGTGTGGGCGTAGTCCACGATGCCCGTCACGCGCTGGGCTTTCGACACGATGGGCTCGAAGCGGCCGGGGGCGGTGGTGAGGCCGGAGAGAATGGTCAGCACCTCGGTGGAGTCCTCGCCCAGCAGCACGGCGGCCCCGTACACAGCCAGCAGGTTGTAGGCGTTGAACACCCCGATAAGGCGAAACTGCACCTCCTGGCCATCAATCTCCAGGTGCAGGCCGTGCACCTCGTTGCCGATGAGGCGGGCCCGGAACGTGGCCGAGCCGCGCAGGGAGTAAGTTTCGCGGCGAGCGGCCGAGTTCTGCAGCATCACCGGGCCGCGCTTGTCGTCGGCATTGGTGAGGGCGAAGGCCGTTTTGGGCAGGGCATCGAAAAAGCCCTTCTTGGCCTTCAGGTAGTTGTCGAAGGTGCCGTGGTAGTCGAGGTGGTCGTGGGTGAGGTTGGTGAAGATGCCGCCGGTGAAGTGCAGGCCCGTGACGCGGTGCTGGGCCACGGCGTGGGAGCTGACTTCCATGCAGGCGTGGGTGCAGCCGGCGGCCACCATGCGGGCCAGCAGGGCGTTGAGGCGGATGGCGTCGGGCGTCGTGTGGGTGGCCGGAATCACCTCCTCGTCAATCTGGTTCTGCACTGTGCTCAGCAAGCCGGTGTGGTAGCCCAGCTCGCGCAGCAGGCGGTGCAGCAGGGTGGCGCAGGTGGTTTTGCCGTTGGTGCCCGTCACGCCAATCAGCTTGAGCTGCCGCGAGGGGTGGCCGTAGAAGGCGGCGGCCATGTGGGCCAGGGCCGCGGCGCTGTTAGGCACCAGCACGTAGGCCGTCTGGGGGTTCCGTTCGGCCGGCAGCTCTTCGCAGATGATGGCCGCCGTCCCCTGCCCTACCGCCGTGGCAATGTACTTATGGCCATCGGTGGCCGTGCCGCGCAGGGCGCAGAAGGCCATTCCCGGTGCCGCCTCCCGCGAATCGAGAGTTAGCCCGGTAATGGGCACGTCCGTCGGGCCGTGCTGCTGCAGCACTACTACATCGGTAAGTAAGGAAAAAAGAGGCAGAGAAGTCATGAGTTTAATTAAAAATTATAAATTAAAAATTATGAATTAAAAACCGGGCTTGTGACAGATGACTTGTTCAGCCAAGTCCAATTTTTAATTATTAATTCTTAATTTTTAATTCTCTTCTAGGCGCGTCGAAGCTGGGGCTTGGGGGTGGGCGGTGTTTTTTTAGAGTCTTCGGCCGGCTTCTTCACCGGCTTAGACTTTTCCTTGTCCTTATCCTTGTCCGGGCTTTTGGACTTGCCCTGGTCTTTCGCGGGCTTAGTGGCTGGCTCCTTGGCTTTGGCCTTGTTTTTACTGGCCTCGGCTTTGACGGCGGGCTTGCTGGCGGCTTCCGCCTTTGCGGGTTTCGCCGCCGGCTTGCTGCTGGGGTTGGCTTTATGCGTCGAGCCGGTTTCTACCGGAATCAGCAGCTGGTTTTCGGCCAGGTCGGTGTGCTCGGGGGCGGGCAGGGCTTTGGGGGCCGACAGGCGCGGGCCGGTTTCGGCCAAAGTCAGGGTGATGACGGCGCCGCGCTTGAGGGGCTCGCCGGGGTTGAGCGACTGCTCGCGCACGCGGCCGTTGCCTTCGGCGCGGATGCGCAGGCCGCGGTTTTCGAGCAGGTAGAGGGCATCGCGCAGGGTCAGGCCTTTCACGTTGGGCACGCGGCCGGGGCGCACGGGGTTTACCACCAGGGCCACGGTGCGGGCGTGGAAGGCCGTGTCGGAGGCCGCCCGCACCCACTCTTCGCCGCCGGTGGCCTGGGTTTGCCCGGCCAGGCCCAGCTTCTGGCACACCAGGGCCAGCTCATCCTGCATGCCGGCCCGCACCAGCGGCACCCGGCTCTTGTTCAGGCGGGCCTTGGCCAGCAGGGGGCGCTGGCTGAGCAGGTCGCGGGCCATGCACTTGTCGGCCACTTCCCGAAACACCGGCGCGGCCACGTCGGCCCCGTAGATGCGGCCGTTGCGGGGCGAGTCCACCACCACAATGCAGCTGTACTTGGGCTTGTCGGCCGGAAAGTAGCCGCAGAAGCTGGTGGAGTAGGTTTTGGTGTACTGCCCGTTCTTAAACTTCCAGGCCGTGCCGGTTTTGCCGGCAATGGTGTAGTCCTTGGGCCGGATGCCGCGGGCGGTGCCCGCCAGCACCACGCCTTCCATCATGGCCTTCACCTTGGCCAGCGTGGCGTCGGAGCAGATTTTCTCGTCCAGCACCTTGGCCTCGTAGCGCTGAATCACCTGGTCGGCCTGCTTGATTTCCTTCACGATGATGGGCTGCACCTTCACGCCGTTGTTGGCAATGGCGTTGTAGAGGGCCAGGGTTTGCAGCGGGGCCAGCTTCAGCTCGTAGCCGATGCTCATGGTGGTGAGCGAGGTGCGGCTCCAGCTCGGGTCCTTGGGGTCTTTCACGTAGGGCCGGGCTTCGCCGGTCATCTGAAAGCCCAGGGGCTTGTGCAGGCCAAACTTCTTGAGGTAGTCGGTGTACTCGGTGGGGTTGTTCGAAAAGTTTTCGTGCACGAGG
Organism: Hymenobacter saemangeumensis; assembly: GCF_039541835.1. NCBI lineage: Bacteria > Pseudomonadati > Bacteroidota > Cytophagia > Cytophagales > Hymenobacteraceae > Hymenobacter > Hymenobacter saemangeumensis. Next base: position 99,421 of record NZ_BAABGZ010000080.1, on the reverse strand, counting down.
CGGGCAATGCCGATGTTGGATGACTTCTCAAACACCTGCTGCACCGAGATGCGGCCGTAGCCGTGGGAGTCCGACTTCACGGCCCCACCCACCAGCATGCGGCCGTTGCCGGTGTCCACGATGTCGGTGAGCTTGATGTTGGGCCGCGCTTCGAGCAGGGCCATCATGGAAGCCAGCTTGAACGTGGAGCCCGGCTCGGTGCGGCCCTGGTCGGCAAAGGCGTAGCTGTAGTCTTCCTTGTAGCTGTCGTCGGAGGCCTTGCCCAGGTTGGCCACGGCCTTGATTTCGCCGGTGGCCACTTCCATCAGAATCACGCAGCCATACTGGGCATTGTTGCTCACCAGGGACTTGTACAGGGCATTTTCGGCTACGTCCTGCAGGTTGATGTCCAGGGTGGTCTTGATGTCGTAGCCCGCCTGGGGCTTGATTTCGCTGCCATCGTACACCGGCTTCACGCCGCCGGGCACGCGCTCAAACAAGGCCTCGCCGGGCTTGCCGGCCAGGGTTTGCTCGAAGGTGTACTCCAGGCCCGCCCCGTGCTTGTCTTCGTTCACGAAGCCAATGGTGCGCTGGGCCAGGCCACCGAAGGGCCGGAAGCGCTTGTCGACCTTTTCGAAGATGACGCCGCCGCGGTTGCGCTTGGTGCGGAAGATGGGCCACTGGGTCAGCAGCTTCTTTTCCTGGAAGTTTATCTGCCGCGAGTTCAGGCGGATGTAGCGCACGGCGGGGTTTTTGGCCGAGTGGGCGTTCAGCAGGCGGCGCTTGTACTCCTGCTTGCTGCGGTCGCCAAAAAACTGGGCCAGGTGCCAGGCCAGCGAGTCCACGCCGGCCCGAAACACGGCGTCGTCCACCACGCCGGGGTCCCAGGCTACCCGGTAAAAGGGCAGCGAGGTGGCCATGATGCTCTCGTTGTCGGAATAGATGTTGCCGCGGGTGGCCGGCACCGGCTGGTAGCTGATGCGCCGCTCCTGCTCCAGGGCCCGCCACCGGGCACCTTCCTGAAACTGAATGCGGCTGGCTTTCCACAGAATGGCGCCCGAGAAAAGGGCCACTCCAAGAAAAGCCAGACGCACCCGCGTTACGATGGACTTCTTAACGTTGCCTTTCATCTTTTAACTGGCTTAGCAGCTTGATTAGCTGGCTGTTTCTTTTTCTGCTGGTTTGTACCTTTTTGTACCGAATTCTTGCTGTCGGGCTTATTTGCCTTTGCGTCTTTCGCCGCTGGTTTTGCCGTGCGGGCTTTAGCCGGGGCTGCGGGCTTGCGGCTGGCAGCCTTGGCGGGGCGGGCAGTGGCTTTGCGGGCCGCGCTGGCACGGAGGGCGTTGGCTACGGCCAGGCCCGAAGTGTCGGTTTCCAGCGGCGGGGCTATGATTTCCGGCCCGCTGTCGGGCGTATTGGCCGAGCGGCGCCGCCGGCCGGCCAGGGAGTCGGCCAGGTGGGCGGCGGCTGAGTCGCGGGCGGCCCGGGCGGCCAGGGTGTCGGCGGTCAGCACGGGCATCAGCTCCAGCTCGGCGGCATCGAGGTGGCCGGCGGGCACGGTTATGCGGAAGGGCGGCGAGGAGCTTTCCACCAGCCCGAAGGCCGCTACTTTGCGCGCCACTTCGCTTTGCTTGCTGGCTTCCATGTAGTCCGACTTCAGCGTGGTGTAGTCGGCGCGCAGGTCTTCGGTTTCCTGCTTCAGCCGCTGAATGTTGCGGTTCATGCGGTTGCCGTAGTGGGTGTTGCCGATGTAGAGCAGGGTCAGGCCCATCACAAACAGCAGCTTGGGCAGGTAGCGCACCGGCAGGCCTTCCCGAAACAGCCCATCCACGCTGGTGAGGCGGTCGAGCAGGGAGAAAATGCTCCAGCTGCTGCGGGGCCCGGCCGGCTCTTTGGGCTCGCGGGGCTCGCGCGCCTTCTTCTTTTCGGCCACCACCTTTTCGGCTACCGGCTCGGGGGCCGGCTCCGCTACCGGAGCAGCCACCGGCTCCGGCGCAGCCACTACCCGGGGCACGTTGGCCCGGCGCGGAGCATCGTTGGAACGGGGAGTATTGAGGGCCATTCTTTTTTCAGTTAGCAGTTGACAATGAGCAATGAACAGCTTGAAAATGCAGCCATGCCTTCTCCAGCTACCACTGCCAATAGTGAGAGCCTCCCACGCCCTGGGCACATCGCAGCAACTGATTTTGGAGAATTGTACATTGTTAATTGTTCATTGTTAATTGCGCACCGCAACCCGCAATTTAGCACTGCGGGCGCGGCTGTTCAGGGCTACTTCCTCGGGCGAGGCTTCTTCGGGCTTGCGGTTCAGGGCCTCAAAAGGCTTGTTTTCATTGCCGAAGAAGTCTTTTTCCACTTCCCCGAAAAATTTGCCCTTGCCAATAAAATTCTTCACCAGCCGGTCTTCCAGGGAATGGTAGCTCATCACCACCAGGCGGCCGCCGGGGCGCAGCACCTCGGCGGTTTGCAGCAGCATTTCCTGCAGGGCCTGCATCTCCTGGTTTACCTCGATGCGCAGGGCCTGAAACACCTGGGCCAGGTACTTATTCTCCTTGCCTCGCGGCGTGCAGGGCGCAATGGCCTGCTTGAGCTCGGCAATGGTGAGCAGGCGGCGGCCCCGCCGCGCCGCGGCCACGGCCTGGGCCAGGGTGCGGGCATTGGTCACCTCGCCGTACATGCCGAAGATGCGGTGCAGGTCGGCCTCTTTATACTCGTTGAGCACGTCGGCCGCCGTCAGGGGGCCGTCGGGGTCCATGCGCATGTCCAGGGGCCCGTCGAAGCGGGTGGAGAAGCCGCGCTCGGGCGTGTCGAACTGGTGGGAGCTCACGCCCAGGTCGGCCAGCAGGCCATCGACGGGCAGGGCATCGCGCTGCCGCAGCTCGGCGGCCAGGTCGCGGAAGTTGGCCCGGATAAAGGTGAACTGCGGCCGGGCCAGCTTGGCGGCCTCGGCTTCGGCGTCGGCGTCCTGGTCGAAGCTGTAGAGGTGGCCGCTGCCGAGCTTTTCCAGGATGCGCGCCGAGTGCCCGCCCCCGCCGAAGGTGACGTCGACGTAGCGGCCCCCGGGCTGCAGGTCCAGGGCGGCCAGGCACTGGTCCAGCATCACCGGGCGGTGGTAGGCGGTATCGTTGTGGTAGCTGCTCACGCGGCAAGGCCGCCCGCGGGCGACGTTTCGGAAACGGATAAAAACTTCTGCGCCAGCTTGCTGAAGCTCTGCTGGTCTTTGATAAGAAACTCGTCGTAGCGGGCCGGGTCCCACACCTCGCAGCGGTTGCCCAGGCCCACGATAATGGCTTCCTTCTCGATGCCGGCGTAGCGCAGCATGGTGCGCGGCAGCATAAAGCGGCCAATGGAGTCGAGCTCCACCTCCGTCATGCCCCGGAAGAAGTTGCGCTGAAACTGCCGGTACTCCTCGTTGAACTCGTCGAGGGCCATTACTTTCTCGTGAATCACCTGCCAGGCCGCCCGCGGGTACAGCACCAGACAGGGCTCGAAGCCGCGCACCAGCACCAGCTGGTTGCCCGACTCATTGGGCAGGCTGCTTTTCACCTTGGCCGGCAGCACCAGCCGCCCCTTGGGGTCGAGCTTGCATTCGTATTCGCCGGAAAGCAGGTTCATGGGCAGGTCCGCCGGGGGGTATAGCAGGCGTTAATAACAAATGTACGGCATGCCCCTGAGAAAGCAACCACGATTTACCATTTTCTACCACAATCCTAAAAAGGCACTCCAGCACTGCTCAGTGCTGTTTTACAGCCGGTTTAGTATACGATGCGAGCTAAGCCCCCATCGGGCAGCCTCCTGGTCAAATTGTCAGCCAGTGGCTCTACCCTAAAAGGCCGGGCCGTGACGCAACGCCCCGGGTGCTACGTTCGAGTTGGAGGAACTGCCTGCCTTCGCCCACAGTTTCGTAATTTTAACCTCCCATGAACACCCCGCGCGGCATTTCTTCGCTGTCTTTTCTTGCTTGTGCGCTGCTGCTTGGCCTGCCCTTCAGCGGGGCCCGGGCCCAATCGAGCAGCATCAGCTCGGTGCGCGGCGAAGTGCGGGAGGCGGGCAAGGCCGCGCCCCTGCCCGGCGCCGTGCTGCGCTGGCTGCTGGATGAGCCCGACGCCCCCAACAATGGTCCTACCACCACCACCGATGCCCAGGGCGCCTTTACTCTGGCGCGCCCCGCCCGGGCCGCCTCCCGCCTGGTGGTGCAGGCCCTGGGCTACCGCCCGGATACGCTGCGGGTGCCCAGCGCCGGTGCCCCCTTTCTGCGGGTGGCCCTGCGCGCCGGCGCCGAGCTGGGCGAGGTAACCGTGACGGCCCGCACCCTCACCTATTCTTCGCTCACGCCCACCCAGGCCCAGGTTATTTCCAGCCGCGACCTCACCAAGTCGGCCTGCTGCAACCTGGCCGAAAGCTTTGAAACCAACGCCGCGGTGGAAGTGACCACCTCCGACGCCGTGTCCGGCGCCAAGCAGATTCAGCTGCTGGGCCTCGATGGGACCTACTCCCTGCTCACGCTCGACAACCAGCCGGCGCTGCGCGGCCTGGCCGCCCCCTACCGCCTGGGCTACCTGGCCGGCCCCTGGATTGAAAGCATTGAAATCATCAAGGGCACGGGCTCGGTGGTGAACGGCTACGAGGCCATGTCGGGCCAGGTAAACGTCAAGCTCAAGGAGCCCGACAAAACCGACCAGCTGCTGTTCAACGCCTATGTCAACGACCTGGGTAAGTTCGACGTGAACCTCAACACCTCGGCCCGCATCAACCCGAAATGGAGCACGGCCCTGCTGCTGCACACCGACCACCTGGGGCGGCGCGTAGACCGCAACGGCGACAACTTCCTGGACCTGCCCCTGGCCACGCAGTACAATGCCATCAACAAGTGGAAGTACAAGTCGGATTACGGGCTGGTGAGCGAGTTTGGCCTGGGGGCCCTGCGCGAAACCCGGCAGGGCGGGCAGCTGGGCTTCCGGGAAGACGAGGCCAACGCCTACACCACCCATTACGGCACCACCCAGCGGGCTACCCGCTACACGGGCTTTGCCAAAACGTCCTACACCTGGCCCACGCGTCCCTTCCAGAGCCTGGGCCTGCTGCTGAGCGGCACCAGCCACGACTTCGTGTCGGCCTACTCCTCTGGCTACCAGGATTTCAGCGTGGTTCCAGAAGTAACCAGGCGCACCGTGCGCACCTACGATGGCACCCAGCGCACCGGCCTGGCTACCCTGCTGTTTCAAAGCGTATTGGGCAATACGGCCCACGTGTACCGCACGGGCCTGAGCTTCCTGTACGACGACTACCAGGAGGTATTCAAGGACGGGCGCAGCTACCTGGCGGAAACGCCGGCCATGGCCTATGCCCGTGAGCACCGCAACCGCCGCGAGCAGGTGCCCGGCGCCTTTGCCGAGTACACTTACCAGAACAGCCGCAACCTGACGCTGGTAGCCGGCCTGCGCGCCGACCGCCACAACCTCTACGGCTGGCAGCTCACTCCCCGCCTGCACGTCAAGTTCGACGCAGCCAAGAACACCGTGCTGCGGGCATCGGCCGGCCGGGGCTTCCGCGTAGCCAACCCCATTGCCGACAATGCCGCCATGCTGGTCAGCTCCCGCGAGTTTTTGATTGCTAACAACCTGCAGCCCGAGCGGGTCTGGAACCTGGGCGGCAGCCTCACGCAGTATTTTACCCTGCTGGGCTTCCCCGCTACGTTCGTGGCCGACTACTACCACACCGAGTTCAGCAATCAGGTGGTGGCCGACGTGTACTCGGCCCCGCAGTATATTTCGATTGACAACCTGGCCGCCGGGGGCCGCTCCTTTGCCCGCAGCCTGCAGGCCGAGCTGCAGCTGCAGCCGGTAAAGCAGCTGCATGTGAAGGGTGCCTACAAGTACCTCAACGTACGTACCAGCTACGACGGCCAGCTCCTGCCCAAGCCCCTCACCCCCAGCCATCGCGCCTTCCTCAACCTGGGCTACGCCAGCGCCTTCGACAAGTGGCGGGCCGACCTCACCGTGCAGTGGTACGGGCAGCGCCCCCTGGCTCACGTCGGCGGCGAAGGCCACCAGTACCATACCGGCGCCGAGCTGCCCACCGCCCCCCGCTTCGCCCTGCTCAACACCCAGCTTACCCGCGCCTTCAAGCGCCTGGAAGTGTACGCCGGCGTGGAGAACCTGACCGACTACCGCCAGGCCAACCCCATCGACGGAGCCGCCGCGCCCTTCGGCCCCAACTTCGACGCCGCCATGGTGTGGGGCCCGGTGTTCGGCCGCCTGACCTACGTGGGGCTACGGTATCAGATTGAGTAAGAGTTATGAGTTATGAGTTATGAGTTATGAGTTATGAGGCTACTTTATTGAGAGGTGTTTGTTGCGGCTGCGGATTAAAAGTTTGTGGTGTTTGTCACTTTCCGGCCGCATTTTTGTTGGCCTATTATTCCACCCAATATTCAGTATGAAAGCCATTTTTGCCTCCCTCCTGCTTTTCTTCAGTGTCAGCTTTGCCGCACAGGCCCAGAGCAAGCCGGGCACCGAACAGGTGAAGTTCAAGACCTCGGCCGTGTGCGACATGTGCAAGGCCCGCCTCGAGAAGAGCCTGGCTTATGAGAAGGGCGTACAGAGCGCCACGCTCGACGTGCCCAGCCAGGTGCTGACGGTGAGCTACCGCGCCGACAAAACCAACGTGGCCGCTCTTCGCACCGCCGTACAGAAAACCGGCTACGACGCCGACGACCAGGCAGCCGACGCCAAAGCCTACGAGCGCCTGCCCGACTGCTGCAAAAAGACCATGGGCGTGCACTAAGGACCGCAGATTTTAACGGATTTGACGGATAAGAACGGATTCATTTCCGCTTGTTCTTTAAATTCGCTTGTTCTTTAAAAGCAAAAAGGCCACTACCTCATGTTTAGAAGTAGTGGCCTTTTGCTTGTTTATTGATTGGATTGAGGAAAAGGACTTTTGAATCCGTTCTTATCCGTCAAATCCGTTAAAATCTGCGGTTCAGACCTTCGCCCTCCACAGCCTCCACCAGGGCAGGTAGGGCTGGTCGTGGTGTTCGTAGTGGTAGCCGAAAAAGTAGCAGCTGATGAAGGCCCAGAGGTGGTGGCGGAACTGGCTGCGGGAGTGGTGGGGGTTGTCCGGGGCGTGCTCGCCGCGGTGGGGCAGGTAGGTGCCGAAGAAAAAGAGCTGCAGGGTGGCCAGGATGGCCGGTATCATCCAGAAGGCAATGACGTTGGCCTGGGAAAAGAACAGCTTCAGCACGTTGTAGGTGAGGGCCATGAGCAGCACCTGCCACCAGGTGAGGTAGTTCCAGGCGAAGCGCAGCAGCCAGGGCAGAAAGCCCGGGTGGCGGCCGTCGTGGAAGTCGGGGTCGTCCTGCGTACCCACGTGGCGGTGGTGGGCGTGGTGCTTGGGGAGCTGCCCCGGAAACCAGTTGTAGGCAAACAAGAGGGCCGTAACCGTGCCCACGGCATTGTTCACGCGCTTGTTACGGCTCACCAGGCCGTGCATGGCGTCGTGGGCCGTGATGAACAGGCCGGTGTAGAGGTGGGCCTGCAGCAGCACCAGCAGGTAGGGCCAGGGGCTGCGCCAGTCGGGCTCGTAGTAAGCCAGCAGAAACGTCAGCAGGGCGGCCCAGGCTGCTACGATAAGGCCAGCCATGGCCACGCCCTTGTTGCCGATGGGCTCGGGCTTTATGCGAGCTGCCGCGCTGCTCACAGGGCCAGCAGCCGGTCGCGCACCTGCTCCATCAGCCACATGGGGGTGCTGGTGGCGCCACAGATGCCTACCGACTGGCCCGGCTGAAACCATGCGGCTTGAATCTCATCCACGGTGGAAATGAAGTGGGTGCAGGCGTTGGTGTCCTTGCACACCTGGTAGAGCACCTTGCCATTGGAGCTTTTGGTGCCCGACACAAACACAATCTGGTCGAACTCGGCGGCGAAGCGACGCAGGTCTTTGTCGCGGTTGCTGACCTGCCGGCAGATGGTGTCGTTGGCATTCACCTGGTAGCCGCGGACTTCCAGCTGGTTTTTGATGTTGTAAAAGCTGTTGGTGCTCTTGGTGGTCTGGCTGTAGAGGGTGATGTTGGCCGGCAGCTCGTGGCGCAGCAGCTCGTCGAGGCTTTCAAATACCACGGCCTCGCCGCTGGTCTGCCCCAGCAGGCCCAGCACCTCGGCGTGGCCGTGCTTGCCATAGATGAATATTTTCTCCTTGCGGTCGAAGCTGCTCTTGATGCGGTTTTGCAGCTTGAGCACCACCGGGCAGCTGGCATCAATCAGGGTCAGGTTGTTTTCCATGGCCAGCTGATAAGTAGCCGGCGGCTCGCCGTGGGCCCGGATGAGCACGGCTTCGTCGCGCAGGCCAGCCAGCTTTTCGTGGCAGATGATGCGCAGGCCCCGGGCCTCCAGGCGTTGCACTTCCTCGTCGTTGTGCACGATGTCGCCCAGGCAATACAGGTAGCCCTGCTCGTCGAGCAGGTCCTCGGCCATCTGAATGGCGTAAATCACGCCAAAGCAAAAGCCGGAGTTGGGGTCGATGCGGACGCTGAGATGCAAGGCAGGCATACGGGGAGGTAACTAGGAAAGCCCGGCGAATGTTGCGGGGAGCACGGCGGAGCTTGTTCTTACCAGGTAGAGAGTAGTGAGTAGAGAGGAGTAAGTATCAAGTAGTCAGATTTAGCTTGAATCCCCAATAATAAATAAGTCTGACTTACTACTCAATACTTAATACTCTCTACTAGCTTACTGCGCCAGCTTGTTCAGCCGGCCCGCTTCGGCCTCGCTTACGTGGTTGCGGCTCACCATGAAGTGGCGTATCATCTGGAACACGCCGGGCTCCAGGCCGGAGCCGGGGTGCTTGAGCAGGGCCTGCAGCACCACTTCCTTGTCTTCGTCCAGGTGCTTGCTCAGGCCCAGGAAGCCGGGCAGGTTGCTTTCCACCGAAAAGCGCAGGAAGCGCACTTCCGCATTCCTGGGGTCGGCAGCTACGGCCTGCTCGAAGGTGCGGGCCGCGTCCTTGATATAGTCCATCTTGTTGAACATGGAGGCATCGCGGGCCCGGATGGCTTCGGCCGCGCCCTTGTAGCCCAGCACCAGGGCGTTGCCCTGGTTGTAGTTGGCCAGCAGCTTGTAAAATTTCTCGCCGGCGGCTTTGTCGGCGGCGGCTTGCTCGTAGTGACGGCGCAGGGCGTTGGGGTCCAGGTTAGAATCCACGGAGGCGGGGGTTAGCGAATGAAAAGGAACGGCAGTTTTGGCCAGGGCCGGCCCGGCACCGGGCGGGCTCGCCACGGCCAGCGCAAACAGGAACAGCGGAAGCTTCATGCCGCAAAAAACGGAAGAATAGCCTTCGCGGTTCCTGCCCGGCCCGGCTGGCACCTCAGATGCGGGCCAGCCGGTAGCGGAAGTAGGAGCCCAGCAGCAGCAGCAGCTTGGTGTTGTCGGGCACCCGCACCCGCTCGCCCAGGATGCGGGCCGCCGGCAGCTGCCGGATTTTGTAAAACAGCTTCAGGTAGTACACATAGGCCAGGTACACGCCCAGCCTGGCCGAGCGCGGCAGCTGCAGAATGCCCGCGTAGGCCGCGTCGAAGTCGGCCTTGATGTCGGCCTCAATCTCGCGCTTGGTGGCGTCGTTAAAGCGCTGGTACACCACGCCGGGAAAGTACACCCGCCCCCGGTCCTCGTAGTCGGAGCGGATGTCGCGCAGGAAGTTCACCTTCTGGAACGCCGCGCCCAGCCGCCGGGCGGGCTCCCGCAGGCGTTCAAACAAGGCGTCGTCGCCCTGGCAGAAGATGCGCAGGCACATGAGCCCCACCACTTCGGCCGAGCCGTAGATGTACTCGTTGTACAGGTCGGGGTGGTAGTTCTGGTCTTCCAAATCCAGCTCCATGCTGTGCAGGAAGGCATCGATAAACTCCCGGTCGATGCCGTACTCGCGCACCACGGCCTGAAACGCGTGCAGCACCGGGTTCAAACTCAGGCCACTTTCCAGGGCCTCGTAGGTCTGCCGGCGAAAGTCAGCCAGCAGCGCTGCTTTGTCGTGCTCGTGGAAGGTGTCCACAATCTCATCGGCCCAGCGCACGAAGCCATACACGGCATACACCGGCAGGTGCAGGCTTTGGTCGAGCGTGCGAATGCCCAGCGTAAACGAGGTGCTGTACCGCCCCGTGATAAGCTTGCTGCACGCCAGGCTGGTATCGGTGAAGAGTTTAACGTGGTCCACTTTTTTCAATTAACAATGAGCAATGAACAGTGAGCAATTAGAACGACATTGTTCATTGCTCACTGTTCATTGTTAATTCTCCTTCAGCACTTCACTGGCTACCACCTGCCCCGATATCAGCGAGGGTGGTACGCCGGGGCCGGGTACGGTAAGCTGGCCGGTGAAGTACAAATTACTGACTTTTTTACTTTTGAGCGTAGGCTTGAGGATGGCCGTCTGCTTTAGGGTGTTGGCCAGGCCGTAGGCATTGCCCTTGAAGCTGTGGTAGTCGGCCAGGAAGTCGCGGTGGGCGTAGCTGCGCTTGAATACCACATGCGCACGGATGGGATGGCCGCAGTGGCGCTCCAGCTTGTCCATCAGCATTTCATAATAATGCTCGCGGGTATCGTCGGTGTCGGGCAGGTTGGGCGCCACGGGAATGAGCAGGAAGAGGTTTTCCTGGCCTTCGGGCGCCACCGTGGGGTCGGTCTGGCTGGGCACCGAGGCATAGAACAGCGGGCGGCTGGGCCACTGCGGCGCCTCGTAGATTTCGTGGGCGTGCAGGGTGAAGTCCTCGTCGAAAAACAGGTTATGGTGGCGCAGCTTGTCGAGGCGACGGTTTACGCCCAGGTAAAACAGCAGCGACGACGGCGCCATGGTGCGCGTGTCCCAGTATTTGGCGTCGTAGTGCCGGTACGCGGGCGCCAGCACCTGCTGCTCGATGTGGTGGTAGTCGGCCCCGGCCACTACGGCATCGGCAGCGACCAGGCCGCTGGCGGTGCGCACGCCGGTGCTTCTCCCCTGCTCTACCACAATTTCCGTCACCTCCTGGTTGCAGCGGATTTCCACGCCCAGCTCCCGGGCCAGCGTCACCATGCCTTCCACAATCTTGTGCATGCCGCCCTTGGGGTACCAGGTGCCCAGGGTCAGGTCGGCGTAGTTCATGAGCGAGTACAGGGCCGGCGTGTTCTCGGAGGTGGCGCCCAGGAAGAGGATGGGAAACTCCACCAGCTCCAGCAGGCGCGGGTCCTTGAAAAAGCGGCGCACGTGCTTGTGCATACTCTGCAGCACGTCCATGCGCAGCATGTCGACCAGCAATTTGGGGTCGGCAAACTCCAGCACGGAGCGGCTGGGCGCGTACACCAGCCGGTTGATGCCCACCTCGTACTTGTAGGCTGCCTGCCGCAGAAACTCATCCAGCCGCGCCGCGCTGCCGGGCTCGTAGCGCTCGAACAGGGCCCGCAGCTCGTCCATGGCGGCGGGAATGTCCACCGCTTCGTTGCCCTTGAAAATCACCTGGTACGAAGGGTCCAGGCGCTGCAGCTCGTAGTAGTCGGCTACTTTCTTGCCGAAGCGGGCGAAGTACTTCTCAAACACGTCGGGCATCCAGTACCAGCTCGGGCCCATGTCGAAGGTGAAGCCCTGGGCGCGGAACACGCGGGCGCGGCCACCGGCCATCTCATTCTTTTCCAGAACGGTGACGCGCCAGCCGGCCTGGGCCAGGGTGCTGGCGGCGGCCAGGCCGGCAAAGCCGGCACCTATTACGACGGCGTGTTTGGGGGTAGTGGGGTTGGTCATTCTGCGCAAAATAGGCTCAGCCGGCTATTTGACGAGTTATTGAGGAAACGAAAAAGCCCGCAACCTTCTTGGCCACGGGCTTCTAAGTATTTATTGGTTATCTGAGAACGCAGCTCACAGGTACAGCTTACTTAATGTGAGAGGCTACTCCTCCAGCGTATCCACGTTGGCGCCGGCGCCTACCGGGGCGTACACCTGCAGGGCGTTTTTCAGCTCTTTGCGGGCAATGTGGATGCGGTTTTTTACGGTTCCGATGGGAATCTGCAGCTTCTCGGCAATCTCCATGTACTTGTAGCCGATGTAGTACATCATGAAGGGCGTGCGGTAGTCGGAGCCCAGGCTGGCGATGGCCTCGTTGATGTCGCGCACCACGAAGTCCGACGTCGCGCCGTTGTGGGTGATGTAGTTCTGGTCGGTGTTGAAGTACTGGAAGTACTCGGTGGAGTCAATGTTGGAGCTCCGCTTGGTAATCTTGTTATAATTGTTGATGAAGGTGTTGCGCATGATGGTGTACAACCACGCCTTCAGGTTGGTGCCGGCCTTAAACTTGTCTTTGTTCAAGAGGGCTTTGAGCAGGGTTTCCTGCACGAGGTCCTTCGCGTCGTCGGCGTCGCGGGTCAGGTTCATGGCCGCGGGCCGCAAGGTGAGGGAGATTTTCTGCACTTGCGAGGTGAATTCGAGCGAAGTCATGTTGTTTAGCTTTTCGTGCCAGATTCTTAAACAAATATACGAGCCGAATTCCAATTCGAACAGCTTCCAGAAAATATTTTTTGTTCGGCCTGCATACTTTCTTCTCTGGCAAACAATGTAGGAATTCACCCCTCTGCGCTGCACTTTACCCAGCCAACGGCATAAAAAACTCGGCGAACGGAGGAAGCTACGAGGCGAATGAAAATCAGGATTGCGCACCCAGACAGTTTTTTTTAGTCTGGTTTCCTGAAAAAAAACGTAAAAAGCCCCTGATAAATTCAGCTTTCCACGGTCGAAGCCGCTCATGGGCTGGGAACCCGGCGCCGCCACTCCCCTCCCGCTAGCGTGCGTCTCTGACGCGTGCTTACCGGCACCGCGTCTGCGACGCGAATCGCTCGCGCCGCCTAAATTTCTATACCGTCGCGGCACAGACGCGGTACCGAAAGGCACGCGTCGCAGATACGCGCCAGCAGTGCAAGCAATGCTGCCTTACCCCCGGCGGCATGTCCGGCCAGAAACTGCCAGAATTATTCCCTGCGGCAGTTCGCCCGGATGAGAGGGCTGGTATTAGTCCTTCGCCTGTAAGGAGGTCTCAGTTATCAGGGTCAGGAAATCTGTCATCAGCCGTGGAGCTACGCAGTAGGCGGGCAGCTCCAGTCCTTCCTGCCGGGCCATGGGGCCATAGAGCACCAGGCGGGCATCGGGGCAGGCGGCCTTTACCACCTGGGCAAATTCGCCTACCCGGCCGCGCTCGGGCTGGGAAGTGAGCACGGTCACCAGCGTCTGGGGCTGATAGGCGGCATACACCGAGGTCAGCTCGCTGATAGGCAGGTTCTGGCCCAGGTAGAGGGTATGGTGGCCGCGCACGCGCAGGGCATAGTTCATGAACAGCAGCGCCAGCTCGTGAAGCTCGTGCTCGGGCAGAAAAAGCACCCAGCGGCTGGCCTGGTTTAACGAGCTCAGCGGCAGGGCGTCGGTAGCAGCTAGCAGCTTTTGCCGCAGCAGGTGCGAGAGCAGGTGCTCCTGGGCCGGGCTCATGGTCTCGGCCAGCCACATCAGCCCAATGCGCTGCAGCAGCGGGTACACCACGCGCAGCATCATTTCCTCGAAGCCCAGCTTGCTGGCACCCGAGTTCAGCAGGCTATCCAGGCGGGCTTCGTCGAATGCCAATATCGAAGCCAGCAGGTTGTTTACCTGTTGGTTGTAGTCCTGCGCATCGTCGCAGCAGGCCAGCACCTCCTGCGCCATCTCCGCGTCGCTGAGCTTGGCCACCTGGGAAATTCGCCGGCCCCGGCCGCAGAGTGTGGTTACGTTTAGCAGGCGGCGCAAGTCGCTGTCGCAGTAGGTGCGAATGTTGGTTGACGTGCGCACCGGCCGCAGCAGGTTGTAGCGCTGCTCCCACATGCGAATGGTGTGCGCTTTGATGCCCGAGAGCTGCTCTAAGTCGCTGATGGAGAAAGAACCCAAGCTCTTGTTATGTTAAGATTAGTACGCTAAAGTCAAAAGTAAGCTTACTTGTTCGACTCTGCGGCATCTGCTTTTACCTTCAAATCTTTCGATTTTTGCTGCTTCAAGGCCATCTGCAGATATTTGGGCGAGACCCAGAGCAGGCCAAACTCTACCGACCCATCGCGGCCCGTGGTTTTGTGGTGCATCTTGTGGGCCATGTTGAGGGCCCGCAGGTAGGGGTGGCGCGACTTTTTCCAGAAGCGCAGCCGGCCGTGAATCAGCACGTCGTGCACGAAAAAATACACAGCCCCATAGGCCGCAATCCCGACGCCTACCCAAAACCACCAGCGCCCGCCGTTGTCGCCGGTCATAAACAGGACGGCCGATAAAGCCCCGTAAAACAGGAAAAACAGGTCGTTGCGCTCCACCGGGTGCGGGTGCCGCACATGATGTGAGCGGTGCAGAAACCACAGCGGCCCGTGCTGCACATACTTGTGCATAAACCAGGCCCAGAACTCCATAAAGGCGAACGTGGCGAGGGTGATACCGGCGGCAGCAATCCAATTCATGGGCTTTTAACCGAAAAAAGGAATGGAGGTTTCAGTGGATGGCGCAATAAGCAGTGGTGGCACGACTGTAAAATCAGGGCTTCCCTGCACGTGCGGGCATAACCGGCATACGTGTTTTCAGGAAGAAGTTGGGCGGAAACGGCCGCGAAAATCCGTTGCGTGACGAGCCTGCGGAGAGCAGGCAGTACCGTGTGCTGCTGCATCGGCGCTTGTCGCGCCACGCGAAATGGAATTTCGCGTTACAGGGCCCAAAAACGAAAATGTCCTGCCGTGGCTACCACAGCAGGACATTTTCAGTACCAGCACGCCGGCAATTACCAGCTAATCTTTTCTTTGTTGAGGAAGGCCGAGATACCGCGGCGGCAGTCTTCGGAGCCGCGGGCTTCGGCGTTGCGCTGGGCGGCGTAGCGCAGGGCTTCTTCCAGGGGCAGCTCGGGCAGGCGGGCCAGCATCTCCTTGGTCACCTCCATGCTCTGCTCCGAGTTTTCGCGGCACAGGCGCTGGGCGTAGGCCTTTACCTTATCGGCCAGCTCCTCTTTGGGGCAGAGGAAGGTAAGCAGGCCCATGTCGAGCGCTGCCTGCGCCGACACTACGTCGCCGCTCAGCAGCAGCTGCTTGGTGCGGGCTTCGCCAATCTTACGCAGCAAAAACACGCTGACAATGGCGGGCAGGAAGCCAATCTTCACTTCGGTGTAGCCAAACTTGGCTTCGGGCACGGCAAAGCTGATGTCGCAGATAGCCGCCAGGCCGCAGCCCCCGGCCAGGGCATGGCCCTGCACCTCGCCGATGACGATTTTCTTGAGGGTATAAATCTGGTGGAAGAGCTGCATCAGGTGGGTGGAGTCTTCCAGGTTGTCGGTGTAGCCATAGCCCTGCAGCTCCTGAATGTAGCCCAGGTCGGCGCCGGCGCAGAACACCTCGCCGGCGGCGCGCAGCACCACCACCTTGCAGTTTTCGTCGTCTTCGGCAAAGTCGAACGCCTGCTTAAGCTCCGTTACCACATCGGCACTCAGCGCGTTGCGCTTGTCGGGCCGGTTCAGGGTAATGTAGCCGATGCGGTCCTGGCATTCGTAGCGGATGTAGCGGAGGGCTTCGAGTTCGGGGGTGAGCAGGTTATCCATGGGATGCGGGGCAAAGCAGAATGTAGTAGAGGCGCTCAAGCTTCTGGAAGCCGAAAGCTAGCTTCCTCTGGGCAATTAACGGAAAAAACGGGCAGATGGACTGAAATCCTGGACCGCCCGGGTTGTAACGTCGCTTAAATGAGCCGCTGAACCGCTGAATGGTTGCTTTTTCCTACTCGAAACCTGAGAAGGCGCGGTTGCCTGGTTTAGTAGCGGCCGGTCAACTGGCAGGCAGGATTCCGCCCTGCCCGCCGTTGTCCTACTGCGCCTGAACAACAGCCATGCCAGGCGTCAACGTCCCGGCAAGAGCCGCCACCATTGCTCGCTTTACAGCTGCGCCGGTGGGCGCTGGTGATAGGCTCCCTGGGCCGTTACGTCCCAGGTACGAAAGCCCAGGGCCCGCAGGGCGGAATCCTGCCGGGCCACGTACCAAATTTTGCAGGAGGAGTCGAAGACAACCCGGGCCTGCGTGCCAAACACAGCGGCCAGGATTTCGGGCTTTACGCGGGCGTTGCGGCGCAGCACCAGCACGTCAACCGGCAAAGGCTGGGCAGCGCTGGAAATGCGGTTAGCCACGAAGGCCAGGCGCAGCCCCCGCCACTGGGCCAGTACCACGGGGCCGGGCCGGAAAAAGGGATTGCGGGCCGTCGTATCGGCATCGGCTACGCAGGCCACGGGCACGGCTGCCTGCTGCCAGCCCACGCGGTAGGCGGTGCGGCGGGCAGCCCGCTGGATAATGCCCGGCAGCAGGCGGTAGGTGCGCTCGGTCTCACTCAGGGGCAGGGAGTCGACGGTTACAAACTCAGCCGCTGCTCCCTGCCAGAAGCCCACCGCCGAGCGCCGCGGAATGCTGTACACGATAAAATCCTCGTCGGGTGCCAGCTGCCGGGCTTCCCACACCCGGCTGCCGCCGTAGCCCAGCAGCAGCACGGCGGCCCAGCGCAGCCACAGCAGCTGCTTGCCGTGGGCCCAGGCCAGGCAGGCGCCGATGATGGCGAAGAGCAGCACCGTCTGCAATGCTGATACATGGATGTCGCGCACCATCCAGCCCGCCATTGTCCGGCTGATAAAGAAGATGTACTCATTGAAAGCGTACACCATGCCCTCCAGCAGCCGGGCCAGCGCCTGCGGCGGCACGTCCAGCCACCAGTCGGCCCCGGCCGGCAGCAGCATTCCCAACCCGGCCATCAGGCCTTTAAGCGCCAGCAGCGCCAGGCCTACGTACACGGCCATGCTGGAAATGGGCACCGCGCCCAGGTTAGACACCAGAAAGCTGAGCGGAAACTGGTGGAAGTAGAACAGCCCCAGCGCACAGGTGGCTACCTGCGCCGCTACCGACAGCGCCGTAGCCTGCCACACCACGTCCAGAAACCAGGCGCAGCCGGCCCAGGCCCGCTGCACGGCCCGCGGCTGCCAGGGCTTGCGGCGGCGGCTGAAGTAGCCTTTCACATCCAGCCGCTTCACAATGCGGGGCTGCAGGTACACAATGCTCAGCACGGCCAGAAAAGATAGCTGAAAGCCCACATCGGCCAGGATGAAGGGGTTGTACACCAGCAGCGCAAACGCCGCCACGGCCAGGGTGTTGAAGATGGTATCCTGCCGGCCCAGCAGCCGGCCCATAATCACGAAGCTAAACATGACCGTAGCCCGCAGCACCGAAGCCGACAGCCCCGTGAGAAAAGCATAGCTCCAGATAACGGCCAGGCCCAGCAGGGCCGACCACAGCCGAAATCCCCGCAAGCGGCCAAACAACATGCCCAGCAGGCCCGACATGGCCGTGAACAGCAGGCCCACCTGCAGCCCGGACACGGCCATAATGTGGGTGGTACCGGTGTTGGAGTACGCCAGCTTGGTGTCGGCGTCCACGTCGTCTTTGGAGCCCAGCACCAGGGCTACGGCAATGGCATATTCCCGCTTTTCGCTGATGTAGTGCCGGAACACGCCTTCCATCGCCTTGGCGGCGCGCATGCTGATGGCCACCAGGTAGCTGGGCGGCTGCAGGCCCAGCACCCGGTACTGGTCGGGGTGCACGTACTGCTGGTGGTACACCTGCCGGTATTCCAGGTAGCGGCGGTAGTCGAACTCGCCGGGGTTGAGGGGTGGCTTGCTGGGGTCGGGGTGGCCGCGAACCAGCCAGACCTCGCCGTAATGAGGCTCGGCAATGCCAGCCACCCGCGGCAGGGAGATGCGCACCCCGCCCGTGGCCCGCTGCCAGCGGCCGGCTACCCGCACACTCTGCACGCGCAGGGTGGTAGCATAAGTGGCAGCCCGCACCACGGTATAGTCGTCTACCACAGACTGGTAGCACTCTACCTGGCCTTCGAAGCGAAACAGATGGTCGGCCCGCCGGGCCTCCACGGCGCGCTGGGTGAGTGTAGCGCCCAGCAGCACAACGCAGAGCAGGCAAAGCAAGCCGGCAGCATCGGTGGCCACGGGGGCTGCCTGACGCTGGGCCCACACCGTGAGCAGCCCGGCAAGCCCAACCCCGCCAGCGCAGAAAGGCCAGAGCTCGGGCCAGCTTTCGCCTAAGTGGAGGTAGCCCACAATGCCCAGTATCAACGCCGGCGTGTAGCGGACGAAGGGGAAGTTAGCCCAGGTTATCATGCCAAAAGAGCTTAAGGGTAAATTAAGCTCTTGCAATGTAGCAGTTCACCTGAGTTAAACCGATTGAAAGGGGCCGATTTTCTATGCCTGCCCGGTAGAACGTTCTTTATCAGCCGTCCAGCGAGGAGACGCAAAATAGTGCGTCTCTACCGCGGCTAGCTAATTTTTGCATTCCAAATCGCGATGAGTTTATCGCAGCATACGGACCTCTAATCCGCTCAGAAAAGCCCCTAGCCCAGCACCATTTTAAAGTGCTGAATGCCGGCTTCCTCAAACATCTCTCCCTCCTTCTTAAAACCGTGGCGCTCGTAGAACGGCACGGCTTTAAGCTGGGCATTGAGGTAGACCGGGGCGGCGGGAAACTCAGCGTTTACGTCGCCCAGCACGGCACGCAGCAGCGAGGCCCCGATTTCCTGGTTGCGAAACTCGGGCAGCACCGCGAAGCGCTCCAGCTTAATGCCTTTGTCGGTTTCGCGCCAGCGAGCGGCCCCGGCCGGCGTGCCCTCGGCAGTGCGGGCGAGGTAGTGACGGGCGCCCTGGCGGTCGTGCTGGTCGTTTTCCAGGTCCAGGGGCACGCCCTGCTCCCCTACAAATACCTGTTCACGGATGCTGAAAGCGGCGCGGAGGTCGCCAGGGTCGGTTACACGGACTGTCTGAACCACGGATTTTTCGGATTAAACGGATTACACGGATTTTGTGAACGATTCAGGGCCGTCCCTTTATCCAATTAATGCAAAGGTCGAACTTTAACCAAAAAGGCAGCCTTTCGGCTGCCTTTCTTAAGGAAAATCTCTTTCGTTAATCAAAAAGGACTTTAGAGAATCGTCTACAACCGAAGGTCAGCGAAGCTAAAATCTGTGTAATCCGAAAAATCCGTGTCAAACGAAGTTCAGCGCAGCTAATCCGTGGTCCAGATTACTGCTCCTGGTTGACGGGCAGGCCGTCGCTGCTGCGGGGGCCGGCGTCGGGGTGGGCTTCGGGGCGGCGGTCTTCCACGCGGCGGTCGTCGGAGCGGCGGCTGTGCTGGCGCTGCTGGGCTTCGCGCTTCTGCTCTTCGCTGTCGAACCGGTCGTAGGCCTGCACGATTTCCTTTACCAGGCGGTGGCGCACCACATCCTCGGAGGTCATTTCCACGAAGCCGATGCCGGGCACGTCGCGCAGAATGTCCAGGGCCTGCATCAGGCCCGACTTCTGCCGGGTGGGCAGGTCAATCTGGCTGCGGTCGCCGTTTACCATCACCTTGGCCGTGGGGCCCATGCGGGTCAGGAACATCTTAATCTGGCTGGGTGTGGTGTTCTGGGCCTCGTCGAGCAGCACAAAAGCATTGTTGAGGGTACGGCCGCGCATATACGCCAGCGGCGCAATCTCAATGATTTTGTTTTCCTGGTAAAACTTCAGCTTTTCGGCCGGAATCATGTCTTCCAGGGCGTCGTAAATCGGGCGCAGGTAGGGGTCGACTTTTTCCTTCATGTCGCCGGGCAGGAAGCCCAGGCTTTCGCCGGCCTCCACCACGGGGCGGGAGATGATGATTTTCTTCACCTCCTTGTTCTTGAGCGCCCGCACGGCCAGGGCCACCGAGATGTAGGTTTTGCCGGTACCGGCCGGGCCCAGGGTGAACGTGAGGTCGTGCTTCATCACGGCATCGACCAGCTTCTGCTGGTTGCCGGTTTTAGCTTTGATGACGCCGCCTTTGGCGCCAAACAGAATCACGTCGGGCGAGGCGGCCAGCACCCGGCCCTCGGCTTCCTCGCTGGTGGCCGACAGGTACTGGTTTACCGTTTTGTCGGTAATCTGCCCGTACTGGTGGTAGTGCTCGATAAGGGAGCTGAGGATGTCGTTGATGCGGGAGATAACCTCCGGCTGGCCCTGGATTTTTATCTCGTTGCCACGGCTGATGATTTTGGAGCCGGGAAACGCCGCGCCAAGCTGACGGATGTTCTGGTTGTCGGGTCCGAGGAAATCAACCAGGGACACGTTTTCGAGGGTGATGACTTTTTCGACCAAGAGCTGGAGTGATGAAGTGATGAGGTAACGGGGTGATGAAGTGTTAGATGCTGAAGCCGAGCAAAGAAATCAGGCGGTACGTAAGTCTGATGGCAAAAGCTTTTTGTTTAAAAGCTTTCCTGTCTTCATCACCTCATTACCTCATTTCTCCATCACCTAAGCACAAAACCGGCTACTTTTGCGCTCGGTTCAGGCGAACGAACAATACTACGAAAAACTTCAGAACGCGGGCATGGGCCTGATTACACTGCTCACGGATTTTGGCTACCGCGACCACTACGTGGCCGCCCTGAAGGCGCGGCTGCTGCAGCTGGCGCCGGCCCTTACCGTGGTGGATATCAGCCACGCCGTAGAGCCGTTCGACATTGCCCACGCGGTATACGTGCTGAACTCGGTGTTCCGCGATTTTCCGGCTGGCTCGGTGCATGTAGTAGGCGTGAACGACCACGGCGCGGGGGCTAGCTCGGCCTGGCACGCGGCCCGCTACCAGGACCACTTCTTTGTGACGGCCGACAACGGCCTGCTGGCCCTGCTTTGCGACGGGGCCCCCGAAGAGTTGGTGGCCCTGCCCGCCGCCGACACGCCCTCCCCTACCCGCGACGTGCTGCTGCCGGCAGCCGTGGCCCTGGCCCAGGGCGCGGCCCTGCCCGAGCTGGGGCCCGTCGTGCAAGAGTTTCACCGCCTCAACAACCGGCAAGTGCGCCTGCAGGACGACCGAATTACGGGGCACGTGGCCCACATCGACCACTATGGCAACCTGATTACCAACATCTCCCGCAGCGCGGTGGAAGTAGTTGGCCGCGGCCGTCCTCTTACCGTGCACTTCGGCCGCGAAGTGGTGCGGGAGCTGCTGCCCCACTTTTCGGCCGCCGAGCCCGGCGAGGCAGTCACCGTCTTCAACAGCCAGGACTGCCTGTGCCTGGGCATCTGCCAGGGCAACGCCGCCGAGCTGCTGGGCCTGCACTTCGACTCCCAGGTGGACGTGCGGTTCCCCGTGGATTAGGTGATGGGCTGATTTTTGATGTGCCGATGTGCTGATGCGAAAAGGCGGGTCATTGCGAGCGAAACGGAGTGGAGCGCGGCAAACGAAGCTCGGCGTAGCCAACCCTTCCTTGCTCAGCGCAAAACCTAGAGCGCATCCCAAATTTCTGTACAGGTATTTTAGACCGGCTCCCCCTCTCCCTTTCGGAAATGCGAATTAAGCATTTTTTGGGGGCGGGGGGTGAGGCGAACGATAGAACAAAGTCTTTACGCCAACTTGGGAATTGCTGTAAAGGATGTGATACATAAAAAAGCCCCGATGCCAGCTCTGGCATCGGGGCTTTTCACATTACCTGGCTGGTCGCTCAGCGAGGACGGATTAGCTATGCTGAACTTCGTTTGCTTCGGCTGCGCCTCGCAAGAACAATTCTTTATTTACTGCGCGGGTGCTTCCGTACTCGTGGTGTCGGCTGTTACGGGTTCCACATCGGGGTTTTCTACCACGGTAGCCGTATTATCGGGGTCGGTGGCTTTGGGGTCGTTGCTGCAGGAGCTGAACAGCAGGCTGGCGGCCAGGGCCGGAATCAGCAACAGGGAGAAGCTGCGAAAGGAGGATTTTGCGGTGGTGGTCATGGCAAAAGACGTAGTAATCGGTTGATGTCAAAAGTCCTGGTACGGTAGTTATCACGCTTATGGCTGAAACATCCTCCAGCCAGAGCCCCCTGGCCTTACCTTCGCGGCCCCTTACCACTCCACCACCAGTATGCTGATTCGCGTCGTTCGCATGACCTTTCACCCGGACCGGGTAGCCGACTTTCTGACCATTTTTCGCAACTCCGAGCAGCTCATCCGCCAGCAGCCCGGCAACCGCCACCTGGAGCTGTGGCAGGACGCCGACAACCCTAACATTTTCTGCACCTTCAGCCACTGGGAAACGGCCGAGGCCCTGGATGCGTACCGCAAGTCGGCTTTATTCGGCGAGGTGTGGCCGGCTACCAAGCGCCTGTTTGCGGCTCCGCCCTACGCCTTCTCCTCGCTGATTCACGCTGGTTAAGCTGATTTCCTTGATTCAGGCGGCTGGTTTCTGATTGAAGCGCTTTGCTTCTATTCAGTCCTTTGGCCTGGCTGACCACGTCGGCTTTACCCTGCGTAGCACTGCTAGAAAATACCCCAGTACCATGACCAACTACTTCGAATTTTATGGCCTGCCCGAAAGCTTTGTGCTGGACGAGGCGGCCCTCAAGCGCCAGTACTACGCCAAGAGCCGCGAAACGCACCCCGATTTTCACGCCACTTCCTCGTCGGAAAACCAGGCCGAGATGCTGCGCCAGGCCACCCTCAACACCGATGCCTACCGCACCCTATCCGACTCTGACCGCCGCATGGCCTACATCCTGGCCCAGCACGGCCTGCTGGAGGAGGGCAAGCAGGAGCAGCTGCCGCCCGACTTCCTCATGGACATGATGGAGCTGAACGAGCAGCTTATGGAGCTGGAAATGGAGCCGGACGCCGCGGCCCAGGCCAAAGTAGCCGATGAGGCCTCAGCCATTTCCCAAACCCTCGACGCGGGCATCGCGCCTCTGCTGGCCGGCTATGCCGAGCTGCCCACCGACCACCGCCCGGCGGCTCTGCAGCAAATCCGCACCTACTACTTAAAGAAGCGCTATCTGTTGCGTATCCAGCAGCAGCTGGCTACCTTTGCGGCCCGCTCCTGATACCGGCAGAGCGGAAATTGTTCTTGCCCGGATGGCGGAACCGGTAGACGCGTTGGTCTCAAACACCAATACCGCAAGGTGTGCCGGTTCGACTCCGGCTCCGGGTACTTGGACGGTCTGACGACCCTCTAAAAATCAAGCCTCAAAAGCTGTAAATCTGGCAACAGATGCAGTTTTTGAGGCTTTTTTGCGTTCTACCCAAACTGGATTTACCAGAGCTAATACCTGGACTTACCAATGGGTTTACGCCACCTCCTACGCCACCTCTTTTTTCCAATCTTATGAAAGTTGTGTTTGAGCTGCGGCATGATAAACAGAATAAGGCGGGCACGGTGCCGGTCTATGTATCGGCGTACTTCGACGGGCTGCGGCTGCGCTGCTCCACCAAGGAGCGGTGCGAGCCGCGGCAATGGAACGAGAAGGAACAGGAGTTCCGGCGCTCGCTCCCGGGCTACACCTCGGCGAACCAAGGGCTGCAGGCCCTGGCGCGCCGGCTGGAAGACAAGTACCGGGAGCTTCGGGCGGCCAATGTGGCCCCGACGGTGGCGCTGATGCGCGAGGCCGTGAACCCGGCGGTGGTGGTAGTGAAGGAAGAGCCAACGCTGGTGGCCCGGTTTGCGGAGTTCCGCGAGGTGCTGTCCGGGCGGGGGTACGCCTTTCACACCTTGCGGCACTACAAGACTGCCTGTAACCACCTGGCGGCTTTTCTGGAAAAGTCCCGGCGCAAGGGCCTAACCCTGGCAGACTACACCTCAGCCATTCATGACGACTTCGTGAGCCACCTGCGGACGGGCTGCGGCCTTTCCGCGAATGGAGTGTACACGATAGTGAAGGACCTGAAAACCTTTCTGCGGCATGCACAGGACGAACGGGGCCTGACGCTGGGCATGGAGCTCAAGCGGCTGGAAGTGCGCTACACGGACCAGGCCAAGACGTACTTGACCGGGGCCGATTTGGCGGCGCTCGTGGCAGTGAAGCTCCCAAAGACGCTGGAGCCGGCACGGGACGTGTTCTTGTTCTGCTGCTACACGGGGCTGCGATATTCGGACGTGGCTTCCCTTCACGCCGGCAACGTGCACGGGCTCGGGCCCAAGGGTGACGGCGACCGGGTGCTGCGGCTGACACAAACCAAGACGCGGGCTACCGTGAGCATCTACCTGAGCCGGCTGGCGTCGGAAATCCTGGACCGGTACGACGTGCCCGAGCGGCAATTTGAGGGCGCCCGGCTGCTGCCGGTGCTGGCTAACCAGCCCATGAACCGGTACCTGAAAAAGATTACGAAGCTGGCGGGGCTGACGCGGCTGGTGGAAGTGGTAAGCACGGCCGGCGGGCAGGTAGTGAAAGAGGCCGTGCAGCTGCACGAGCTGGTGACAATGCACACGGCCCGCCACACGTTTGCCGTGCAAAGCCTGCTGCGCGGCATGCCCGTCGCCGTGCTGCAGCGCGTGATGGGTCATGCCAAGATTCAAAACACCATGCGGTATGCCCAGGTGGTAGAAGAGCTGCAGCACCAGGCCATGCGGGCGGCCTGGGATGGGCCGGCTACTGCACCCGCCGTGAGCGCACTTGATGGTACAGTTTGTAATGTAATGGCAGCGTAATTGACAGGCCGTTCGGAGATGAGAAATCCCGGCCAGAATTACGTTCAAGCCAGGTATTTCATCGAAGTAGCTCACCATTATATAATGAACCACACCTACCGAATCTACAAAGTCGCCGTGTAGTTTATAGCTAGTGCTGTGCTGAAAACCCGTTTAGTTGACTTCATTTCGAATAGGTTAACTAGTGTTTGCCGTACAGATAGATTTTGCCGGCTTCATCCTTGAAGAAGTACCGGAGCTGGCGTTGTGAAACGCGGTTGTGATTGATTGGCTTGCTCATTGGTTGTTCGAGTAGGATAAGAGTTAAGCAGTACCGCCCTGAGCGATATTATAAGATGCTATATTGTCGGTCACCTGCTTAATCAAATCCGCTATAATAGCGCTCTTTTCCGCTTCTGTGATACCCACAGGTAGATTACGACCTGTATTTGCAGCAATAAAGTCACCGGGAAGTTGCACGCATTCGGGGAAGGCTTTGTTAAGTATTTCCTTCATGATTTTTAGGCAATCACTCACCAGCATATAATCTGGGATGGTGATTGGCACTTTAAGGCTGGCAATGTACCCGCCGCGATAGGCGTTTGCATAACCCTGCTTTTGTATCCTAGCATTGTGCGCAAGCAGGTTGCGCATCTCAACTAGGCCCGTGAACTTTCGAATCTCCTTAGAAACGGGCTTGGTGACCTTTTTTAGCTTTCTGAATCGCTCGGGCTCGATGCCTTGAGCAATTAACTCGCCTATCTGGTCATCCCATTCATCCATAAAGGAACAGATGCGGATAACGATAAACATAAAGGCGGCTTGTATCAGTTTTTCTTCTGGTATCAGCTCGCGGGGGAAGCTTTTTTCAGCTAGTTTGTTCTTCGTAAATACCTCCTTGGCGGATTCAACATAGTGTTCTACCTCATTTGCGGTGGAGTTGAGGATGAAAACCACATCTTCAATCTTCTCTTTTTCCTCTTGTGTCATTATCGGCTAAATTAAGTTGTGGATGCCAAACAAATATAAATGAGCAGGTCCATAAAGGCTCATTATGTTGATGTTAAATTTAACAATATTTTATTCACAATTATCAGTGTAAAAGATTCTTCACCGCTGGTGCGTATCTTGGGATTCTCATCAAAGCCAACTCAGTATGCCACTCACAGATTACGAGCACAAACACCCAGTTTACCAGTTTTATATTGAGGCTGACGAACCGCTGGAAAAGAAGTTGGAAGCCGTAAAGGAGTACTTGCTTCGCTATAAAGACGATTACGATTTTACTGATTCACGCGATGGTGGTGAGCATACCTGGTATAACATTCGCGTTGAAACTAGAACGGAAGGGATGCCCAAGCTTTTAATCAAGCTACCACAAAACTCGGAACAGAATAAAGTGGAGGTGGCAGCTTTTGATAAGGTCTGGACTGATACACTTGAGCTGAGCTGCAATCTGCACGACCTTTGGAATGGAACTGGATACTGGGTGTTTAAGCGCCGTACGCTTGATTGCAAAAAGTCTGTTTTAGAACAGTTTGTGAAGGAGGTAGCAGGTTTTAATATTGATATAAACCCTGCCTTCAACAGCGGTGAGTCATTCCGGGCTGTAGCTCACACGGATACAGGCAAAGTTGAACTCATCATCAATTATCACCCGGAACGATTGGGTGAGGCTGTTGACTTAGAGCGCGCCTATTTGGAATACACCACTAATTAAAACAGCTAATGGTGACACTTGCTTGAACATATTACTCTCACACTTTAAGAGGTAAAAGGTGGTCACTTTAGACGGCATTATGTACCTGCGGGCAAACTAAGGGTTGCCGTTTTGGCAAGTATGAGTATGACAAAGTCCTAGCAGGGAAGCTGTTGCAAGCTACAGTCATACGTTCGTAGTCGCGGGTCAAGCGTTTGTAGCGGGCACTCCAGCTCAAGCTGCGCTCGACCACCCAGAGGTGGCGCAGCACAAAGCCACGCTTGATGTGGCCCAGCTTGACGTATAGACTAATTCTATGGCTCACTCTCATGTCAAATTAGTAGCTTGCTAGTTAATTAGTCTGTTACTGACTTCATGTCTGATTTTGCTTATTCGTACGCCCGTCCTTCTGCTTTGGAGCAGCGCCCGGACGGCAATGCCTTGCTGCTGTCTGCTTTTTCGGAAGAAGGGCTGGACGCGGAAACCGCCTGCTTTTTCTGGGGCCGGATGCGCAACTCCTGGCTGGCAGCCCGCGGGCTGAGCACCCTGGCCAAGGTGGTTGCCTCGCGGTTTGTGCCCCAGAGCGCCGCTTTGCGGGACCCCATCGTGACGGCCGGCGCTTGCCAGCTACGATTTGAAGCCTTTTCTTCGTGCAACGGCGTGTATGCGCGGCTGGACCTGGGCCCAGAGGCCCTGGATGGGGAGTTCCTCAGCAGCGGCACCACCAACGTGGACTTCAACGAGCCCATGGTGAACGCGCTGGCCCGCATCTCCCGCACGGAGCCCGTGCTGCTGTCGGTGGGACAGCAGGAAGTGGTGCTGGAGCGCGCCGCGGGCAAAGTGGTGGAACGGAAAGTAGCCCTGCCTGAGCGCTGGATTAAGGGCCTGACCTCGGTGCAGGCCTACCTGGCGTTGATGGAGGAAAAGCTGCGCCTCACCCGCGTTCAGGCGGTTCAGCTGGTACAAAGCATTCCGGCAGGCTCCGCCAAAGCCGATTATTACCTGGTGCTGCGGGGCGTGCGCCCCAGCTTCACCCCAGTGGCCAGCGCCGGGGCCGTGCGGGTGGGCGGGGTGCACCGCCTGCGCCTGCTCGACGGGCTGCTGCCCCTCTGCGAAGCCGTGCGCGTGTACGCCACACCGGACGGTCAGGCCTCGGCCTTCTTGCTGGAGCTTGGGGGTGGGCAGCGCTTTTTACTGGCGTTGTCGGCCGACGTGTGGCGCGGCTTCTCGGGCGAAGGCAACCAGCTAGAAACCCTGATGGACGAATTGCCGGCGGAGTGGATTAGCGGCGCCAACCGGCTGTTTCGTGGCAATGAGGTGTTTAACCCCAGCCTGTTCGCTCTGGAGCACGACCTGGCGCCCGACACTGTGGACCGGCTCTGCGCCAGCCTGTCGGCCATGGGCCTGCTGGGCTTTGACCTGGCCGACAACCAGCACTTCTACCGCCGCCTGCCCTTCAAGCTCGGCCGAATTCTGAGTTTGAACCCGCGCCTGAAAAATGCCCGGGCGCTGCTCGACGCGGCCGACAATGTGCAGCTGCTGGGCCTGGGGGCCGGCGGCCGTACCGAGGCGCGCGTACGCGGCACCGACGTGTGGCATACGGTAGTAGTGGGCGGCGCAGAAGGTGCGCGCTGCACCTGTCCCTGGTTTAGCAGCCACCAGGGCCAGCGCGGTCCGTGCAAACACATTTTAGCGGCTCAGATGCGCTTTTTGTAGGTCGCCTCTATTCCAGTTTGCTTTCCTCCCCTCCTCCCCGACTCTCCGTACTTATCTATGTCCGCTGTTGATATTTTCGAGCGCATCATTCGCCACCAGGGCCTGCCTCAACTTGTGCCGTTCCTGTTAGCCCTTGACAAAAAAGAGCAGCTGGCCGTTCGCGCCAAAGCCAAGGCACTTCGAAAGGAATTAACGGAGTTCCGGCAGCTGGGCTCCTCTACCTGGGGGCGGACCGGCACGGAGCCGCAGCTGGCCATGCTGTTTTTGGCGGGCGTGGCGACGTATACCCGAAAAGAAGCCACCGGGCTGAACGAGCCCCTGGACATGCATTGGGGCGAGGGCGACACTCGCACCGCTCATCGGGAGGCCTTTTTCACCGTGGCGGAGCACGCCCGGCCGAACTGGTTTGGGGAATGGTTTGAGCGCCAGAGCCGGGGCGGCCCGTGGAACCTGCCCGACTACGGACTGCTGCGGGAAATGGAAACCCGGCAGCTTGTTGACTACGAGCCGGCACTATTCAGCCGCACGCTGGCGCATTCATTGCATCTGAAGAGCTACCACTTCCGCCGCGACAAGAAGCCGGTCTCCAACTACGCCGAAAAGCTGCTGCTGGACTTCGAAGCTAGCGCCGCCACTATTCAGCGGGACTTACTTGGGTTTTTCGATTACGACACGACGGTTGACTCGACACAGGCGCACACGGGGGTAGCCCAGCAGCACATCACGTGGTTCGACGTGCTGGTGCAGCTGGCGGCAGCGGGCCACCTCGACCGGACGGAGCTGCTCACGCGCAGCCTCATGGCCTTACGGCGCGACTTCCGCCGGCCGCTGCTGACGTGGTTCAAAAACCTGTTCCTGACCCTGCAGCCCACCCCGGCAGAGTGTCTGGCCCAGCAGCAGGAGCTGGTCGAGCTGCTGGCACATACGCAGCCTCTGGTAGTCAACTTTGCGGTGGAGCAGCTGAAAGCTTTCTGGGCGGATGCGGCATTCGACCCAGCCCCGCTGCTGCTGTACGCGGAAGGCATGCTTACCCGGCAGGACCTTAAAACGGCGCAGCGCACCTTGCTGGGTGGATTGGAGAAGCTGCTGAAGCGTAGCCCGGCCCTTGCGCCGGAGCTGGGCCCACTGGCCGTGGCCGCTCTGGCCAGCGCCGATGCCGCCGTGCAAGCGAAAGCAGCGAAGCTGCTGGCCTTGATGCTAAAGGCCAAGCAGCCGCTGCTGTCGGCCGATGAAACGGCGGACCTACTGGCTTCCCTGGCCGACTACGCCGACCTGATGACAGCGGACGCCCGGCAACTCCTGGCTCCCTGGATGGGGTCGGTCCCAGCACTCTCACCGACGGAGGGCGCTGCCTATGTTCCACAGACTGGGTTTGCGCCTGATTTGTCGGCGGCCAATGCAGTGGTTCCGGTTGCTGATTGGCATGAGCTGCTCTTTCTTACCGGCCAGGTGCTGCGCCACGACAACGTATCGGAGCTGGAACGGTGGGTGGACGGCTTGCTGCGGCTGCGCCCGCAGTTTCCAATTGATGCGGCCCAGCAACTGCTGCCCTACCTGCTGCAGGTGCGGCCTTGGCTGAAAGGCAAAACCGGCGAGCAGACTACTGCCATCATTGCCGGCAATGGCCTGTCGGGGCACTATGGCTTAGTTCAGGCCCTGTTGCTCGGCTGGGCACAGGGCTTTACCACTGAGCGCGTGAACAAGGTAAACGTGCGGGATGACCAGGACACCTCCGACCCGCTGGTGCTGGTGGAGCAACGTCGTTTCGTGGCCGCTGAAGAGCACCTGCGCACCCGCTCCGGCCTGCCGTTGCTAAGCACCCCGTCGCACGCGCCGTACTGGGTAGCGCCTTCGGTTCTGGTCGACAAGCTATTGGAGTACGAGGCCTCCAACTCGGAGCCGGACCCGTTTGACCTGGTGGTGGCGCTGGCCCGTACGGCCTACGCCAATACAGCGGACGCGCAAACAGCGCTGGCCCGGCTATCCCAGCTACAGCATCCGGAACTGCGCGAGCTGCTGCAGTGGCTGCTAACGCCGGGTCAGCAGCCCTTACCCAGCTTCCAACCCGCGAAAACCTCCCTGCTCAAGCACCTAACTACGCGCCTGGGCAAGCTGCTGCCGGCCAATGCCGGGGGCGCCAGCACCCTGGCCGACGCCTGGCCGTGGCTGTGGGCGGTGGCCGCCCGCACCCGTCAGCCGGAGGGTGTTTTCGAGGAGCTGACCGCGCTGATTCCGACGGATTACACGGGCGTTGTTCGCCCCTGGGCGCCGGGGTGGCACTTTGAAATTAAAACCAACACCTGGGTGGAGCAGTGGAAACCCGGCAAGCCCACGGTGACGCAGCAATACCCCGTGCTGCAGTTCCCGAGCAAGTACACCAGCCAAACCCCGCCGTCGCCGTTGCTGCTTTACTCCCAGCACGCCCGCTTCCGGGCCATGGGCCACGCCGGATGGCTGCTTCCCCACGACTACCGCTTCGTGGCCAGCCTGATACCCCACAACGCGGCGCCCTTGCACTGGCACGTGGTGCGCACCGCTGCCTGGGCCGATGGGCTGGAATCGACCGAGCGGGACGTGGTGCAGGCAGCCCTGCAGGAGCTGCTCGGCCCTGGCCCGGTGTTCCCAGAGCCCACTACCCTGCTGCTGGCGCTGGGCCTCATGCACAAGGCACCGACTTGCCGGGCCCTGGCTTTGGAAGCCTTTCTCTCTGCTTGTACGACCGGGCGCCTCGTCCCCACTGTGCTGGGCTCCATATTAGGGAGCTTCCTCGCCCACGAGTTCGCACCGGTGCAGCGCCTAGCCGACAACCTGCAGCAGGCCCGCGCTATCGATGCCACAACCGATGACGCCCTGCTGCAGGTGCTGGACCAACTGCTTCCGCAGCTGCCTGCTGCCCCGCTGCGGAATACCAAGAAGCTAGTTGAGCTGTACGCCGACCTATGCATTCGGAGCGGCCGGCTGCCAGCCGAACCAGCTAAAACCAATCTGCGCAGCTGGAAAGGAAGCGCTGCCCTTAAAAAAGCGGTAGGAGAATTGGTGTAGCAACTCTCGGTGCCGACAGGTTGCCGGGGCGTTGTTGGCGGGCGGTGGTCCTGCAGCTATCCACGCTGGAAGTATACTCTATGGTGGCTTTAAGTATGGCTGGAGGTGGGCAGTATTAGCTGGCTTTGCGGTTTAGGGCCTCGCTTACTTCGGCAGCATCCAGACCGGTGAGACGGCAAAATTCCTGAATGGATACAAGTGACCCGGCGGGTTTACCGGCGGCCTGGCGGACGCGGCGCACCAGGCGCTTGGCAGCATCGTAGCTGCGGCCAGTGAGGCGGGCCACGTCTTTGGGGTAGATGCAAATGCGAAGCATGGGGCTGGATGGGTGCATACCGGGTTATACGGGGCAGCGCGCTTGACTTGTCAAATTTACTTGACGTATTTCAAACCCACAAACAACGCCCTGGCATTGAATGCGGGCCAGAACGTTGGCCAATAGTGGCATCCCAGGCGCGTTCAGCTAACTTATTTTCATTATGGCTCAACAAACAGGCATTATTGGCATTCGGGGCACCGTCGGGGGTCTCGTCTTTGCCAAGGACGGCAGCATTCGCCAAAAGCCCCCGTCTAACAAGGCGGCCTTCAACAGCAAGGCCAGCATGGCGCGCACCCGTGAAAACGCCAACGAGTTCAGCAGGGCCGCCAAGTACAGCAAGCTGCTGCGCGACTCGTTGCGCGTGGCTATCTCGGCTGCCAGCGACAGCCGCGTGGCGTCGCGCCTGACGCAGAAGATGCGCGAGATTATCGGCATGGATGACACCAACGACCGGGGGCAGCGCGTGTACGACTCGAACAACTCGGCCCCGCTGCTCGGCTTCAACTTCAACATCGACGCCGGTATTGGGCAGACCATGTACTTCCCCTACCAAGTGACGGGCGCGGGGACTGACGTGACGCTGAGCATCCCCCGCCTGACGCCGATGGTCGAGATTGCTGCACCTCAAGGGGCATCGCACTACGAAATCGTGTTCGCGGCTTCGTCGCTGGACATGGAGGCGCTGACCTACACCAATGCTTCGGTGGCGGCTCCGCTGGGCATTCAACCGCTCAATGGGGCAGCTCAGTCCAACTTAAGCATGGTGGCCAGCTTCCCGGCGGCTCCTCCAGCCGCCAACCTAGTGGTGGGGGTAGTCGGCATTAACTTCTACCAGGAAGTAAACGGCAAGATGTACCCCCTCAATAACAACAGCACCAACCCGCTGGCCATTGAGTACGTGGCTTAGCCCTTCCCAACGGTTACTGAAACGGCCGGCTCCTTTAGGGGCCGGCCGTTTTTGTTTGCACAATATCTGCTCAGGTGTTTCAGCGAATAGCACGGCTGTAGGCTGGAACTGTTACTACCAGCCAACTAAGTCCTGATGGATTATTCGGTAGAGGAAGGACGTGGCCACTCCTCAGCTATGCCCGTGCGCAGGGCACTTAGCGCCGCCAGGCAAGTAGCTATTTCGGGGCCCTGGCGGCTCATTGTTCTGGCCAGGGGGCTGTCCTGCCCCAGCTTCAACTGGTCGGCCAGGAGCGCGAGCAGGCGGGCCTGCACCGGGCGACCAAGCAGCAACTGACGTACCTGGCGGCCTAACACCCGGGCGCCTACCAGCAGCGTCAGGTTGGTCGTGTCGTCGGTTTCATCTTCCGCAAAGAGGTCAAGATGCAGGGCGTAGATGTCATCAGTTACCAGGTTGAAGTAGACCGCCAGCATGTTCCAGACGTCGACGGCGTCCTTGCCCCGCTCGGGGCGGTCCTGCCAGGCCATTAGCTTGAGCACCACCATGCCGGGCAAGGTCACCACGCGCCATTGCTCGCCGGTGGGGATGCTGACGGTGGCCGCATCAGCCAGCACCTCGGTAAAGCCGACGGTTGAAATGCGTTCCATGCCACGCCCCGAGAAATAGACATTACCGGCCTCGTCGGCAATGGCCCCGAAGGGCATCAAGTCGACGGTAATGCTGGGGCCGGTGGTGGAAGGATAGAGCAGGCAGAAGGCGCTGCTCTGCGCCTGCACAAACCCTTCCTGCGCGACCAGCCAAGCCTGCAGCGCCTCATACTCGGTGGTATCGTGAATAAATACTGCCAGGTCCAGGTCTTTGGTGGTGCGGCGGTCTGGCTCGTCGTATATCTGGCTCAGCCAGATGTCGCGGGCTACTGCCCCGACGATGTAGCTGTCGACCCCGAAGTGGGCAAACCCGCGGTGCAGGGCCACCATCGCCGCGCCCAGGCCTGCGGGCTGCAGGCGCTCAGGCGAGATGGGATAGATAGTGCTCATGCAGGAGTTGGGCCACTTCGCGGTTGCGCGGGTCGGCGGTTAAAAGCAGGTCAGCGTAGGCTAATAGCGGATGAACGGCTTGCGGTTGGGGCCGCCCATGGCCCAGGGTGGTGGCCATAGGCTGCAGCACTTCTACTTTGCCGGCGGCATCCGGCACCAGCCGGAGCCGACGGATGACGTCGCCCCGCACGGCCGTGGTATAGAGAGTGAAATATTCAGGCAGCAGGTAGCCATTGAGGAGCAAATGCGCGGCAGGCTCCCCTCCCCAGGCCATGTCGGGCCCTAAGTCCAGCGCCTGCCAGCCCTGACGGGCCACGGCGGGGTCGAGCCAGCGGTAGCGTTGCGTCGTCAGCCTGGGGCGAACCACCTCGCCGTAGGCGTCTACCCACCGGCGCAGCACCTGCGCCGGGTCGGTCCAGCGGCGCTGGCCTGATTCATCGCGCAGCAATTCCAGCTGCTGCAGGCCCCGCAGCAAAATGCTGACCGAGCCCAGCGCTACCTGGGCCTGCTCAGCCATGGCCCGGTAGCTGGCCTGGAGCAGTTGGGGCTCACTCAGCAGGTGGTAGAGCAGCTGCACGCCCGCGGGCTGGAAGGCGCGGTGCTGCACCTGCTTGCCGATGGCCGGCTGGCGCTGACCTCCTATCAGGATAAAGAGGCTGGCATCGGCCGCGTGCAGATACGCATTGCCCGCCGTGTCCAGGTACTGGATGTTCTCGCGCTGCAAGACCTTGCCCAGGCTGTCGGGTATGTAGGGAGCCGCCAGCACCACTGGCTCTTGGGTACGGCCATTGAGACGCCGTAACTGAGCTATTGTATCTTTTCGCAGGCCCGCTTTGGCCTCTACCAGGAAGCGGTGCTGTTGAGCTCCCACCAGTAAGCAACCATCGGCGTGGTAGCCTGTTTTTACGGCTTGTTTTGAGTCAGCACCGCTCATTGCGGCTAACTGAACGGGCTGGCCAATTCGGCTTTCCAGCGCCTGGCTAGCCAGCAGCAATAGATTTCCCTCTTCTGGCGCGTTCATTATTACACAGTGTTCACTAGTAATGAACACTCAAAAATAATGAACAAACCGATTAAAACCAAATGATATGCCAGCCAAGGATGGCCCTGGTGGCGTATTCTGCGCCCGATGGCTTAAATGACATTCTCGGTACTGGCTGAGCTACCCAATTGCACGTGCAAACCGGGCTGGCGGTGGCGCAGCAGCTTTATAGTTTTCGGCTGGCGACAGGCCCCGACCTGGGCTAGGAATTAGTCAATGCGCGCCCGACGCGGCATTGATGGCTACGAGCGTCACCAAGGCCTAACGACTGCACCAGCAGCAAAAGGCCAGCTCCTGTCGGACAAGGGCTGGCCTTCTTATTTTGGGCAATCGGTCGCTGGTTTAAGAAATTTTCCAGACAGTGTCTGGAGAATGGCAGCAAGTGATTTTCTCAACACTGTCGAGAGAATTTCAACCTGGCTTATAGGCGGGTACGAGTGTAATGCATTATAACTTTCATAAATAGGCCGGGAATTCTGCAGACGGTGTCTGCAAAATTCCCGGCCTATTCAACCGCACGTGCTTTTTAGTAGGGCTTACGCAGCCTAGGCCATTACTGGCACGAGGGCATGTGTGGGGTAATGGACTGGCGTACGAGGTGACGTAGCAGAGCACTGTATTGCTTGCGGCCCTGCTCAATAAAGCTGGCGGCTTGGCCTTCGCAGCCCCCATTTTGCTCTTTTCGTCCAGTCCCATGAATACCCGGGCTGATACTGCGTGGCCACCAACGCCCAGCTAACAAGGCACTACCAGCAACTTTCAGTAGTCAGCAATCATCTTCTGAGAGTTATCCGACATCGATGAAAATCAGGTTGAAGCGGGACAAAATACCTGAAAGCAGGTATTGCAGGGCCGGGTATTTTGTCGGAACCTTTGAGATGAATTTATTTTTTCTCATATTTTTTGTAGCTTATGTCAAAATGCTTACAACCAAACAGAGGCCTCAACCAATTGACCCGTTGCGCGTTGGTGTTGCTGACGCTGCTGTTTGCCTCGCCCGTATGGGCCGGCTCCTCGCCTGCCAATGAGCCCGGTAGCGGGCCCATCCCCTCACTGGCCGAAGCGCTGAACCCCGACGGCACCCTGCGAGCAGGCGCTTCGGGCTCGTTTAACCCGAAAGGCTACCGGATGGCCACGGCCCCGGATGGCAAGCCCATGTTCCGGCCAGCCGGTGTGACAGGGGCCGGAGATGAAAACTGGGATGACCGGTTTGGCTTTCCCGGCACAAATGCAGATGGCCAGGTGTTGGCAATGGTCGTCAGCGGCACGGATGTATACATTGGGGGCATCTTTAACCGCGTTAGCGATGTGCTCGTTAACAAAGTAGCCAAGTGGAACGGCCGTAGCTGGAGCGCACTGGGTGAGGGAGTGAATGGCACGGTGCGAGCACTGGCCTTGAGCGGGGGTGACCTGTACGTGGGGGGAAACTTCAGCACGGCCGGGGGCTCACCTGCTAGTAATATTGCGAAGTGGAATGGCAGCATCTGGAGTGCGATGGGTTCGGGGATGAATAGCAGCGTTCGAGCGCTGGCTGTGATTGGGAGTGAGGTATATGCCGGGGGTGATTTTAATTCGGCAGGGGGGGTAAACGCTTCTTTTATCGCCAAGTGGAACGGCAGCGCCTGGAGCCGGTTGGGCGCCGGCTTCAACGGTGGCAGCGTCTACGCACTGGTCGTGAGCGGCAGTGACGTGTATCTGGGGGGTGATTTTGGTACTACTAAGTGGAATGGCAGCACATTTAGTACGCTGGGAGCCGGCCCAAGTAGCGGCGTGCGGGCCCTGGCCGTAAGCGGGGGCGAGCTGTATGCCGCCGGTAGTTTCACCATGGCGGGGAGCGTAGCAGCCAATCGGATAGCCAAGTGGAACGGCAGCACGTGGAGCGCGCTGGGTGCGGGCCTGGATAGTAATGTTTCGGCCCTGGCTGTAAGTGGAAGCGATGTGTATGTTGGTGGACAATTTACCTCAGCTGGCGGTGTGATGACGAGCCGAGTAGCCAAATGGGACGGTAGTGCCTGGAGTGCATTGGGCGCAGGCATAAACCCAGATTTCATCGTCAGTACTTCCGTATCAGCTCTGGCCGTAAGTGGAGGCATTGTGTATGCCGGAGGGCTTTTTATAAATGCAGGAGATGATGTGCAGGCCAATAACATAGCCCAGTGGAGCAGTAGCTCCTGGAAAACAATGGGAAAGGGAATAGGCGATGTCAGTTTTGGTGGCACGGTGCATGCCGTGGCCGTGAACGGAAACGAGGTATACGTTGGTGGACAGTTTAATAGAGTCGCGGGCGTTCGAATCAATAACATCGCCAAATGGGACGGCAGCGACTGGAGTCCACTGGGCACAGGCACCCAAGGGACTGTTTGGGCGCTGGCCATGTTCAGGGGGGAGCTATATGCTACGGGTTCTATAGGAACGATTGGGGGTGTAGCAACCAGTGGAATAGTCAAATGGAACGGCAGCAACTGGAGTGGCGTTGGCCCAGTACATACAACGAACCAGCGCCAGGGAGTAGATGGAAACGTTTATGCCCTGGCCGTGAATGGGGGGGGACCTCTACGTGGGCGGCGACTTCTTATTTGCCTACAATGAGACGAACTTGGCAGCTTATGGACTGGTCAAGTTTAATGGCAGCACCTGGAGCAAGTTGTTTACAGGCGGTTCTCATTTCTTTCAGACCGTTCGGGCGCTGGCTGTGAGCGGCTCGGACGTGTATTTCGCGACAAACACCCAAGTAGTCAAGTGGGACGGCACCTCCTTGAGCAATGTAGGGCCTTCCCTGAATGCCACCATTCGGGCCTTGGCTGTGAGCGGAGGAAACGTGTACATAGGTGGGGATTTCACGAATATTAGTGGCGGGGGCGTGGCACTTAATTACATCGCCAAGCTAAACGGCAATACCTGGGAGCCGTTGGGTACGGGCCTGAATCGTACCGGCGGCGGTAGTCAGGCCTTTTCTCTGGCCTTGGTTGGGGGCGACCTGTACGTGGGGGGATTGTTTCAAAGGGCCGGGGGATTAACATCACCCCACATTGCCCGATGGAATGGCAGCAGCTGGAATGCCGTAGGCACGGGCCTGGATGGCGTGGTTCGCGCCCTGACCACCGGTTCTGGGGGGCAGGTACACGCTGGCGGTGACTTCGGACGTGTAGGGGATGGTAGCGTGGGGACATGTCATTACAGCGTTTACAATACAAACCCCTTGCCTGCCATCACCTCATTCAGCCCCGGCACTGGCCCGGCAGGCACGAGTGTGACCATCACCGGCACCAATTTTACGGGGGCTACGGCCGTGGCCTTCAATGGCACGGCGGCTTCGTTCACCTTCAACTCTGCCACAAGCATCACGGCCACGGTAGCGGCTGGCACGACCAGCGGCACTATCAGCGTAACCACACCGAGTGGCACAGCTACTTCTAGCGGGAGCTTTACGGTGACGATTCCTGACCTGATGGTGAGCAGCCTACAAACCATCAGCGGCAGCTACAACAACGTGACCGTGACCGGCACGGGCGTCGCCACGCTGGCGGGCCCGCTGACGGTAGGCGGTACGCTGACGGTGCAGCCCGGTGGGCAACTGCTCACCGCCTGCCAGCCCATCACCGGCCCTGGCAGCTTCGTGCTGGACGCCGGCGCTACGCTGGGCGTGTGCGACGCAACGGGTATCAGCAGCAGTGGTGCCACGGGCGCGGTGCAGCTCAGCGGCACGCGCAGCTTCTCTAACGACGCCAGCTACCGCTATAACGGTACGGTCGCCCAGGTGAGTGGCTCGGGGCTACCCGCGCTGGTACGGGAGCTGGTGCTGAGCAATGCGGCTGGCCTGACACTTGCGAATAACCTGGACCTGCGCCAGGTGCTGCGGCTCAATAGTGGCTTGCTGCGTCTGGACGGGCATGTGCTCACGCTACGCTCGTCGGCCGCGGGCACGGCCGTGCTGGTGAATGCCGGCGGCCAGGTGCTGGCCAGCTCCGGCACCTGCCGCATGGAGCGCTACATTGACCCGAGCCTGAACCCCGGCCCGGGCTACCGTCACTTCTCTTCACCGGTTACGGGCATGACCGTGGCCCAGCTGGCTACCATGGGTTTCACGCCCGTGCTCAACCAAGCCTACAATACCACGGCCACGCCGGGTACCGTAATGCCTTTCCCCAACGTGTTTGGCTACGAAGCCAGCCGCCTGAGCTCCAGCCCGGCCACGGGCCTAAGCGACTTCGACAAGGGCTGGTACGTGCCGGCCCCTGCAGACTTGCTGGCCCAGGCCACAGGTTACACGGTAAATATTCCTGCTTCTGCACTGGTCACTTTTAGTGGCCCAGGCTTCTATCAGGGCAGCAGCCAGGGGTATTCTCAGCCGGCCAGCGGTGCCCAGGAAACGCCCTGGGTGCTAACCGGCAACCCCTACCCCTCCCCTTTCGACCTAAGCGCGGGCGGGGCTACCACTTCAGTAAACTTCGACGCGGCCCGCTACGTGTTTGAAAGCACCAGTCAGTACGGCGGGCAATACCGGGCGTATGTAAACGGCATCGGTGGCAATCCGCTGCTGGCCGCCGGCCAGGGCTTCTTCGTACGCAAAACTACGACCGGCAACTTTGCCGCCCTGGGCTTCAACCAGGCCGGGCGCATCACCGACTTCGGTACGCAGGTCCCCTTCCACCGGGGCAGAGCCGATACCCGCCCGCAACTGCAGCTGACATTGCGGAGCAACACCCACGCGGACGTAGCGCATGTGTATGCTGAAGCCAGCGCTACCAGCGGGCTGGATGTTGCATTCGACGCGGTGAAGCCTACCAACCCTTCGGGGCTGAACCTGTCCATGCTGGCTGGTACGGAGTTACTGGCCATTCAGGGCCTGCCGGCCTTCACCGCCGGCACGATGCTACCCCTTTCGGTTCAGGTGCCCGTCGCCGGTACGGTGTCCTTCTCGGCCACCTTGGCCAACCTGCCCGCGGGCCTGACGGCCTACTTGAGTGATGCTGTAAGCGGAACGCGCCAGGACCTGAGCACTACGCCCAGCTACTCGTTTACTGCGACGCAGGCCGGCACCTTCACTGGGCGGTTTGCCCTGGTATTCGGCCCGAGCAACAGCCTGCTGGGCGTGGCCTCGGCTAAGGCTTCCTCACTGGCCCTGTACCCCAACCCGGCTCACACCACAGCTACGCTCAACATTGAAGCCACGGCCCAGGCCCGCACAGTGCAGGTGCTTGACGCGCTTGGTCGCCAGGTAAAGCAGCAGCAACTCCCGGCCCGGGCCACTTCGGCTCTGCTGGAGCTGAGCGGCCTATCTAGTGGCGTGTACCTGGTACGCTGCGGCGCTGCTATGGCCAAGCTGGTGGTAGAGTAGACTTTAAACATCATGCATAAAAATGCCTCAGCCATTAGCTGAGGCATTTTTATTTTTCAAAGTACTACTTCATGATAATAGGGGCTGGCAGATGTAGTCGCACACCAGTTGACCCTAGGGTTTGGCAGGCATGGTGGCGCAGCAGCGCCGAGTACTTCTTGCGACCCTACTCGATGAGGCCAACTGCAGCCGTGGCATCGAACAGCCAAACCTCGTGCGGAGCTCTTTTCCGCACGTCAATAATCAGGAAGCGCGTGGCTCCGAGTACGTCGGTGTAAAGGGCCGCCTGGCGGTCGTAGTCGTACTGCTCGGTGGTAGCCAGAAAGTGGGCATAGTCGGGGGCGCTGGTGGTTTTGAAGTTGACCAGGGTGAGCTGGCGGCCGGCGGGGCTGCGCACCAGTAGGTCGGGGCGCACCTTCACTCCTACCCCAGTGGCGGTGTGAATGGCCGTGTGGGGCAGCTCGGGAGTGCCGCGGTGCAACAGGTCGCGGCAGTAGCGCTGGCGGCGCACCTGGCGGGCCAGGGTTTCCAGCTCGGCCCAGCGGTTGCCGGGCTCGGCGGTGCGGGCGTAGGTGGCCGGCTCCAGGGTGGCGGCGTGGAAGTGGGCACCAAAGGCTAGAGCCACGAGGTTGGGCCGGCGTAACTGGCCTAGCACTTGGGCCTTGCAGTCGGACAGGTCGGTATTGGAGACGTGCAGCAGGGCGCGGTGCTGGGCCTGGGTAAGGCCGGGATGGGCAGTGAGGTTGTGGAAACATGACATTGAAAGAATAGAGTTAGCGAATAAGGGCCAAGCGGTGGGCGTCGCCGGCGCGGTGCAACCAGATGTGGGCGCTGCCGCAGCCGACCAAGTAGGTGGGCTCGGGGAAGTGATGGCGCACGGCTGGCGCGAGGTCGCGCAGGCCGGGCAGCTGGGCAGCAGTAGCAACCAACTCGGTGAGTCGGGTTAGTTGGGCAGCTTCGGCCTCGTCGTGAGCGGACTGCTCGATGAGTAGCTGTAAAGTATCGGACATGATAGGCTAGGGAATGGTGGTGGCTGTACCACGGTGGGCGTCGTGGAGGCCGGTATTTTAGCTAGCAAGGAGCCGGGCATCCGGCCCCTTGCTCCTGTTACAGTTAGCGGAATTGTTGGTCCTGGCAAAGGATGGCGCGGCCGACAATGGAATCGTGGCCCCGGGCGCCGGGCTGGTGCTGGTACCAGAGGTAGGTAGCTAGCAGGTTGAGATAGGCCGGGTGGCGGAACTTGCCCTCGTCGTCGATTATCAAAATCAACTCATCGGTGAGGCGAACCACGTCGACTAGGCGGCAGTCGAGCAGCTGGTACAATTCGGCCAGCTTGAAGCTGCGGCCGTTGGCCGGACTGACGGGCCGGGGCTCGACGCTGTGCGGGTCGAGCAAATGGGGCTGATAGGGAGTAGCGGTATTAGACATGGGTAGCGGACTTGGTGGGGCCGCCGAGCGTGGCGGCCCCTGGTTGAAAGAATTTGTAGCCTTCGACATAGGCGAGCATCTGCTCCTATTCGCCCTCCTCCCACGCCAGCTGCTCCTGCTCCTGCTCGTGGTAATGGTGGGCCTGGTGCTCCCACCCGGCCTGCTCCTCGTAAAAGGCGGCCTGGGCTTCATCAGCGGCCATTGCATCGCCGCTCAGGCCGGTGAGCTCGGCCTCAGTTAGTTGGCCAACGCCGTCCTTCGGGTCGTACTGCATGAAATGAAGGGGCTTAGTGGCCCGCACCTGTGGCGTAGGCCGGTGAGCTATTGGCGTGACTGGCCGGCATGGCAAAGCAGACCCAACGGGGTGGTGCCGGGCGTGTAGCGCGGCGGTGGGCAGGCTAGCTGGACGGAGTAGGCTGCCGGGGGGCTGTATTAGCGGCCGGCGCGACAGCGACGCTAGGCATGAGCAATGACGCAAGCAAACTCATCCTCGGCCTTCATCACCTCCCAAACAGCGGCTAAGGCATGGGTGGAGCCACGGGCCGCAGGGCGCGGAATGCCTCACGCAGGGCCTGAAATGGGCACGGATGGGCGCCGGTGAACTCGGGGCGGGCCTGCCCTTCGGCGGGCTGCTGGGCCAGCTTGATGCTGACGTACCAGCGGCTACCGCCTTGGTCGTAGGTGGCGGCGGACTGAGATACCCAGATGCCGGAAAACGGGCAGAGGGCGGGGCCTTTCCAGGCGGCAAAGGCGAGCTGCAAAAGTTGATTGGGTTGCATGGCTGTAAGGGTTAGCCGTGGGTGCCCCGCGCCGTAGGCCTCCGGTGGAGCGGCAGCCAGGACCTTTCCGACTACCCACCTAATATACAAACTTATTTTTACTTTAGCAACTGTTTTGGTAAACTTATACTCTTGTAATTGCCATTTGTTTTTACCATCTTTCAACATGGATAAACACAAAAACAAGGCTGTAGCGGTGGTGGGCAGCCGGGGCATTCGGAGCTGTGCGGCGTTGGAGTCACGGCTGGCGGAGTTGGAGCCGGCGGAGGTGGTAAGCGGTGGGGCTGTGGGCGTGGACGCCCTGGCGGCTAGCTGGGCACGGGCCCACGGGGTACCACTGGTGGAGATGCGGCCCGACTATGCTACCCACGGCCCGACAGCGGCGCCCCACGTGCGCAACGCTGAGATAGTAAAGCGAGCCCACCTGGTGCTGGTGGTATGGGACGGCCGGAGCAAGGGCACGCTGAGCGCCCTGCGAGCGGCGCGGCGCCTGGGCCGCCCCTGTGAGGTGCTGCCGCTGGACTAAGACCCAAGCCGGAGTCGGGTCCCCCTGACGGGGCGAACTATGGGACCCTTAGATGCCTTGGCCAGGGGGTTTGGGGCGGCCTGTGGCCCCAACCGAAGGACAGCGAAGCTAATGAGCCGGCCCGAAGGGCTCCTTATGAGGGTGTAGCGGCCGACCAGCGGGAGGCAGCGGAACCCGAGGCAGATGACCGGGCGTCAGCCGGGGCATGGTGGCGGGGGTTTGG
Organism: Hymenobacter saemangeumensis; assembly: GCF_039541835.1. Lineage (NCBI taxonomy): Bacteria > Pseudomonadati > Bacteroidota > Cytophagia > Cytophagales > Hymenobacteraceae > Hymenobacter > Hymenobacter saemangeumensis. Next base: position 56,913 of record NZ_BAABGZ010000080.1, on the reverse strand, counting down.
GGTGCTCCCCAAATAAACTCGCCGCGAAGCGGGCCTTATTCTTGGCCTGCGTGGCCTGAACGAATGCTTTACCTGCGGGCGGCGGGCTTTTTGCCCGCGGCCTGCGGCCTTAGTTTGGAGGGCAGTGGGGCGGCGTGGGGCCTTTTTCGGCCCCGGGCGGCCCGGCTGCGGTGCGGAGGGTTCCGGTATGGGGCGGTATCCGGCAATAGCAGCCAGTAGCGCTAAGGCGGGGGAAGAGGCCGGCACGGGGCGGTAGGGACTGGAAGCGGGTGGAGTGGCGCGTAGGCGGAGCCTGAGCAGAACGCAACCGGTCTGTAGGGAGCGGACGCGCCGGGCGGGCCGGCGCGGTGGGTTGCGGCAGCGGGGCTTGGCTGACCAGCGGGAAGCGGGGCCCCGCGCAGGGCGACTGCAGCTGCTGTTTCAAGAGCTACAGAAGAAATAGGTGAGGGATGGGAGCCAAGCGACCAAAGGGAGCTGCCCGCAGGGCCGCAGCGCAGCGGAGTGGCGTACAGCCCGACCCCGGCCCGCAGCATAGCGGAGGGACGGGGGCACCCCCACATTCAGCAACCATAAATAGTACAAATTCACTTGTAAGAATAAGACCTGGCCATTGTAAAATAAGTTTGATATTTAGTAGCTTTGTTCAAACAAATTAACTCTACCCCCTTACCACTATGTTTAGCAGCAGCAAAGCCGGGCATATGACGCACATTATCACTACGTCGCTATTGGGGCAGGTGGTGAGCAACCGGCTCACGCCCCCGGACCCGACCACCATTGAGAATTATGGCCACCTGATTATTCAGGCGCTGGTGGCCATTGTGACTATCTGGGCGACGGTGCGCAAGGCACTGCAGAAGCCGGAGGCCGTGGTGAAGGTGCCGCTGGAAGCAGTGCCGGGGAAGAAAAAAGGAATTAACGGTGGCATGCCCAATGACGGTGGTGCCGAATAATAAGCTGCTGGAGCGGCAGGCTGCGCGGGCGGAACCGAAGCTGAGCGACAAGCAGCAGCGCAGCCAGGAATACCGGCTGGCGCAGGCGGTGCCAAGTCTGGGCGCGGCCTACGCGCAGGCGCGGGCCCGGTGGATAGGCGACCCCGTGCTACGGCTGGTGGGGGTGCCCATTATCACGGAATGCTACCGGTCGGCGGAGCGGCAGGATGAGCTGTACCGGCAGGGTCGCAGCAAGCCGGGGCCGGTGGTGACGTACAAGCGCGGCGGGGAGTCGAAGCACAACCACCTCCCCTGCCCGGCGTTGGACGTGGCATTTCTGTTAGCGGACGGGTCGGTGTCGTGGTCGGGACTGCTGCTGAGCAAGTTTGCGCGGCTGATGAAGGCGGCTGATGCGCGGGTGTGCTGGGGCGGGGACTGGCGGCGGTTTAAGGACCGGCCACATTTTGAGGTGTAAAAGCCCCCTATTGAGTAGCGTTAGCTATTTTGAATACGGGCGGAAGTTCTCGTTGGGAGTACCAGGAAACGTCGGCTTAGGCAGGCTCGGCCAGGGGCAGCTGAATGTAAAATGTGGTGCCCTGCCCTTCTGCACTCTCGAACCAGATGCGGCCGTGGTGCAGCTCGACCAGGGTTTTGATGATGGACATGCCCAGGCCGGTGGTTTTCTCGCCCCGCAGGCCCGGGCGACGGGCCCGGGTGAAGCGCTCGAACAGGCAGGACTGCAGGGCAGCGGGGATGCCGATGCCGGTGTCGGCCACGGTGAGCAGCAGGTGCGCGGGGTGCTGGTGGAGGGTGACCGTGACCAGGCCGCCGTCGGGCGTAAACTTGAGGGCGTTGCCGAGCAGGTTGTTGACGACTTGCAGGAACTTGCTTTCGTCGACCTTGGCGTAGATGCTGGGGTGTGAGGTTTCGTAGTGGAAGCGGTGGCCGGCCACGTGCTGGCGGTGTTGGTAGTTGTCGACCACGATGCGCAGGCGCTCGGCCAGGTCGAGGCGGACCAGCTGCAGCTCCAGGCTGGCGGATTCGAGGAATTCCTGGTCGACGAAGTCGCGGATGAGGGTTACGCCGTCGCGGCAGGCCGTGCGCATGTCGGCAATCATGCGGTCGAGGTGCTCGTCGCGCAGGGTTTCGACCCGCTCGGCAATGTATTCGGACAGCTGCTCGGCCAGGATGAGGGGGCTGGCCAGGTCGTGGGAGAGGATTTCGAGCATGGAGTTTTTCTTGGCCTGGTACCGCTCGGACAGCTCCCGGTTGGCCTGGGTGCGGGTGATGTCCTGCAGGTAGCCGCTGACCAGGGGCCCGGTGGGGTCGTCGGGCGGGGTGCTGCGGGTGGCCGTGAGGCAGAGCCAGCGGAGGCTGCCATCGGGGCGGAGGAAGCGCAGGGGGGCGCCCCGAACCAAGCCGCCGGTAGCGGCGTGGGCCATGGTTTCGGCCAGGAAGCGGCGGTCGTCGGGGTGTAGGTCGTGGAGCCAGTCGGCCAGCTCCTCGTTGACGGCCCCCAGGTGGCCGCCCAGCTCGTGCTCGTAGTTGGGGCTGATGTAGATGACCCGGCCGTCGGCGGGCCGGTAGCAGAAGTACACCAGGGGGCCTTGGGCGGACAGGGCCTCAAACACGTGCGCGAAATCCATGGTCGAGGGGCGTTGAGGGGACGAGCGGACGAGCGAACTACCTACCAGGAAGTGCACGGCCCCGGCAGGCTATGGGTACGGCTGGGCTTAGCTGGGGTTGGCTTCTGCCAGCTGCCGCGGCCCGGCGCGTAGCAAAGGCCAGGGAATTTGCCGGAGCCAGGCCTCGGCGCCGCCGTGGGTGTCGACGAGGCGGCAGCTGAGGGAAGAATGAGAGTGTCGTTTGAGCATAGCTCCAACAGGCAGCAGTTTGTAGAGCTTAAAGCGAGGGACGGCATGACTGCGACGTTCCCCGGCCGCCGGTCAAACTACCAATGCAAAAGCATCGAAGTCAGACCATCAGCAGCGGGTGGGTCTCGACTTACAAGCGCGGCGGGGGCTCGAAGCACAACCGCCTCCCCTGCCCGACGCTGGACGTGGCCTTGCTGCTGGTAGATGGGTCGGCGTCGTGGTCGGGACTGCTGAGCAAGCTTGCGCGGGTGATGAAGGCGGCCGATGCGGGTGTGATGGGGTTGGGACTGGCGGCGGTTTAAGGCCCGGCCATATTTTGAGGGGTAACAGGAAACGAGCAGGTCTGGCGGCCTGCCCGTTTTGGTTAAGGACGCACGGCCTCTGCCCTTCTCTACGCTATCGAGCTTTATTCGCTCATTAATTTACTGTTAAATATTAAGGAATTTACTTGTTCACCAAAGCCTATAAAACAAGCACATACGCAAGAGCTGGCAGGACTTAGTAAGGGTGAGCAGTGACTTCGACATATTGAGTATCGCAACTATTGCGTTGTTGGTGGAATCTTGGTTACGCGGTCTGGAATACCGCGACCAAAACTCACCTTTCTACCAATTTACAGTATGGCAAATGCACGTTTGCTAATGAGTGTGCGCATAACCGAGCGGGAGGAAACCGGACGGGTACTTGAGATAAGCAGACCAGGCAAGGAGCCCTGGCGGGTGGAGCTGCCGGCAGCGCTGGACCAGGATGAGAACAAAGCCGAGCTGGTGGATTACATCACCGCGCAGTTCCTGGTGACGCTCCCGAAGGAAAGTCTACGGCAGGGCTGGGAAACCATCTATGCACTGGTGCACATGGCGCTGGTGGAAGGGTAGCAACGGCGTTTATCTGGCAGCAAATGCGCGGGGGTGCCTGCCCTGGCGCAATCCGCGCCGGCTAGTAAGCAAGGGTCGGCTGCGTTTGGAGGCAGCCAACGCAAGCAGGCAGCCAGGTTCCGCTCATTTCGGCTGTTACACCTCTCCTCAACTCACAAGCTACTGCCCGCGGAGGTAGACAGAATCGGCAGCCATATCCGCTGTTTCTTCCTCGGCATAGCGCTGGGCATCGGTCAGGGTGGGGTCGGTGAGGTTGAGCAGGCGTTGCTGGCGAATGATGCGCTCCTGGGCGGGCGAGAGGAAGACGTAGCACACCACCTGGCCCCGGGACTGGGCCAGGGCGGAGCTCACCTCGTATAATTTGCCGGGGATGTGCTGGTCGCGTAATGCCCGCTGGATGAGCTGAAACAGGCGCGGGTCGGGGTGGTCGTTGGCCTGATACAGCGCCGTGTGGTAGGCGCGTTGGCCGAGCTGAAAGCCAAGGGTGCCGTCGGCGTGCTGGCAGCCGTCGCGCACCTGGGTAGGCGTGAAACTCCCTTTGGACGCCCCGCGCAGGACCTGAAGCAGGCGGGCGTAGGACCAGCTCCGGTAGTCGGGGTCGCCGCGGTACTCGCCGACGCTGCCGGGGACGAACTGCAGCACCCCTTCCCGGGACGTGAGGCGGGCCTGGCGCAGGCGGGCTTCGGCAGCCTGGCGCTGCGCGGGGGTGAGATGGCGCAGGAAGCCCAGGGCTGTGAACGAGCGCAGGGCCGCCGTGACCGTGTCGGTAGGTAGGATGTCGAAGCTTTCGTAGTCCTCCAGGTTCAGGGCGGAAGCCGCCAACGTATCCAGGGCCTCGGCCTGCGCGGCGGTCAGGCGCCAGAGCCCGAAGCGTTCGGGGCCGCCGATAAGGTGCTGCGCAAGGGTGGACTGCACGTATACCAGGCGGTGGGGGCTGCCCTGGTCGGCCAGGACCTGGTTGAACAAGTGGTAGAACCGGGTGTCGTCAATTTCCGCTAATCCGCCCGGGCCAAACCCCCGCTGCCACTCGCTGCGGTGCGTGTACTGCCGCGTGCCGATTTGCAGCTGCACCAGCACGTCTTCGGCGCCTTCGCAGCCGAGGCAGGAAGACATTTCGCTCGGGGTGAGGACCCGGGCCCGGAAGTTGGTGAAGTGTAGCCCGGGCAGGAGCTTCGCCACGTCGCGGTGCAGCTGCTCCAGGTAGGGAAGCATGGCAGCCGGGTAGTGCTGCCGGTTGAATATGCGGCCATGAGGCAAGCGGGGCAACAGCTCCACCTGGTCGGCGAATTCGCCGGCTCGCAGGTCCTGGGTTAGCTGCTGGGCTTGCGTGCTGGTCAGCAAGCCGAGGCGCAGTAGCATGGGGGGCAGCTCGTCGCTGGTTTGCAAGCCCTGGGACGACCGGGCCAGGGCATTCACGGTATTGAGCAGGTTGCGGCGGCTGTAGAACGCGCCCTCCTTGGCCAGCGGCAAATTCCGGCGGTACTCGGCAGCGGTGAGCAGCCCCGCCTGCCAGAGCTGCTGGGTGAGCTGAATGGTTTGGGTGCGAGCAAGGGCCTTGGCAGCAGGAGTAGAAGGGAGTTGAATTGCCGTTGTAAGCTTCGGCGGGGGTGGCGGGGGTGGTTGCCGCAACTCTTCCTCTGTGGGAATATGCAGTTGGACTGAGTCAGGGTTGAGCGTAAGCTTTTCCTCCTGGCGCCTTTCGTAAGCGGCCAACCAGCTGCGCACCTCTTGGGGGGTACGGCCTAAAGAGTATTCATCCCGGCGAGTGGTATCGGCAAAGAGCAGCCAGCGCTGGTGGCGGCCGGCGACCAGACCTGTGCGCAGCAAGTCCTGCACATAAGAGCGAGGTGCCGACGCGGTGGCAGGGTCAGCCGTTTCGGGAGTCTGGTTGCCACCGCACGCGCTCAAAAGCAGCAGCAGTGCCAGTCCAGGCCTGTACAGAAAGAAGCGGTGGTGAAATGGCGCCATGGCAGATGCCGAAAGTAACGAGGCCGAACCATAAACCAGTACATGGCACCTACGAGGCAGATAGAGGCTTGATGAGGTTTATAGTAGTGGGCCGTTAGGCACCGAGCGAACGTTTCGGTTTTCACAGCAGGCAAGAAGCTATGGGACCTGGCGCTGCCCATGGAGCTGGACAAAGGAAAAGTGACGCCGGCGCTGCTGGACGCGCGGGAAGATGCTGGGGATGGGAGCAGCGGGGTGGAGTTGTGTGAGTCATGATTAATCCACTCAATTCGCGTTTTACTAAGTATATGGACAAGCTAACGCCCCTGATAGAAATGAAAATGGGACCTGCTAATTGTACTAAAACAAACAGCCCCGACCATATAGGCCGAGGCTGCTTACGTTACAGGTTTGGCTTTAGAACAAAGTCTGCAGCCTTCGTTTCAGTTTGCTCCACCAACTAACCGAAGAAGTTGATACGTGGACTTCCTGCTTCTCTACCAGAAGCTCAGCAACAGCTGGTTGAGGCAGTGCAGCATACCGCTTTTTCTTCTTCTCGCGGTCGAGTTGGCGGCCCATTTCGATTTTCTCTATGCTCCACTTACCAGACCACTCGATACTACTACGACGAATCCAGTAGTGTGACTGGCAAGGGAAACTCCAATTACCAATGGAGGGTGAGATTGAAACGCTTTCCCCATCATATGTGAGTTTCCAATCATTAGGAGTAAGGGGCGTTACTACTTTGTTTCCGCATCCACAGCAGCAATTATGCACTACTGTGCCGTATTGCATCGACACGTACAACTTGCCGTCATCTACCTGGCTGGGAATGAAATCAACAAACTCAGGCTCCAATTTTTGTGGCGATTTCATGGAGCATGTCTTCGTTAAGGGTGTTGTTCCCGTCGATGGTATAGGTACTATGGTACTCGTTTTCCAGGTCCAGATAGAAACCACAGAGTTTCTTCCACTTGATAACCGCCAACGTTGCATTTAAGGCGTTGAGGTCGGCAATTTGAATATTCTGCTGGTACTCGTTTCCACCCGGCGCCTCCCCAAAAGAAATGCGTTGATTAGCGTGTACATGCTGCCGTTGTTGTGGAGTGCTGGTTGTAACTCGCACAATACCTCCCAGAGCGTTGGCACTTGCATTCAAGTAGATGCCCATCCCTACATCGATAAAGGAAATGGCCATGGTTTCCAGGTACTGAACAATGCCCAGCTTAGCGGCACCATTATCCAAACACAGAAACACAAAGCTCATTTCCTGTAATTGCTGCACATTAGCGTCGGCCACATATTCAGGATGCGGAAAGACGTAGCGGTGCATTCGGGAATACTGCTCGTAGAAGTAATCCACCTTAAGGGGACTGCTACGCAATGCTTCGATAGAAGCAGCGCCGGGCGAACGAAAGGCATTGTGCTGCGAGAAAACATCCCCATCAAAGAGATGGATTTCCTGCACGGGGGTTTTAGCCAGTAAATCCAGCACGTAGGCCCCCGTACCGCCGAGGCCAATGATGGCGACTTTGCCAGCAGCGAGCTTATTGGATACAGCAGCTATCCGGGCCCGACTGGAAGCAGTATCGACATAGGCAAAAACTGTCTCCTGAGCTTTGTCCTCAATGACGGGGAAGGTACGGGCAGTAGCTGTATCATCGAGCGATGTAGCCGGATTGGCCACCAGGTTGATGTAGCTGGTCATTTTCTCATAGTAATCGGGGTAGCCTGCAGCGGGCTTGCTCGAAAACATATGATTGGCAATGATACCAGGAGCAAGCACATGGCTCTGACTTTGAATGACGAGTTTGGTCAGCGGAACACCTTCCCGGCTGCACGGGTGCTGCCCAATGAAGTGCGCCACGTGGTCAGCGGGTCGGGTGGCGATATTGCCAGCCAGCGTCAGAGCCGAGACAAGGGTGCCGCGCTCAATGGTTTTGCTTGGCATAACGTACGGAACGTCCCGGATGAGCAGGAAACCATCTACTATTTCGAGATGGTAGCCTTCATCTCGCAGGCGCTTGAGGTCGGGGCTATGATTTATCAGTTGCTGTTGCATTGAAAATCATCCCCTCTTTGAGTTTAACAGATTCACCTTCCACCAGGCTGCCTTCCGGCTTATTGCCCTGACCACGACGGTAGTTGATGGTGTAGCTTACATTGGGACCAGTGGCCAGCTGGGCCAGCGTGACGACCTCCAGGAAGGATAATTCCTCTTTTGGCACCACGTGCTGAGTGCCATTGATGATGATGGTAATGTCTTTGCGTTGCAGCGCATTGCCATTGTCGTTCTTTTTTTCGACAGACGAATTCATAAGAATTTGTTCTTTAAGCGTTTCAGAAGCTGCTGCAACGTTGCAGCAGTGGTGACGGCAGGACGTAGTAAACCTGCTTAGCTGGATTAGGTAAGGGCACAGGCTTGCTTTTCGGAGCCGGTGAGTATGCCCACCGGCTCCGATGCAAAGGCTGCTGAAGCAGCTGGCTATGCGCTAGCCAGGGATATTGCGCGGGTCACGCCCGTGGCTGTCTTTGGCCCTAATCAGGTTGTCGCGGCCGTGAATGACCAGTTCGCTACCGTTGCGGGCAGCTTGCTGACGACCAGCGGCAATGGCCTGAGCTTGGGTGGGGAGGATGACGGAGGCGCGCTCAGCGCCGGCCGATTTGACGGCCCACCCATTGGAGCGGGGCGTAATGTGGACGTTCTTGCCCATGATTTCTGACTGTTATTGAGTGGATTACTGCCCCCGACGGGAGGGCACACCGAGCCAGACAATCGAACGCGAGATAGCGAATTGCGTAAAAAGCACCTACTTTCGCGAAACAATTTGTCGCAGAAGAGAGGGCCACGGGTGGCTAACCGGTGGTTCTCAACGAGGGCAAGCAGGTTTCGAGGTCTCAAGTCTGGCCTGTTGCGCTTGTGCAAATGAAGCCGGCCGTCACATCCCGTGGCGGGCGGTTTTTTGTTGAAGGTGGTTATGACATGACTGAGTAGGTTGTACCTAAAAGATAAAGGGAAACTTGAAATTTCACGGGCGACGTGGATTAGACCTCAGAAACTCTTGGTAGCTGCTGAATGGCAAGCGGCTATTGGTGGCCCGCACTTGCTTGATGAACTCGTCGCATTCGTCTACTGTAAGACAACGGCCGGAAACAGCTAGGTGTAGAATATCGAAGGTGGTGTAGTATGTGATGCTATGCTGTTCGCAATAGGCGCGTATGTCGCGGAGGTTGCTGCTGGCAATGAACTGGGAATAATGGCGAGCCACTGCCATGCATGCGCTTTCACCAGGACCGAAGCTCCGTCGGAGCATGGCATACTCCTGGGTCAGAATATCCTCTTCGGGAAAATCAACCAGTTCCACTTGGCAAAGCTTGATGAACATAGCCAAGGAATGCTCGAAACGCTTGTCGTAAGTGAGCTCAGCCATAACGGTATTCAGAATGACTAAACGACCGGGGAACACCTCATTGAGTATGCTTGCTCGACCTCCTCTTAGAAAATGAATTACTACATCGGCATCAAGCAGAACCTTAGGATGTGAATCAGCTGGCATTGGACAAGTGGCTATGCTATGTCAATGGATTCGGAGTCGGAATCGAAGGGATTAATCCCGAAATCGAGTAGCAAGCCAGCAAAGTGAGACTCCGAAATGGCCTCCTGGTCAAAAAGGCGCGAAGCCAGCGGCACGTAATCGCCGATGGCTTCGCGAGAAGGAGTAGGTTGGTATAAGTCGGTGCCAAAGCCGAGCTGCCGGGCCGAACGAATAACATTCTGGCTGTATTCTTCTTGTTCGCGTGCCGTAATAAGCCGCATTTCTTTGAGTCGCAGCAATAAAGCCTGCCTAGAACATTGAAACTCCTGCTCGAGCTGCACAATAGACTCCAGAGATAAACTGGCGCCAGGCTCCAAGTCTCCAGCAGCTTCCAAAATGCGATATTTGGGCATGAGCAGGTAGGCTGCGAAATAATCAGCGTTGCGTTCTTCGGGGTCATTCTGCGCCCCGAACATGCCGGTTTGACACACCCGGACATGGAAATTTTGCTGCACGAAAAGGTGATACAACTCGTGGGCGATAGTAAAATTCTGCCGCCCTCGTGACATACTCGAGTTGACCAACATGAAACAGCCCCCGTCCTGCTTCAGGGCCATACCAGAGAAGGCGCCGTTGGCATCCAGTGGCTTAAATACAGTGATAACGCCAAGCTGGCGCAAGAGGGGTTCCATACTGATGCTCAAAGCTCTGCCCAAGCCGTGCTCAGACCGAAACTTCTCAGCCTTAGCTTCAATTAGTTCACTGACTTGACTATTAGCCTTCATGGGTAGATTGGGCTTGTTCGAGCCGTTTCATCTTTAGATAGTTGGAAACGATACGCCGGAAGCTAGCGATATGGGCTAGGTGCTCAGGCTGAAGACTACCTGCCGAGCGAAAAGCAAAGGCAGCATTTAAATTTTGGGTATCAACATCGGGAGCCAGTAGGTCTGCTACTTCGAGGCCGAAAAGGCTCGCCAACTTTTCAAGCACATGGAGTTGAGGCTTGCGCTCGCCTGATTCAATATATGCAAGCACAACACGGTTAATTTCTAGATAATCGGCTAGCTGCTGTTGCGTGAGGCCGTTGCCTTCACGAAGCTGCTTGATAGTGGCTCCTAAGCTGGGGGAAGGGACTTGGGTGGACATAAGGTAAGACTGACAACGGTTCTGCTGTCTTTTCTGTTACAAACATACACCAATTTTTGAAATAAAGTTGCTCTCTTTGTAACAAACCTAAGCTTTCAAATAGCCAAGAATAATTTTGAATGGTAGGTTGTTCGGTAGCTGATGTTTGAAAGTAATTCGCTTATACTTGCAGAGGCTACAAGGCTGCTGACGTTGGTGCAATCAGCTCAGGCTCTTCAACCACTTCCTAAGCTTTTGTCCCTGATTGCATTAACTCTACCCAATGCTGGCACTAGAACTATTAAAGCCTGGCCTGAATGTCATTGGGCTGGAGCCGGGTACGCCGGTACAGCTCTTGAATGTGGACGCATCGGTTGGTGACGACGTTCGACTTGTTGCTTACCGTCGGCCTAATGGTCAGCTTACTGATGTGCTGCTGACCCGGGACGACGAGAGCCGGCTGAGCGAGGCAGCGGCAACAGAACGCGCGTGGTCGTTTGCAGCCGATGGGAACTTGTTCACGTTAGCTACGGAAGCACACCGCATCCGACTCGCGCACCTGTTCGACCCCTTGATGGCGGTGCATTCGTCGGATGTAGAACCCCTACCCCATCAAATTACGGCTGTGTACGATGCCATGCTAACGCGGCAGCCGCTGCGCTTTGTTTTGGCAGATGACCCCGGCGCGGGCAAAACCGTGATGGCAGGGCTACTGATACGTGAACTGCTGATGCGAGCCGATGCACGACGCATTCTAATCGTAGCGCCGGGCAGCCTAACCGAACAGTGGCAAGACGAACTGCGGCAAAAATTTGGGTTGGAATTTCCAATTTTATCGTCGGCCCTAGCTGCCCAGACGGCCAGCGGCAACGTCTTTGATGCCTATGACTTGTTGGTAGCGCGAGTAGACCAGCTGGCTCGCAATACAGATTGGCGGGCACTGCTGGACACAGCTCAGCCCTGGGATTTGGTAGTAGTGGACGAAGCCCATAAGCTAGCGGCTCATTGGAGCGGCCAAGAAGTACGTAAAACCATTCGTTTTGGGCTAGGGGAACAACTGGGGCGGTTGACCCGGCACTTTCTGCTAATGACGGCTACGCCGCACAACGGCAAGGAAGAGGACTTTCAACTGTTTATGTCACTGCTGGACGCAGAGCGGTTTTATGGCCGATTCCGCGATGGGCGCACGGAGCCGGTGGATGCCTCGGACCTGATGCGGCGACTGGTAAAGGAACAGCTACGCACCTTCGATAATCGTCCCCTATTCCCGGAGCGTAGGCCCTACACGTTGGCTTATGACTTATCGCCGGCTGAGAATGACCTCTATCAAGCAGTGACGCACTACGTGATAGAGCAAATGGACCGGGCCGATAAGCTAGATGGGCGACGACGCTCAGTTGCAGGCTTCGCCTTGACGGCTCTGCAGCGGCGGTTGGCGTCAAGCCCCGGCTCCATCTATAAGTCACTTAACCGGCGCCGCGAGCGGCTGGAGGAGCGGCTGAAACAAACAGCTCAGCAAGCAGGTGTGGGCGGCCATCTGGATGCAGATGGGTGGTTTAACGCGGACGTGGATGACTTACCCACTGACGAATGGGAAGATGCCTGGTCGGCTGGTGAGCGAGAAGAAGAAGAGGAAAACATTACCAGCCAAGCCACCACAGCCCGTACGGTACGCGAGCTGCAGGCCGAAGTGCAGGAGCTGCGAATTCTAGAAACGCAAGCTCGGACGCTGGTGCAGAACCCTGCGCAGACTGACTGCAAGTGGGAAAAGCTGCGTGATACGCTGACTGGCAACGAGTTGATGCAAGACCCTACGGGCGGGGTTCGAAAGCTGATAATTTTTACCGAGTACCGTGATACGCTGCTGTATTTGCAAGAGCGATTGACGCGGCTGCTGGGTGATTCAGAAAGTGTGGTACGAATCGACGGCGCCACGCCCCGGCCCGAAAGGCTAATGGTGCAAGACAGATTTCGAAATGACGAGCGGGTGCGCGTGTTGCTGGCCACCGATGCAGCGGGGGAAGGCATTAACCTGCAGAACGCCCACTTGATGGTGAACTACGACCTGCCGTGGAACCCCAATCGACTGGAGCAGCGCTTTGGACGCATTCACCGCATTGGGCAGAAGGAAGTATGCCACCTGTTTAATCTGGTGGCAGCCGAGACCCGCGAAGGCGCTGTATACAAACGGCTGCTCGACAAATTGGAGCAGATAAATAAGGACTTGCCTGGTCGGGTGTTCGACGTGCTGGGCGAGGTGTTCGAGGGCACTTCGCTACGCAAGATGCTAGAAGAAGCCATTCGCTATGGCGACAGGCCGGATGTACGGGCTAAACTCACCCGGCAGCTTGACGATGCTTTAGATACAGACCACCTCAACGAGCTGTTACAACGCAACGCCTTATACGAAGAGGTGTTTGGGCCAACGCACCTGCAAGCCATAAGGGAGCAGATGGACCAAGCTGAGGCCCGCAAGCTACAGCCCTACTATGTGCGCTACTTCACGGAGCAGGCATTGGCCCGATTGAAGGCCGAGCTGCGCCCCATGGAGGCGGACCGGTTCCGCATACCCTACGTGCCTGCCCTGGTGCGTGACCGGGCCCGTGAGCTAGGCAGCTCGGACCGGCGGCAGGTACTGGACCGCTACGAACGGGTATGCTTCGAGAAGCACGCCATTCGGCGCGAGCGGATGCCAATGGCTGAGCTGCTTCACCCTGGCCACTTGTTGGTTTGCACTCTCACCGATTTGATAACCGAGCAAGGACGCAGCACCCTTACGGCTGGGGCCACTTTGCTTGACCCGCTGGACGAGACCGGTACCGAGCCGCGGCTGTTGTTTTTGCTTGAGCACACGGTACGCGACCAAACGGGAGCTGAGTTGTCGCAGCGGCTACAGTTTGTATGGGTGCGAGCCAACGATGATATAGCTTTTGCAGGCTGGGCTCCTCACCTCGACCTGCATGCCCTGCCACCCAGCAGTGGCGAAGCCGTGCGCACTGCTTTAGCGGCTTCGCCACTGCTCAGCCAAACAGACCCGGCCGGCCAAGCTCGACGCTTTGCCACCCGTGAGCTTGCTCCTGAACACGGCCGCGAAGTGCGCCAACGGCGCGAAGCCTACGTGGACAAGGTACATGCTGCTGTATTGCACCGCCTGACTCGAGAGCTGGAGTTCTGGGACGATGCCATCGTGCGGGCGCAAGAAGAGAAAGCAGCTGGGAAGTCGGCTGCCGATGCTAACCTGCGCAATGCTACCCAAACTCACCGCATTCTGCGAGAGCGACTTGACAGCCGCCTGGCGGAATTAGAGCGAATGCGGGCCGTGCAGATGGGAGTACCAACTATACTTGGTGGGGCCTTGGTGGTGCCAGCAGGGCTGCTACGTCAGCTGGGGCTGGCCAATGGCGCAGCTGCGGTTGTGAACAACGAAAACGTAACCAAGCCGCCCATATCAGCGGAGGCGCGTCAGCGGGTGGAGCTGGCGGCCATGGCTGCCGTGGAGGCTGCTGAAAAGGCTTTAGGACATTCGGTAACTGACGTATCAGCCAAGAAATGCGGCTGGGACCTGACTACTACCCTACCGGCTCAAGCAAGCGGGCGACTACCCAAGCAACGGCACCTAGAGGTGAAGGGCCGAGCTGCTGGCCACGATGACACCGTGGTTCTGACTCGGAACGAGCTCATGGAAGCTCTAAACCAAGCCGACAAGTTTGTGCTAGCGCTGGTTCTGGTGCATCCGGATGGCCGCACTGAAGGGCCATATTACATTCCGCGCCCGTTTGGGCCAGAACACTTGCCGCCGCCTGAAATGGTGCAGGGCGTGTTCAAGCTGTCAGCTCTGCTGGGGCGAGCAGTGGCTACGTCCGACTACTACGCCGCGCTACCGGCTGAGGACTGAGCCTCGACGACGCTACGAAGTCAGCCCTACCACTCCCTGTTACACCAGCGTGCATGGGCCAATCCACTACTTTTTCCCTTGAATGCTCGTGAATTTTCCAAAAAAACTGATTGAAGTGGCCTTGCCGCTGAATGATATAAATAAGGCCGCTGCGTATGAGAAAGCAATTAGGCAAGCCCACCCCAGCACCTTGCATCTGTGGTGGGCGCGGCGGCCGCTGACGGCCGCGCGGTCAGTGCTTTTCGCGCAACTTGTAAATGACCCTGGAAGCAAAACCAAGCGCGAGAAGCTATTCGATTTAATGCGAGAGCTCGTTGAATGGGAGAACACCAACAATGAAGGTGTGTTAAGGCGGGCGCGTGCCGAAATTCGCAAGTCTTGGGAGGAAACATGCAAACTAACCGGCGAAGACACGAATCGGATGCCACCGATTCATGACTTATTTGCGGGTGGTGGTGCAATTCCACTAGAAGCACAACGCCTTGGATTGGAAGCTCGGGCTTCTGACCTCAACCCCGTAGCGGTGCTTATAAATAAGTCTATGATAGAAATTCCGCCTCGCTTCGCAGGACGGAATCCGGTTGGACCAGTGCCTGTTGGGCAGCGACAGATGAGTACTAGCGCCCGAAGCTGGCCAGGAGCAAGCGGATTGGCGGAAGACATACAGCGTTATGGGTTATGGATGCGCGAGGAAGCACAACGCCGAATAGGCAATTACTATCCAAAAGCAAGGCTGCCAAAGGAATTGGGTGGTACAGAAGCTACTGTCATTGCATGGCTGTGGGCGCGCACTGTAGCATCACCCGACCCCTCGCGGCACGGTGTCCATGTTCCATTAGTTTCTTCTTATTGGCTTTCCTCGGTGCCCGGCAAGCTAAGTTGGGTGGAGCCGGTAATTAATGGACCTACTGCATGGCATTTTGAGGTTCGGTCCGGCACTCCTACACCTGAACAACTGAAATCAATTCAGCAGGGTACCAAGCAAGGGCGAGGTGCTAGCTTTCGCTGCCTGTTAACAGGTACAGCAATCTCGCCTTCGTATATTAAAAGCGAAGGCGAACGCGGCGCTTTGCGCACTCGCCTGATGGCCATTGCGACCAAAGCGCCACGGGGACGGCACTACTTGGCTCCGTCGCCGGAGCAGGAAGAAGCGGCCGCACTAGCCCAACCAGATTGGCGGCCAACCCAGCCAATACCAAAAAATCCGCGATGGTTTTCTCCTCCTGACTATGGGATGCCAACTTATGGCGACATTTTCACCTCCCGTCAATTAGTAGCACTGAATACTTTTTCCAGCCTCATTAGCGAAGTGCGGGCTAGGGTGCAATTCGATGCAGCGGCTTGGGAGGTAGATACACGCCCCTTAGAAGAAGGTGGCAGCGGTGCCGTCGCCTATGGCGACGCGGTGGCTGTATACCTGAGTTTTGTGGTAAGCAAACTGGCTGACCTGGGAAATAATTTATGCCGGTGGACACCTGTTCGACAATGCCCAAGGCAGTTATTCTCTCGGCAAGCCATGCCAATGGTATGGGACTTTGCTGAAGCCAACCCGTTTTCGGCTAGTTCAGGTGCATGGTCGGTCTTAGTAGATGGTGTTTATAAAGCCTTTGATAAGTCGTTTGCCTACTTGGGAGAGGTCTTACCCGGAATTGTGACACAAGCCGATGCAAGCAAGCTGGCTGCTACCCCGGTAATATTTTCCACGGACCCTCCTTATTATGACAACATAGGATACGCTGACTTATCAGACTTCTTTTATATCTGGCTGCGCCGCTCTCTACGTGATGTCGCACCACGCTTATTTGGTGGTACGCTGGTTCCCAAAGAAGAAGAACTGGTGGCAACCCCCTACCGCCACGGGTCAAAAAAGCGGGCAGAAGCATTCTTTTTGACCGGGATGACTGAGGTGATGCACCGCATGGCGGAGGCCAGTCACCCAGCTTACCCCGTCACTATTTATTACGCTTTTAAGCAATCGGACACCACCGTTAAGGGCACCGCTTCTACAGGCTGGGAAACCTTTTTAGAGGCTGTCATACGGGCTGGGTTTCAAATTACTGCTACTTGGCCAATGCGCACTGAAAATGGAAGCCGCATGGTAGGGCAGGGCACTAATGCCTTGGCATCTAGTGTAGTTCTCGTGTGCCGCCCTCGGCCGCAAGATGCTCCAGAAGCCTCGCGGCGCGAGTTCCTGCGAGAGCTACGGTCGGCTCTGCCCCCTGCTTTAGAAGAAATGATAGGCGGTAAGCCCGACCAAAGTCCCATCCCCCCGGCTGACTTGCCGCAGGCTACCATCGGGCCGGGCATGGCTGTATTTTCGCGCTATGCGGCCGTGCTAGAAGCCGATGGGCAGCACATGAGCGTACATACGGCCCTCACCATCATTAATAAGGAAAAAGATGCCTACTTCTTCGATGCAGAAGAAGACCTTGATGCTGATTCCCGATTCTGCCTAACGTGGTTTGAGATGTATGGCTGGCAGGCGGGCCCTTACGGCGAGGCCGAGAACGTGGCCAAAGGTCGGGGCACTAGTGTGAGTGGCGTAGCCAGCGCGGGTGTGCTGGAAGCCCAGCGCGGCAAGGTGCGTCTGCTGCGCCCCGCCGAGTACGCACAACCGTGGGCCCCTGAAACCGACCTGCGCCTGCCAGTGTGGGAAGTGCTGCATTACTTGGTACAGGCCTTTCAAGACGGCGGAAATAACGCCGCTGGCCGCCTATTGGCTCGGTGTCGTTCGTTGGCTGACCCGGTTCGCCACCTAGCCTACCGGCTTTATACCTACTGCGAGCGCAACGGCCGCGCTTCGGATGCGCGCCTCTACAACGAGCTAGCTAGCGCCTGGATAGATGTAGAAACGGCCGCCGATGCGCCCGAACATCAACCAGTGGAGAAGCAGCTCAAGCTATTCGGCAATTAATCAGATATCCTACCCACCTTTTTTCTTTCACAAAATGAGTTATCAAACGCCCATCACCATACGTGAATCCATTCGGCGCATTCAAGCACGTGAATTGGTGCTACCCGCCATTCAGCGCGAATTTGTGTGGCAGCCTTGGCAGATTGAGCAGCTATTTGATTCGCTGTTGCGCGGCTACCCCATCAGCACGTTTTTGTTTTGGCAGGTAAAGCCGGAAATGGTAAGCAAGTTTCAGTGGTACGATTTTTTGACCTTCTACCATGAGCGTGACCACCGGCACAACCACAAAGCCGTGGTGCCGATGGGCCAAGGAGTAACGGCTGTTTTGGACGGGCAACAACGGCTAACGTCGCTTTACTTGGGCCTATGTGGAAGCTACGCTCACAAACTGCCCTACAAGCAGTGGAACAACGATGATGCTTTCCCGAAAAAGAAACTGTATGTAAACCTTTTGGCTACTGCAGATGATTTGGAGCGCACGTATGATTTCCGCTTTTTGACTGCGAATGAAGCAAACGCGACTGTTTTGAAGGGTGGTACCCCCTGCCATTGGTTTGCGGTGAGCGGAATACTGGCGATGGACAACATCATGGGCATTGTGACCTATATGCGCCAGAAAGGGCTGTTGGACACCTCGAAGTACCCGGCCGAACAAGGAGAGAAAGCAGAGCAAATCCTATCTCGGCTGTGGCAGGCCATTCACAGTGATGCGGTGGTTTCATACTATGAGGAGCGCGCCGAGATGCTGGACAAGGTGCTGCAAATATTCATTCGTATCAATAGCGGTGGCACCAAACTAAGCTACTCGGACTTGTTGCTGTCTATTGCCACTGCCGAGTGGAAAGAAGGTAGTGCCCGCGAATTGATACATGGCTTTGTGGACCGGCTTAATCGAATTGGAAATGGCTTCCGTTTCGATAAAGACTTTGTGCTGAAAACGTGCTTGGTGCTTGCCGACCTATCTGATGTGAGGTTCCGAGTAGATAATTTCTCGACGGGCAACATGCAGATAATTCAGGAGCGGTGGACACAGATAGAGACTTCGCTGTTGGCCGCGGTAGAGCTACTGCATGAATTTGGCTATTCAGGCGAGACACTGACTGCTACAAATGCTGTTATTCCCATTGCCTATTATGTGTACTTCAATGGGTATGCCTCGAGCATCGTGACTGCTCCAGCACGGCAAGATGACAGGCTGCGCATCCGGCAGTGGTTAGCCCGGGTATTGGTGAAACGTACATTTGGCGGTCAGCCTGATAGCCTATATGGGCCATTGCGGCGGCTTATTCAAGACTCGCCAGGTAGCTTCCCGCTGGCTGCTATCGTGGAGCACTTCCGCGGCAAGCGCAAATCCATTACGTTCTCGAAGGAAGAGTTGGATTCGCTCCTAAGCATGCACTACGGCCACCCGTTGACTTTGAGCATACTGACGCTGCTGTACCTGAACAGGCTCAACGGCAGCTTCCGTTACCATGTGGACCATATGCATCCGAAATCGAAGTTTCGGAAAAGCGACATTGAAGGCGCAGGTATCATTGATGCTGAGGAAATAGGGAAAGTACAAGCCCGGGTGAATCTGCTGGCTAATCTGCAGTTGCTAGAAGCCGGAGCGAACATTGGCAAAAGTGATGAAACACTGGCCAATTGGCTAGGGGGCAAAGGAGCTCAACGCAGTGCTTATGAGTTGCAGCATTTTGTGCCTGAAACTGCAACTGCTGATTTCAGCCAGTTCCTGCCATTCTATGAAGCTCGACGGGAGATGATGCGGCGAGAGTTGGCGCAGGTATTAGGAGTGGATTTGAGCGCCGAAGCCGTGGAGGAAGAAGAGGGGGCTGAAGTGGAAATGGAAGTAGAATAACTGGATTACCATCCAGTGCTATCAGAATTACATATGTACAATCTTACCCCCTGGCGGCAGCTGGCCAAGCCGCATGCCGACGTATTAAAAGGGACATTTCAACAAGCTGAGTTTGCGGCCGACCTGTGGCAGGTGCATACGGGTCGGGCCAGCCAAGACTATCGTGACCCCAAAGCATTTTTCCAACGCACGTTCCTAACAGAAGGGCTTCGCAATCTGCTGATGGGTACGGCCCGACGGCTTGCCGGACAAAGCGGTGAACCCGTGATACAGCTGCAAACCTCGTTTGGAGGTGGCAAGACACACTCGATGCTTGCCGTGTATCACCTAGTAGGCCGGGACAAAGGCAAAGCAGCAGTGGCCGACCTGCAAGGAGTAGGCGCTTTGCTTGACGAAGCCAACGTAACGGTGCTGCCTCAGGCTCGGGTTGCCGTGCTTGATGGGTCGGCTCTGGCTCCAGCAGGTCCAACCGTGCACCCAGATAGCCCAGCTCGCACTCTATGGGGTGAGCTTGCGTGGCAGCTGGGCGGAAATGAGTTTTATGAGCTAGTAAAGGCTGCCGACGAAGCAGGTACCTCACCCGGAAAAGCCGCACTAATTAAGTTGCTCGAGGCGGCAGCACCTTGCGTCGTGCTGCTGGACGAGTTGGTGCGGTACGTGAGCCAATTTGGGGAACAACGACTAGTGGGCGGCGACTTGAACTCTAACCTATCGTTTGTGCAGGCAGTGACGGAAGCAGTGAAAGCCGTTCCCACAGCGCAGTTGGTGGTTTCGCTACCCGACTCGGATGTAGAAGCAGGAAATGCCCAGGCAGTGGCTTCGCAGCGCGCGCTGGAAAAAGTAGTAGGCCGGGTACGTGCCCTGTGGAAGCCAGCAGCATCGGATGAGACATTTGAGATTGTGCGCCGGCGACTGTTTGCCGAGTTTGGTGCCAGTGAAGAAATTGCCCGCGTGTGTCGGCACTATGCGCGCCATTACGCTGACAATCCAGACTTTTTTCCGGAGGAAGCACGACACAATACATACTACGAGCGGCTGCTAGCTGCCTATCCGCTACATCCGGAAATACTGGACCGATTGTATCAAGATTGGTCGGCGCTGGAAGACTTTCAGCGCACCCGCGGCGTGCTTAAGCTCTTGGCGCAGGTGATATACCAGCTGTGGAAAGACAACGACCAGGATGCGCTGATTCAGCCCGGAAACTTACCCCTGCAGGACCAGCGAGTACGGTCTGAACTGTTGAGCCACCTTCCTCCTGGTTGGGAGCCGGTAGTAGTGCGCGACGTGGATGACCGACTGGCCGAGCCAGTTGGCTTAGATGACAAGGACCAACGCTTTGGAGCGGTACGGGCAGCTACTCGGGTGGCACGCACAGTATTTCTAGGCAGTGCTCCTAACGCTGGGGTGGCTAGAACTGGCCGAGGCCTAGGCCTGAGTCGGGTGCTGCTGGGAGCGGCGCGACCTGGCCATGCCCCGGCCGTTTACGCTGATGCGCTGCAAGCCCTCACTGACCGGCTGCATTATCTGACTCACGAAGGCAGTCGCTATTGGTACGATGTACGGCCTAACATGCGCCGGGAAATGGAAGACCGCCGCAAGCGGCTGGACCCGCATGAGGTAGAGGAAGAAATACAGAAAACGTTAGAAAGCCTGCTCCGGGAGGGCCGGATGTTTCGCTCTCATGTATTCCCCAAACCGGATGGCGCTGAAATACCAGACGACCAAAACCTACGGTTGGTGGTGCTTGACATTAACAATCCCTTTCAGCGTAGCGAACCTGGTCGTGCCCACGAGGCTGCTAGACATTTGTTGGAAAATCGGGGCACCACCCCACGCCAGCGACGCAACCGGCTATTTTTCCTAGCTGCTGATGCTGCCGACGCGGGCCGCTTGCGCGAGCAAGCTGGTACCGTGCTGGCTTGGCGGGGAATTATTTCCGATGTTCAATCGGGACGCTTAAATAGCGATGTGCTGCAAGAAAAGCAATTAGCTGGATTCCGAAAGGATGCCGAACAAAAGCTGCTCAGTGGTGCACGTGATGTTTTTAGATGGCTACTGGTGCCTGAAGCCATTGATACTACCTCACCGGTACAGTGGGTGGGTACGGAAAAGGCTCTTAATCGTAGCACCTTGGGTACGCTTGCTAAGGAAATTGAGCAGCGGCTGTCGGCTGAAGAATGGGCAATTCCGGAGTGGTCAGCCAAATTTCTGCACCAAGAGCTACGCAATGTGTTTTGGAGAGAGGATAAGCCGGCAGTAAGTGTAGATGAGGTGTGGGAAGCTTTTTGCAATTACCTCTACCTCCCTCGCCTTGCCAGCCGGCAAGTGCTGGAGGAAGCAGTACGGCAAGGCTCGGGTACCACCGCGGCATTTGGTATGGCCAAGGCGCAACCAGCTGCGCATGAGTTTACGGAAGCATCTCTTGGCCAACAACGAAGTTTCGGTGGCAGCACTCTGCTAGTGGACCCGCTAGTAATGAAGGCTTATCTTGACAAAGCCCAAGCTAATGCACAAGAGCCTACAAATGCTGGAACTACTGGTACTAGTCAGGCCGCTACAGGCGGGGCCCAGTCAACCAGTTGGGGCACCGGGCACGGCAGCCCTACTTCGGAACCGACATCCGGTGGTGCTGCCAGTAATGGTGGGAAGCAGCTAAATCAGCCGCATACATACTCGGCAAGTGTAATGTTAGACCCAGCGGGTGCCAAGGCCCAATTCAGTGAGATTTTGGAAGAAATAGTGCGTGAGCTAACGGGCCGTGTGGGCGTAAAGGTGCGCTTGAGCTTGGACATTCGAGCTGAGTCAGAAGCTGGTTTTGATAGCAATACTGCACGTGTGCTTAAGGACAACAGCCAACGGCTCAAGCTTGACGCGCACTTGGAATAACCTACTTTCTCGCTTCAGCCCAATTCATATTCGTCCATGCAACTTGAAAGGAGACTACCTGGGCCGTGGTGTGATTACGAAGCAGTGGTGCGAAAATTAAATAATTACCAATTATTCTTAGTCAGCCATGAAACCATCTGATTCTGGTGTTGTCTCTAAACGCCCGCTACTGGCAGAAAATGTATTGCGAGAGCTATTGGCTTTGTCCGACCAAGAGATACAGGCTATGCTAATTGCGCATTGGGGAGTGCCACTAGGTGACGTGTATGCGGAATGGAAAATCACTGAAAAAGGCAGTTTTTTTGGGGATTTTCGCAATGCACACGGACAGCAACTAGATTTGCCGCGAGGAGCAGGATTAGTTTCGGCTAAACTCCAAGGGAATTCTACCGTGCCACTTACACCCGGCCAGTATTACAGGTTGTCGTTACGGTTGGCAGGTCGGCAGCTACGAGAGCGATTAAGTAAACCCTTTGCGTTGGAGGCGGCTACAGTAGTTGAGTTAAATGCGACTTTGCAGCAGGCATTGCAGCAAGCTAAAGCGCTAACTCCTCTCATTAGGCAGCGAGAGCGGCAGTTGGTTTTGCCAAGCGAGCGAGCACAACGCAGACTGGAAGTGCAGGCTGCTTTGGCTGAACGAACGGATATGGGGACTTGGGCAGCAGGAGCAATGACGCGGATGTTAGCCAAAATCACGGCCCGCTTAGCTACCGCTGCTGACCGTATGTTTTGGGAGCTTTTGCAAAATGCTGATGACAAGCCCAATAAGACGGGTCATCAGCCAAGCGTTTCGTTCGAGCTGTTGCCGAACTACTTGCTATTCCTGCATAACGGGCAGCCTTTTTCGCAAGCCGATATGCAGGGCATTTCGGATGCAGCCGATGGAACGAAGGAGGACGAGGAGAATATGACCGGCTACAAGGGCATTGGCTTTAAGTCGGTATTTGCCACCAGCCATGCAGTATACTTGCATTCTGGTGGTTACTCTTTCCGATTTGCGCCCGAACCGGGCGAAAGCCCTACCGGGGTGCCGTGGATGGTATGGCCACGCTGGACAGAGCTGGCGCAATTTCCACCGGAGCTGCTGGCGCACGACCAGTATTTCCAGTCAGTAGCCAGCTCTGTTGCCATTGCATTAGAGGTTGGCCACGAACAAATTCAACGCTACGCGGCCTTGTTGCCCACTACGTTTGCGACGCCGGTTTTTCTCCTTTTCCTGCGGGCCGTGCGTTCGGTACGGCTCAGCGGAACTGGACTGGCTTCCCCTCTGGTACTTCGCCGCCAAGATGCAGCTAGCTGTGTAGTTGAATTGTGGAACAACGAGCGTAAGCTGCTTTACAGGCGTCAAGATTTTTGGGTCAATATAACCGAGGCACAGCGCCAAGCAGCTGAGCAAGACGAATTAATGCCTGACTCGCTGAAGCGGGCAACACGATTGAAACTAACACTGGCAACACCATTAACTGAAGCCGGCCCAGAAATGGTTGCTAGCAGCGAAAGTATTCTGTATTGCTACCTGCCTACTACTGACAATCATTACCAGCTACTAGCGCTTGTAAACGCAGACTTTCTAACTGACCCAAGTCGGGAGAAAGTATTGCCGGAGAAGGAGTGGAACAACCACCTATTTGATGCAATGGGCGCTATTTGGCCGCAATGGTTGGCGAGTATGCTGGCCGACCAGCCGAATTGGGCAGGTGCTGTGTATAAGTTGTTGCCAGTTTATTATCAGGGTAAAATCAACGCAAATCAGACTGCTTTTAACGAAGGTCTTCAGCGGGCAATCACAGATACCAGATTTGTTTTAACAGCGGACAAAGAGTTGGTGCTACCAGCCGAGGCCGTACTTGACGAGGCAGGTCTGGCCGGGGTGTTGCCAGAGCTGTACCAGGCGCATCTGGTCAGAAACCTAAAGCTGGTAGACCCAACAGTGGCGGCTGTGCTTACTGAACCACAGCGCAGGCTGCTGAAGCTGGAAAGTATCAAGCAAGCGGATGTGCTGGCACTGTTAGGCCTGCAATCCACAACTGCGGTTTACTCGCCAGAGCGAGTGGTAGACTTACTGCGCTACATTTATGCGGCGCAACCATCAGACTTAGTGGCGGCCTTGAAAACTAATCCCTGGCTGCTAGACCAATACGGGCATGCGCTGGCCCCCAATACAGACGCTTGCTACGGAGTAGTGGATGAGGAGCCGGACGCCGATTATCCACTCAAGGACCAGTTGCGCTATCTACATCCCGCGCTACAAGCGGCGCTGCGTGCGGATGAGAACTTGCGGGCCTGGTTTGAGCAGGTATTTGCGAAACTAGTGCCATTGACACGGGAATCAGCACTGTCGCGGCTTGGCAACCACCTGGCGAATGGGCGTGTCACCCAAGAAGAAGCGGCGGCCTATACTAACTACCTATTTAGGCTATACGTTGAAAAAGAACTAGATAAGGTGGGTGACCGGAAGGTATTGGGCAAATTGCTGGTACGGAGTAAGAATGGAACTTGGCAGCCAGTGTCACAGCTTTACGTGGCCGACCATTACCAGCCGAGCTACCTATTTGAAACGCTGGCGGCCGAAATAGGCGGGCAATTCTCCTTTATAACCGAGAACTACGGTGAGGTTAGTGAGGCGTCGGAGTGGGGTAAATTTTGGGGGGCGCTGGGAGCCAAACGTCCTCTGAAGACGGAATTATTTCAGCAACATTTGCTTCCGTTATTGGCCGCTGGTAAATTAAGCGAGGGCGGGCACGATGCACTGTTTCGGTTTGCGGCAAGGCTGTTCTCGGAAACGAAGCCCGGCGTGTTGGATGCCGAATGGCCGAAACTAGGGATGCTGCGGCTGCGCACACTGGGTAAGACCCGACTGCCCCTTACTGAATGCGTTGTTTGCGACACATATCCCTCTGGGTCAGAAATAACCGGGCGGCTATTGCCCCAGGGGTTACCGGCCCAGTTGGCAACTGACTACCCTACCACGGCGAAGGTGGAGCCTTCATTAGTGCGCCAATTTTTGGCAATAGCCACTGGCAAGACCGTCGTTTCAGCGGATACTTTAACAGTATTAGCGCTGGCGCATGTAGTGGGTGTTGGGGCAGCTACTAATCAAGCAGAATCTGTTCGAGTAGTACGAGAATTAGCGGCGCTAGTAAGGGCCAACAAACTGGCCGGAGGCCTAAAGTCACTTCTCAGTAGTTTGCCTCTGTATCTAAAAAACGGGCAAACGCAATTAGCAGGACGGTGTTACCTAGGCACCGAATACCTGCCCAAGCTAGATATTGAGCAGCTATCAGAAGGCACGGAAAAGGGAGTCCTAGATGCGGCTTACTTGGTGGGAGCCGCTGATGGTCCTGGTGTGAGGCAACTACTGACCGATTGGCTAGGCGTACGTGAGCAGTTCGAGCCCGTTTGGTACGCACAACTAAGTATTACTAAGCTTAATTTACCACCGGTTATGCAACGGTATTGGGAGTATGTTAACTCGAGTACCCCAGGGGTAGGTAATCAAGCAGTGGAATTTAGTAACTTGCTTGTAATAAACAATCTCGAGCTTGTTAAAACAGATAAAATAGCTGCAAGTCTGGCTACAACTCTGGCTGCAGAATGGCCAAACAAGCCCGATATTTTCCCCAAATGCACATACAAATTGGCAGGTAAATCTATAGCTAATATGACACCATGGGCGGGGCCACCAAGATTTTGTTTATGTCCCCAAACTGATAAGTCGCCTCAAATCGGAGACCGTTACCTGAGCAATAGCTTAAAAGAAGCAGCACCAAAAAGTGCGTGGGTATCGATGCACAAGTGGGGCAGCCCCGAATTGGAGCGCTACCTAGGCTTACAGACAGAACTAAATGTAAACGAGCATCTAGAGGCTTTTGCTGAGAAAAGCGAAAGACTGCATTCAACCAGGCTAATTAAAGGCCCTAACCCGGAATTTGAAAAACTTGCTTCCCCCTTATTAGCTCACTTTAAAGATGAGTACAAAGGCAATGATTTAGCAGCCTGGCGACCCAAGCTGCGCTGGCCGGCAGCCGATGGCAGTTGGCAGCCGCTCAATGACCTACACTGGCTTGCTGCGGACGTAGCAAGGCAATGCTACGCCGAGAATCGGCCTCAATTGATGAGGCGCACCAAGGGGCTGTTTACAGAGTTAAGAAATTTTTGCCTTGCACTAAAGGTCAGCATAATTCAAGCGGCGGACTTCAAGCCCGTTCCACCTCCTGGAGGCGGACGCTCGCACACTGCAATACTGCGTCAGCGAGCAACTGACAACCATCTACTGCGGCTGTTAACGTATCGACAGTACGGCTATGACGAGCCAGAGGCCTTGGCAAAGCTAGAACAGGAATTAATGGGGCTACAATTTATTGAAGTGCCAGCTGTCCAACTGGAATGTTCACGCATTCCAGGGTTTGTTGTACCTGTGGAAGACCGTTGCCAGGTCGACAGTGCACAGGGCATTTTCTACTTTAGCGGGTCTCTGTTTACAGGGTGGCGGCACCTACCAGCATTGGGCAGGTTTTTGGAGCAAAAGCTTACTGCAAACGCACCAGCACAAATAATAGTGGACGTGATGCGTGCCCGTGATATAGCGGAAGTTCGCGAGTGCTTGCTAGAT
Organism: Hymenobacter saemangeumensis; assembly: GCF_039541835.1. Taxonomy (NCBI): domain Bacteria; kingdom Pseudomonadati; phylum Bacteroidota; class Cytophagia; order Cytophagales; family Hymenobacteraceae; genus Hymenobacter; species Hymenobacter saemangeumensis. The sequence continues at coordinate 30,459 of NZ_BAABGZ010000080.1, read as the reverse complement.
GCAGGATGGGAAATTCCAGATTGGCTGTCTGCACCTCGAGCCAGCAATCAGCCAAAAGCGCCAACGCCTACTGAATCAAAACCAAAGACGCCGGCGGCCAAGCCAGTATCTACATCTAATGAAACCGAGCACGACCATGAAGATGCTCCAGCAAGCGGAAAGGGAGATGGTGGCGCCCACGCGCTTTATAACCCAGGAGTATCGGCAGAGAAGCGTAAGAACTACCAAAAAGAGGCTCGCGAAGCGGCAGTCTTTTGGCTGCGCGACCATGGATATAGTGTCGGCGATGACGACCACGACGGTTACTCCACATTTGAGCCAGTCACCAAAATACAGGAGGGTAACAAGTGGCGGGTAATTGTGAAGAGTTATAGAGGCGGTATTCTCTATTTGAATCCGAATGAGTGGTTGACATTAGCAGGAGAAAACAGCTTTTTATTGCTCTATAAACCTCGACAGGGCCAGTCTGCAGCTGATTCAATGGAAATGATAAGCAGCTTGGATGCCGTGCATCGGCGCAACCCAAACGTGATTGTGCGTCTAGAAAATACTGACCCCAAAGGCTCAGTGGCAAGTTTAACCCAATTAGCCGAAGCGCACCTGTTCTCTGGTTCCTTCAAATTCATTTTTGATTCGCCTAGCAATCTGGATTTTGATTTTGAACTGACGGGAAATCATACGTCAGCTGGCCCTTTGCCCGTGGATGACCAGGACATTGACCTTTCCTAACTATGTCGACTATTTCTATTTCACGGGAACACCATGCCATGCTGTTGCGTCGGGAATACAACGCACAGAAACTAAGCTTCGCCAGCACTCTGCAAACGAGTGCGACCACGCTACGGGAAAATGGCACGTTGCTTTTGGGAAAATATGTAGGCTTCGATAAGGCGCGAGGAAACGTCCTATTCTGGTTCCCAGCTACACGTGATTTGCCGAGACGCGGTGAGCCATTGTTTGCGTTCGTGCCACGTGCAGAACTAACCAACCCGACCAAGTGGGGCAATGCACCTTATCAAGAACTTCGTGGGTCCAGCCTGCACGGAGCGGAATTGATGCCCCGGTTCTGGCAGGCCAAACCGGAAACCAAGGGCTTTCATGTTGGCTTTGCAGGTGCGAGCGGTGAATTTATTGACCCGCTAAAACCCGAGAAAATTGTATGCTTCGGACCGCAGGAGCCCCCTTTGGAATACCTGGCCAACCTAGCCCGGCTTGTAGCTGGCGAAGGGCCGGGGCACAGGCCTGAAGTGGCAGCACTGCTGGATTTGCCTCTGGGTACGCCGGGGTGGAATCCGGAGGACCTTCCAGCTGACCAGAATCAAACACTCCGGGTTCAAAGTGAACTGGCCATAAGGAATGCGGCTATCATTCAGGGTCCTCCAGGCACAGGTAAAAGCCATCTTACAGCCCAGCTGTGTGGGGACTTTCTAGCGCAAGGAAAATGCGTAGTTGCTACGGCGCTTACTAATAAAGCCTTGCTGGAGCTACTGACCAAGCCAGGACTAGCTGTAGCACTGGCTGACGGACGAGTGTACAAAGCTGGTTTGAGTGAGGATGAAAAGCGAGCTGCCCCGGGCTTGCGCGAAGGACAGGATTACGAACCAAAGCCTGGCACTCTGCTTTTGCTTACTTTTTACCGCATGAGCAGGCGGGCCATGGACGCCGTCGTACCTTTGTTTGATACTGTGGTAGTAGAAGAAGCCAGCCAAGCCTTTTTAGCTACCATAGCAGCTGCACAGGCACTCGGCGAACAAATGCTTTTGGTAGGTGACCCTCAACAGCTTCCACCTATAATGGAAGTAGATGTACCTACCCCAGACCAACAACGGCTTGATGCGGCACGCGACGGATTACGCACGGCATGCGAACACTGGCATAAGGCGATTGGGCTTCTCCTTACCGACTCGTTCCGACTTCCGCCACGCGCAGTAAACTGCACCAATGCTTTTTATCAGGGCCGACTACGCTCACGTGCCGCAGTACCCGATGCATTGCGCTTACCACCGTCAGTGGCTTCATTATTTCCATTGCTCGGTGGTCCTTATATGCATAAAATAGCGATGCCACTTGGCCAGAGAGACCCTTTGGAGTTAATGGAACTTGTAAGCAGCCTTGTCTGCGAACTGCTGAAAGGAGAACCCCAGTTGGATATAGCAGTTTTGGGAACCTATAGAAAGACTGTTTCTAGCTTACAACGAACCTTATTGAATGCAGTGGGAGCCCGGGAAAACGTACTTGTCGATACCGTTGCACGGGTACAGGGGTTAACGACTGACGTGGTTATCTATGCGCTTGTGAATGATAGTCGAGCAAACCAAGTTCAGGAACCTCACTTTAATGTAGCAACCAGCAGGGCCCGGCGCGCTACCATATTATTAGTGCCAAAAGAATTTCCAGTAGGATGGAATTTGCCGTATAATGTAGCAAACTACATTAAGGCTGCCGAGAGCAATTAAAGTGCTTAAAAATTTGGAGATTAATTGAATAAGGGTAGTACCGTGTATAGAACTAGAATAGTCATTCCTACGAGCCTTAACTCATATTAAGCATCTCAAGGAATCTGAACCAGTCAAATTGAGCAATATGCCTTTAAGTTGCATTTCCAATTAAGAACATCACTGTGGAATATTCTTCTGGGAAGTCCCAGCTGCCGTGGGATGGAATCTGAGTTAATAAGAGTTTGTCTCTTATTAACTGTAGGGCCGACTAAATAGTCGTAAAGCAGTTGTTGTGTCCTCAACAAGTTAGAAGAAGAACATTGGAATAGATAAGTTGCCTTAGAATCCTCAGTACTTTCCCAGGCAATATAAAATCCAGCTCTGCTTCTCAAAGTAAACATAAAAGAGTCGTCCACTGACTTAGTGCCATTTGTGGTTACAACCACCTCGGGAACTGGTATTATGTACCCTTCTGCATCTGAAATTTCACATAAGAATTTTAAGCTACTGCTTTTGAATAAGTCAGGCAAACATCTTCTATAGTACTCTTTATTGTATAACCTAAATCGACTAATACCTCGACTTTGGCGGGCATTCCCCAAATCAAGTAGGCTCCCTGTGTCAGAAAGAAACTTTATGTAATACAGAACAGCATCTTTATTAACAACTTCAATGATGTTATTATTCATCATGGTTATCGTGAGCAAAGGAGCATTTCTGAATTTGTAGTGCGTTTTGATTAGATTCAAAAAACCTCTTGATTCTACTAATGAGAAGGTGTTAGAAAAGCCGGTTTTATGCCTAACTCTGATGCTACCATCCCCAAAAGTCACATCATCCCATGCAACTCGAATAGTTTGCTTAACCGATGAATTTTTCAGTGCTGTTTCTGCTGATTTGCTTGTTTTGGAGTTGATGGTTTTGGGCGCGTAACCAGATAAGGGAAGAATAGGAACCCGAGGAACTGCTACGGTTGGCGACGCTGATGGCTCGGCTGACATGGTTGCAGCTACAGAAGCTAGGGCAGATGAAAAAGCAGGTTTGAGATTTGAGGCTTGAAAACGAACAGGTGGCTTAGCGGCACTTACAGTGGCAGTAATACGGCTTTTAATACTTTGAACTTGTTTAATTAAGTCCCTTTCGAAGTCGCGCAGTTGCGCCAAACGGGTTTCAGCGATTTTTATTTGTGCCTCTATTTTCTGGGGAGTGAAAGCTTTTAGAGTTTGCTCTAGTTGAGACTTCTCATTAATAAGTTCTTTATAGCTGGAATTTACACTCAGAAACCCAAGCATCTTTTTAACAGTGTATGTCTGTTTTATTTCTCTAATTTTTTTTTCGACAGAAGCAATTGAACGTGGCAAATTATGCCCCTGAGTGAGAGTAGCCTGGTATTGAGCAAGTACTGCTTCAGCTTGGCTTACCTTTTGGCTGTGCAGGTCAAGCTTAGTTTGCGCATTGTAGCAATCCTGCTTCAATGGCTTGATGGTTGGCAAAATTTTATCGTTAAAACCACAAGTTAAACCATCCTCGATGTGACCTATAAGCATCTGATAGGTTTTTTCTGGAAGTAAGACAGGTTTCTTTCGTGAAATTGCGGGGAGCTTACCACGGCAAATCCAGCTATACAACTGCTGCTCATCGCAATTCATTTTGCTTGCATACTGCACGAAGTCAAATTTTACCATGCCCATGGTTGAAACCTGTATGTTGTGGTGCAGCTAAACTAACCTACTGAGCCTACAATATCCAAGCGAAAGGGTTGATTAAATAGGCAAAAATGGTGTGATACTGTAGCTGCTGGCTTCATTACCCCATTAATCAACTGATTTTATGACTGATAATCCCTAAAAACCCCGTTTCGAAGGTTGCAATCAGCTATTATTTCGTCGTTAGCTCCATTACGGTGCTTGGCTACATCAAAAAGAACGGTATCCTTCGTGGGGGCGCCGTCGTCGTACTCGGTGATGTCATAGTATTCACCGCGCCACATGAAGACAATGCAGTCGGCGTCCTGCTCCAGGCTACCGGACTCGCGCAGGTCCGATAGCAGCGGGCGCTTGTCCCCTCCCCTTTTCTCCACGTCGCGGCTGAGCTGGCTGAGGGCAATGACAGGCGCGTTGAGCTCCTTGGCCAGCTCCTTGAGGCCGCGGCTGATGCTGGCAATTTCCTGCTCGCGGTTACCCTTTTGGTCGCCGCGCATGAGCTGGATGTAGTCGACCAGAACCAGGCCCAGGGGGTGCTGGGCGTGCAGGCGGGCGCACTTGGCGCGCAGCTGATGGATGCTCAGGCCGGGCGTGTCGTCGAGGTGCAGGCGGTGGCCGTGGGTGCGCAGGCGCTGGGCCTGGGCTTGCACGTACGCCACCTGGTCGAGGCCCCCGGGCAGGTTGCCCCGGCGCAGGTCGGCGTTGGAGTAGCCCGGCACCTCGCTGGCCACCAGGCGCTGCATGAGCTGCAGCGTGGGCATTTCGAGGCTGAAGACGGCCGTGTGGTGGGCATGGTCGAGGGCGGCGGTGCGGGCAAAGTGCAGCAGAGCGGCGGTTTTGCCCATGGCGGGCCGGGCCGCCAGCAGCACCAAGTCTCCGGGCTGCCAGCCGCCGGTGAGGCCGTCGAGCTGGGTGAGGCCGGTGGGGATACCGGTGAGGCCGTGCTGCTGGACAGCCTGGGCCAGGCGGTCGAAGGTGGCGACGAAAGCGGCGGCGGCCGTCTGGCCGGGGCGGGTTTCGAGGGCCCGGTGCAAGGTGGTGAGGTGCTGCTGGGCATCGGCGAGTAGCTGCAGCGGGTCGCGGCCTTCGTCGTAGCCGCGGGCGACCAGCTCGCTGCCGGCACGGATGAGCACGCGGCGGGCGTGGTACTCCTGCAGCACCCGGCAATGGGTGTCGAAGTGGGCCGCCGAGTTGATGCGCAGCGTGAGGCTGGCCACGAAGTGGGCGCCGCCGGTGCGCTGCAGGGTGCCGCGCCGGGCCAGCTGCTGCACGACGGTGAGCTGGTCGGCGTGCTGGCCGTCGGCGACGAGGTCGCGGATGGCGGCGTAGACCTGTTGGTGGGGGTAGCGGTAGAACACCTGCTCGTCGGACAGCGTGTCCAGCAGCCGGCGCTGGGCGTCAGCTTCGAGCAGGGCGGCCCCGAGCACCGCAGCTTCCAGGTCAGGAGCCTGGGGCGGCTGGTGCATGGCGGGCGAGGCAGGGCGGGAAAGGTTAGTGGACATAGAATAGGGGCGTTAGCTCCAGCGGCTGGGGTCAGCGGGTTTGGGAGCGGTGCGGGCTCGGCCCGGCGTGGCGGTTGCCCTGGAGGGGTCCACCTGGGTGCCCTGGAAGATGGCGCGGCGGCGCATCCAGCCGCGAAAAGCGGCCTGCCAGTTGACCATGGGCGTTTTGCCACTGACGCGCCAGCCGTTGCTTTCGTAGTGGTCGTAGAAGGCGGCGGCTTCGGTTTGGGCGTCACCGCTGTTGGGGTGCTGCGCAGCGGCGTAAGCCTGGACCTCGGCGAGGGTGGGCGGCGCAGGCGGCCCTTTCTTCTGGTCGCTGGCCGGCTTTTTAGCGGGCTCTTCCTTTACATTTTTTTCAATGAGGAGAACGTGCGCGGTGGCGTCAGCCACCTCTCTCTCTTTAATTGAAGTTGTAATTGAAGATGAAATTGAAGGGGTTGGAATTTGCTTATCCCCGGTGGTTGCCGTTTGGTAGGCGGTTTGGTTAAGCAAACGAGGATTTCCGCCCTTTTTGCCCGCTTCAGTACGTACCTGACGCAGTTTTTCATCTTTCACCATGCGGCGGCAGTAAAGCGCGCCGTCGGATTCGCGGCGGCTGGCCACGCCGTAGGTTAGCAGGGTGGTTAATATTTGGTTGGCCGTTTGGTTATCCAAACCCAGGCGGCGGGCAATGACGGCCTCGGGCATGGGGCTGCCGTTGATGAGCAGCACGCCGCGCTCTTCGCTGTCGTGCATCATCAACAGCAGCTCGAACCAGGCCCCACGCTGCTGGAGGTCGAGGGCCTGGACGCCCTGGTCCTTGTGCCAGTCGCCGGGGTAGAATTGGATAGCCGGGAGTTTCATGCCTGCGGGGGCGTGGGCACTACGTGGATGTTCGCAGCTGTGGGCTGCTCAAACAAATCGAGCTGGCGATACTCGGTGCATTTGCCGCGCAGGGCGGCTTCTACCTCGGCCAGGGCTGTGGCCAGGGTGGCTTCCAGCAGGCCGGTGTAGGGGTAACTGGCCCGCTCGTCATCGAAGGATTGGTAGGGCGCCGTCAGGTTGAGTACCCGGCCGCCGGTGAGCTCGCGCTGGCCGATGAGGGTGACGCCGCCCTGGTGCTTGCCCATGGAGAAGCCGGTGACGGTGAAGGGCTCAAACAGCGCTGGCAGCTCTTCCGCTTCATCGGGCCAGAAGTCGGGTGTTTCGGCTAGCTGCTCGGTGAGCAGGCAGAGGTGGGGCACCAGGCGGCTGAGGGCATGTGAGAGGTCGGGGTGGATTTGCTCGGCGCAGGTGAGGGCGAAAGCCCGGGGCGGGGCATCCGGGGTGCGCTGCTCGGTGAATTCGCAGGTGAGCTGCAGGTCTTTGACTTTAACTTTCTGGATGGTGATGATGGAGGCAGCAGCCTCCTGGTCGTGGCCACTGGCGGGGCCGACGACGGGAAGTAGTGATGACATGCTGAGAGGAAGTTTAGGCGGCCACCTGGAGCGGGGAAGGCGCGGGGGGTAATGGGCCGTCGAGGGGCCGGCGGTTGTAGCGGGACAGGTAGCGGTCGAGCTCCGATAAGCGGAAGCCCCACTCCTTCTCGTTGAGCCGGAGGCCGAATAGGCGGCCGGCGCGGCGGGCGTTGCGGACGCCTTCCGGCTTCAGGCGCATGTAGTGGGCGGCCTCGCGCACGGTTAGGATGCGGTCGGGCACGGGTGGTGGAGTTGGTGGGGTGGCTGGCAGGGCAGCCTCCATGGCCTTGAGGCGCTGCACGTCGGCCAGCAGCTGCCGCCACTCCTGTTCGGGCACTAGCAGGGCGACTTGCATGGCTAGGCGGCTTGGGCGCCCAGGGCAATCCCAGACTGGCGGTTAGCGAGGGTTTCAAGGTCGGCGCGGCGCTTTACTTCGGCTTCCAGCTCTTCAAAGAAGGCCTCGGCCACGTCCATGTTAAAGTATCGCCCGGAGACGACGTTGTAGACTTGTTGGCGCGTAAACGACTTGCCCTTAGCCTCTAAATTAGCGATAATGCGGGCCGTGTAGTTGCTGCGCTTACCAAAAATGTGGCGCTGTTCTGAAATTTTCTTTGCAATGTGTTCCATTTTGTTTGCTAATTGTTTAACTTTGATTCCGAACCAGGGCAAGTTTACAATAACAAATTTGAACTGACAAATTAGTTTTTACAGCACCGCAAAACAAAATGGAACAAGAAAAGCAAGTTGGTGACCGGCTAGCAGCTATAATTGAGCACTATGGCGACTCCATTTACGGTGCTGCAAAGAAGCTTGGACATGGCCGCCCCACCAAGCTATACAACTTTATTGGCCACAAATTCAAGCCTGGCTTCGACACGCTGGTGGAAGTACTGCAAACCTACCCCGAGGTGAACCCGGGCTGGTTGCTACTAGGCAAAGGGGAAATGCTGACCCCGGCCAAAGCGGCGGAGCAGCCAAAGTCGGCAAAGAAAACGACCGAGGAGCGCGCGCATGTCCACTCTGGAGGCATGCATTCACCCGCCGTGGTTACGCTGAACATGGCGGGCGACGAAGGCATTATGCTGGTGCCGACGCCAGCCCAAGCTGGCTACCAGCTCTCGCGGGAAAGGCCGCAGGTGTTGAAAGAAATGGACCTGGAGTTGCTGACGCTGCCGCAGTTCTCGGGCAAATTGCACCGGGCGTTTGAAGTGGAAGGATCAAGCATGGAGCCCACGCTGTGGACCAGCGACGTGGTGATTGCGCGGTGCGTGGCAGACTGGCGCATGGTAAAGCCCCGCCACGTATACGTGGTGGTAACGGACGACAGCATGATAGTGAAGCGCATTCCGCGGCCGATTCAGAACAGCGACGAGGAAGTGGAGCTGCTGTCGGACAACTCCTACTTCTCGCCCCACGTCATTCCCCGGGAAACCATCTGGGAAATCTGGGAGGTACGCGGCATACTGACCACGCGGGTACCGGCCAACAAGGACGAAGCCTTCGAGCGCGTGGCGGGCCTGCTGGAAATCATGGCGCGGGACTCCACGGATATGCGGGGCCGGCTGCTGGAAATGATGGAGCGAATTACCATCCGGCAGGGCGAGCAGCTGCGGCTGACGTAAAAGCCCCTGCAAGGCCTGTAAATGGCAGTTCGTGAGGTTATGTGCCCTGCTACGCCACCTGTTCGAAATTGACTCAAACTTAATCACAGCGTACTCGTAGACAATCAAGTGGTTAGCGTCTCAATAGTGAGGCTGGACGCTACCCCGGCTCCGGGTACTAAATAGTGCAATTCGCACTACCAAAATCAAGCCTCAAAAGCTGTAAATCTGGCAACAGATGCAGTTTTTGAGGCTTTTTTGCGTTCAGGCCAATCGGGATTTATGAATGGGGTCGGCCACGAATAAGGCCGGGGGCAGACCTGCGAGCAGCGGCAGGGCTTGCGGGGCGTAGTGGCGCCGGCCGGCTGTCTGGCGGCCGCGCACGAGCCGGCCGTGCGCATCGGCCACTACGTGCAGCTTGCAACTCAACCCGCCGCGTCCGAGGGCTTGCGGCCTGTTTTTTTGCGCGCTCCGCTGGCGTGCTGGTGGGCCCGTACGGTGGTCGAATCGACCAGCAGCGTGTGCAAGGCGTCGTCCTGTTGCACGGCCGCCAGCACCCGGGCCCACACACCCGGGGCCGTCCAGCCCTGGAAGCGCATGTACGTCGTGTGCCGGTTGCCCCATACGGCGGGCGAGGCCAGCCAGCGGCAGCCGTTGCGCGTGAGCCAGAGCACGGCCTCCACAAAGCGGCATTTGTCTTGCCCACGCCCGCCTTTCATGCCTTCCCGGCCCGTCAACACATACTCCATCCCCCCTATTGTTAACAACTTCTAGTACGTGACACCTGCCCCAGCTACGGTGTAGAGCGGGTCCTCCAAAATGTTGACCTCAATAATGGAGCTGGCCTTGCCCAGCAGCTTACGGCAGTCGGGGCTGAGGTGGCGCAGGTGCAGCGTTTTACCGGCACGGTGGTAGCGCTCGGTGAGCTTGCTCAGCGCTTCGATGGCCGACATGTCGGCCACACGGCTGTCTTTAAAGTCGATAACCACTTCGGCCGGGTCGCCCGCCACGTCGAACTTTTCGCCGAAGGCCTGAACCGAGCCGAAGAAGAGCGGGCCGTAGATTTCGTAGTGCTTTACACCGGACTCGTCGGTGTATTTGCGGGCACGGATGCGCTTGGCGTTTTCCCAGGCAAAGGCCAGCGCCGACACAATGACGCCCAGCAGCACGGCCAGCGCCAGGTTTTGGGAGACGGCCGTCACCAGCGTCACGAGCAGCATCACCAGCACGTCGGTGAGCGGCATGCGGCGCAGAATGCGCAGGCTGGCCCACTCAAACGTGGCGATGACCACCATGAACATCACCCCCACCAGCGCGGCCAGTGGCAGGCGCTCAATGATGGGCGCACCCGCCACCACGAACAGCGCCAGCGCCACGGCCGCCACCACGCCCGACAGCCGACCGCGCCCCCTGGATTCGAGGTTGACCATCGTCTGGCCAATCATGGCGCAGCCGCCCATGCCGCCGGTCAGGCCCGAGGCCATATTGGCCAGGCCCTGGGCCACGCAGTCCTGGTTGCCCCGGCCGCGGGTTTCCGTCATCTCGTCCACCACCGTGAGCGTGAGCAGGCTTTCGGTGAGGCCCACCAAGGCCATAATCACGGCGTAGGGCAGCACGAGCGTGAGCGTGGCCCAGCTCAGCGGCACCTGCGGCATGTGAAACACGGGCAGCCCGCCGGCGATGGAGGCAATGTCGCCGACCGACTTGGTGTGCAGTCCGCCCCCGATGACGAGCGCCGACACGGCTGCAATGGCCACCAGCGACGCCGGTACCGCCTTGGTTAGCTTCGGCAGGAAGTACACAATGGCCATGGTCAGAGCCACCAGCCCGGCCATCAGCAGCAGCGGCCCGCCGGAAAGCCAGTGTTCTCCACCGGCAGCATCGCGCACTTTGAACTGCTCGAGCTGGGCCATGAAAATTATCAGGGCCAGGCCATTTACGAAGCCATACACCACCGGCTGCGGCACCAGCCGGATAAACTTGCCCAGCCGCAGCAGGCCGACGGCAATCTGCAGCAGGCCCATCAGCGCCACGGCGGCAAACAGATACTCGGCTCCGTGCTGCACCACCAAACTCACGATAACAACGGCCACCGAGCCGGCCGCGCCCGATATCATCCCCGGCCGGCCGCCAAACAGGCTGGTGATAAGGCAAATGACAAAGGCCGAGCCGATGCCCACCAAGGGACTGATATGGGCCAGCAAGGCAAAGGCCACTACTTCGGGCACCAGGGCCAGGGCGGTAGTCAGGCCGGCCAGAACTTCGTTTTTAACATTGACCTGGTACTGACGCAGGTAGGGAATTACCGAAAACATAAACACGCTGAAAAGGGGCAAAAGAAAAGCCGCACGCTTCCGGCGGGAAGCGGCGGCCGGGGCATTCTACGCCGGTCGTCAGGGTGGGGTGAGCTGGAAAGCAGCAGGTCGGAAAAAGCGCATACGCAGCGCAAAGATACTGGAATGGCTCGGGGATGCTCCTGCTATAGCCGGAAGGCCAGCCTGCCGCTAGGCTGAGCACCACCGAAGCGCGCAGGAGTCAGCAAGGAGTAAAGCCCGAACAACACAATGAATAAATTACTTGAGAAGAAGGCGAGGTCCTAACAAGTACTTAATTGCGAAGGGCAGGCCCGCTGGCTATGTAAACAAAGCTTAAAGCAGCAGGGTGCTCCCCTGCTGCTTAGGCGGCTGTGCTTCTTAGGAGGCAGGCTGCAGTGGATTGCTGAAGGACGCGCGCAACGGACGGAGCGGGCCGGCAGCCGCCGCACAGCGCATCCGATACTGAACGACGCCTGCTGAGACCAGCGTGAGGCCTCCAATGGCACCCAGCGCCGCTGCCAGCCCCAGCCAGTCGGCCAGCAGGCCGGTGAGCAGCGCGCCCACGGCGTAGCCCGCATCGCGCCACAGGCGGAAAATGCCAATGCTGCGGGCCCGCTGCAGCGCGGGGGAGTGTTCCGCTACCGCCGCCAGAAACGTGGGGTACACGAGGGCTGTGCCCGCACCGAGCAGGCCGGCCAGCAGCAAAAACAGCGGGTATGAGTGGGTGAGCAGCATAACCAGTAGCACCAGGCCTTGCACCAGCATGCCCCAGAAAAGCAATGATTTTTTGCAGAGCCGGTCGGCCAGCGGGCCGGTCACCAGCTGGCCCAGCCCCCATACGGCCGGGTACACGGCGGCGACCGTCCCAATCTGGGTGAGAGAAAAGCCTTGGCTGGCCAGCAGCAGCGGCAGCAGGCCCCAGACCATGCCGTCGTTCAGGTTGTTGACCAGCCCGGCCTGGGTGACTGAGCCCAGGTCGGGATGCCGCCAGCTCACGTCCCAGAATGAGAGGGGCGGGCTTGCGGCCTCCTGCGGGGCAAGGGCCGCATCCAGGGCCACGTGGGCGTGGGTGTCGCGCACCAGCAGACTGCTCAGCAGCCCGGCCACGGCCAGGCCGGCTCCCAGGTAAAACGGGTAAGGCCGCAGGCCGTACTCGGTGGCCAGCCAGCCCGTAGCAAACGCGGTGGCAGCCACGGCCAGGTAGCCGGCCGACTCGTTCATCCCCATGGCCAGGCCGCGCTGCCGGGGCCCTACCAGGTCAATCTTCATCACCACCGTGCTCGACCAGGCCAGGCCCTGGTTGAGGCCCAGCAGCACGTTGGCGGCCACAACCCAGCCCCAGGTGGGCGCCCAGAGCAGGAGCAGCGGCACGGGCAGCCCCGCGAGCCAGCCCAGCACCAGCAGGTTTTTGCGCCCCGCGCGGTTTGCCCAGGCGCCGGCGTAGAAGTTGGCCGCGGCCTTGGTCAGGCCAAACACGACGATAAACGAAAGGATGGCCGAGCGGCCCACCAGGTGGAACTCCTGCTCGGCCAGCCGGGGCAAAATGGTGCGCTCCAGCCCTACCATGCCGCCCACAAAGGCATTGACGAGTACCAGCAGGGCAAACTGCGGCCAGTTTTCGCGCAGGCCCAGGCGCGGCAACGAAGCGGATGGCATGGGACGGAACGGTTAGTGGACAGCGCAGCGGTTGGCTCCGGCTTCGAGCTCGGCGGCAGGCAGCGCGGGTTCTGCACCGCTCAGGTTCAGGCCGGCAATGGTCAGGTAGTTGGGCGGCGTGGGCGGAATGCGCCGCAGCAGCGTGTCGGCAAACGTGGCTTCCGGCAGCGCCAGCAGCGGCAGCGCGGCGCGCACGGCCCCGATGGTCGTGGCCACCGGCAGCTGGTCGAACGCGACGGGTTGGCTGGTGTGGCCCGGCAGTACCCAGGTGTCGGCGGGCAGAGCGAGCAGGCGATGCAGCGACTGGTACAGCTGGCGGGCCCGGCCCGTGGCTTCCGGCGAGCTGGCTTTCAGGTCGGGCCGGCCGACGGCATCGGCAAACAGCGTGTCCCCGGTCAGGGCTACCTGTTCGTTGAGCAGGTAGGTGACGCTCTCGGGGGTGTGGCCCGGCGTGGCCAGCACCCGCAGGCGCAGCGCCCCCAGCGCGAGCAGAGTGTGTTCGGCAACCGGCGTGTAGGCAAAGGCCGTGGCGGGGTGCGGCGGCAGCAGCAGCTCGGCGCCGGTGGCCTGGGACAGGGCGCGCGAACGGGACAGATGGTCGGCGTGCAGGTGCGTGTCCAGCACGTAGCGGATGCGCCAGCCCCGTTCGGCGGCCAGCTGCTGGTATACCGCGGGGTCAACGGAGGCGTCCACCACCAGGGCCTCCCCCTCGGAACCCACCAGGTACGAGAGGCAGCCTTTGCCGGTACGGCGGATTTGCAGCAGGGACGCCCCCGGCAGAGAGGCCGGCACCAGGGCCGTATTCCAGGCCAGGCCCCAGCCTTGCATGCCCCCCGTCAGCGAGTACGCGTCCAGGCCCCGGGCTTGTAGCTGGGTTGCCGCGCGCTGGCTTATGCGGCCCGCGGCACATACGGCGACTACGGGCACGCCCAGAGGCAGCGCCACGTGAGCCAGCGCATCCGGGTTGCCGGCTTTGAGCTGCTCGTAGGCGTCCGCGTGCACGCTGCCAGGGATGGCCCATTCCTCACGCTCGGCCCGGGGCCGAACGTCGAGCACGGTAACCGGCTGCCCGGCGTCGAGCCAGGCGCGCAGGGTGGCAACTTCCAGGGATTGAAACATGGTGAAGTGGTTAAGCGAGTTCGTAGGGCAGCTGGCGGTGCTTCCAGTCCGGAAACCCTTCCTCGAGGCGCTGGGCCGGGTACCCGCGGCTGGTGAGCAGCTGCACGGCCTCGTCGGCAAACACGCAGAAGGGGCCGCGGCAGTAGGCGATGATGGTGCCGGTGCGGGGGAGCTCCTCCAGGCGTTCGAGGAGCTCGCCGATGGGCATGGAAACAGCCCCGGGGAGGTGGCCCTGGCCGTACTCGTCGGAGGGACGCACGTCGAGCAGCACCACGCCCTCGTCGTTCAGCTTGCCCAGCAGCTCGTCAATGCTCACGGTTTGCAGCACCTCCCGCTGGGAGCGAAAGTCGTGTACTACCCGGGCGATGTTGGCCTGGCGGTTCAGCCCGTACGTGCGCAGCAGCTGCCAGGCGGCGTACACATCGGGGTTGGCCAGGCGGTAGCGCAGGTAGTGGCCGTCGCGGGTGGCGCTGACCAGCTGCACGCCTTTGAGCACCTGCAAGTGCTGGGAGGTATTGGCTATCGAAAGTCCGGTTTCGCGGGCAATGTCTTCCACGGCAAACTCGCCCTGGGCCAGCAAGTCCACGATTTCCAGCCGGCGGGGGTTTGCCAGGGCTTTGGTGAGGTCGGCCAGCGCGCCGTAGACCTGGTCTTTGTAGGCTCTCTTTTCCATAGGGGGCTGTAAGGAGCCCAAAGGTAGGAGGATTATTCAATTAATCAATAAACTTATTGAATAAATAACGGGTCAGTGGGCCACCTCTGCTTGTCGCCTTTTGGCTTTATGCTGTCCCGTGCCGTTCGGCTACTTCTAATCCGGCCCAATATGTTGGCTACTGCTAACTGCCCGCACATCTGCTGTGCTACCGGGCTACTGCATGCCTGGGGCCGTGGTGTGCCGCTGCCCGCACAAAAAGCCCCGGACGGCGGGCGTTCTGCAACGCCCGGCATCCGGGGCCCAGTCTTCCCAAGCCGTCTACTGCCTGACGCAGCAGCTTGGCATCGTGGCCAGCTTGCAGGCCGGCGTGCCCTTGTCCGGGCAGTTCTTTACCAGCGGACAGTCCGGCGTGCCTTTCAGCGGGCAGTCGGCCACTTTGCTGTGAGCAGTGAAGCCGAACAGGGCCCCACCGGCGGAGAGCAGCGCCGCGGCGCTGAGCATCATGATTTTGCTTTTCATAAGGAGAAAGATAAGTGACGCCCACTCTTACGGCAGCGGGCCGAGAGAAGAATGCCGGCCGTATCCAGCGTGTTGTGTTACGCAGCCTCGCCGATGCCGGCTTGCAGGAGCTGTTCTGCGGCGGTCGGCAAAGACGTCGGCGGTGAACAGCTCACCACCGGGCTTGAGCACGCGGAAGATTTCGCGGCAGGCACCCGGCCGAGCCAGCCGGTTGGGCAGCCGGTGTATGCCCTCAGCCATTTCGTAGGCCATAGCGCCGGTGCTGGGTTGCTCAAAGGGCCGGCAGTCCAGCTTCCGAAACAGCTGCATCAGGAAGGGATGATGTGTCCCGTCTCGGGCAGCACCCAGGTCCAGCCACGCTTCCTCGGGGCTGCCGGGCACCGCCGGCACGGCGAGGGTGCGGCCACCTACCCGGTCGCGGGCCTCCAGCAGCGGCACGGGCAGCCCCGCCTGGTGCAGCGCCTGCGCCGCCGTGAGACCGGCCAGCCCGGCCCCCACCACGATAATTGAAGGAGCCAGGGCGGGCACCGGGAACAGTTGATTTGCCATGCGCAGGAAATGCAAAGCAGAAGGAGGGCGGGTAGGCGAGGTAGGGAAAGTGGCAAGGCCCGCTCCAACCCGTGGGAGAGCCACTTTTGGGCCGGCCTGGGTGCTGCGATAAGCGCGGAAAACCCCTTCTTTTGCCGGCCAATCAGGGCAGGCCTTCCGTACCACCTGGCAAGACCCTGGAAAAACTATGAGCCATAACGAGCGAATTATAGCGGTGGCCTCCACCAACCCGGTGAAGATGGCGGCGGCGCAAGCAGGCTTTCAGCGGATGTTTCCGCACCTGCGCTTCCGGGTGGTTTCCGTGGCGGTGGCCTCCGATGTGGCCAGCCAGCCCATGACGGACGAGGAAACGCTGACGGGCGCCCTGAACCGGGTAAATAACGCGGTGACGGCCCAGCCAGACGCAGATTTCTGGATTGGCATTGAGGGCGGCGTGCAAGCGCATGCCGACGAGCTCGGGGCCTTTGCCTGGGTGGTGGTGCGCGCCCGCACCGGGCTGGGGAAAGCCCGCTCCGGCACCTTCTTTTTGCCGCCGGTCGTTGCCGACCTGGTGGCCGGGGGCATGGAGCTCGGGCACGCCGATGACCTGGTGTTTAAGCAGTCGAATACCAAGCAGACCGCCGGCGCTATCGGCCTGCTGACCGATAATGCCGTGGACCGCCGGCAGCTCTACGAGCAGGCCGTGGTGCTGGCGCTGGTGCGCTTTAAAAACGAAGCGCTGTATTTGCCCGCTGCACCCGGGCCCTGAGCGGAGGCGCTGGGGCGGCAACGTACAGGGGTGGCGGGCCGCGCCGCGCCAGAGGGGCTTAGGGCCCAAAGACGTCGGGGCGGGCGTAGTGACCGGTTACGTCCAGCGTCATCTGCTCTTCGGTGATGCGGTCGAGGTCGAGCTCGGCGGTCAGGATGAGCTCTTCGTCGTACACCGGGCCCGCCAGTATGGCGCCGTCGGGGCCGATGATGACGCTGCCGCCGCGGAGTACCAGCGCGTCGGGGCTGCCGGCGAGCTCGCCGGCCGGCTCCAGCTCGGCCGGCAGGTCGCGCACGTGCATGACGGCCCCGGCCGCGACCACGAAGCAGCGGCCCTCAAATGCGTAGTGGCGGCTGGCCACCAGGTTCATTTCCTTGAGCTGCGGCCAGGCCGCCACGTGCACGTCTTCACCCGATTCGTGCAGGCGCTGGCGGGCCGGCGGCATCCAGTGCTCCCAGCAGATGAGCCCGCCCACCCGGCCCGCCTGGGTGGGCACGGCGTGCAGGCTGCGGCCATCGCCCTGCCCCCAAAGCAGGCGCTCGGTGTAGGTGGGCATGAGCTTGCGGTGCACGTGGGCCAGCGTGCCGTCGGCGTCGAACGTCAGCATGGTATTGTAGAGCGTGCCGCGGCCGCGGCCCTCCCCCACCCGCTCGTGCACGCTCATGTTCAGCACGAGGCCGTGGGCGCGGGCGGCGGCTCCCAGCGCCTCGGTCACGGGGCCGGGCACCACCACGCTGTTTTCCACCAGGCGGCGGTACACTTGCTTTACGGCCGGCGAGTCCCACAGATTCACGTCGCGGCAGCAGTCGAGCCAGGCCGGGTAGCCGGGCAGCCAGGTTTCGGGAAACACCACCAGCCGGGCGCCCTGGGCCGCAGCCCGGGCAATAAGGGTTTCCGCCTTGGCCAGCGAGGCGGCCAGGTCGAGGTACACGGGGGCCGCCTGTACGGCCGCAACAACAAGGCGCATGAAGACTGCTTAAAATAGAATGGCAAGTTAACCCGGCGTGCCGTTTTGGGCCTTTTTACGGTCCCTTAACATAGCCTTTAGCGCAGTTTCCAAGTCTGGGCGCTGAGTTAAAAGCTTAGGGTTAACAACCAACATTCCAAGGCTTTAACTCTCACATTTCAACTCCTTCCAACTGGGTACATCAACCTAGAAACCGCGCTAGCTGACAGCTCAGCCTGGCAGCTCAGAACAAGGCTGCCGGATAAGGGCTACGGAGCTACAAAGCCCGAAGCTGAAGGTGCCGCGGTCGTGGGTGCTGCCCGGCAGCAGGTTGCCGGGGGCAGTCGCACGGCGGCCGCAGTGGTGCGGACTGCCACAGCAGATTTCCGGTTCAGGTACTGGATAAGAGGTTAAACTGGACGCGAAAAGATTTGCGAATCATGTAGAGACGCAGCATGTTAGCTGCGCTGACCTTCGGTTGCGTCTCTATAGCCGCCAGACGATTTTCACATTCCACTTCGCGACGCGTATAAAATCTGACCTTTTTTGATTTACAGCGGGATACAAGGCAAAAAGCACGATGATGGAGGCAGTCAGCCGAAATCCTGCCCCCGGTGAAATGGAATAAAGCGGATACTGTCGTGCGGCAGAGATAATCGGCGAAAGGCAGCAGCGGAGGCGCCCGCCGAACTGACTGCAGCCAGGGCCGTACAGGCCAAGATGGTTAATCGCCGCACCTTCCTGGCATCGGTGGCCCTGGCCACCGCAGCTCTTCCTTTTTCCGCTTTCGCCATGTCTCTGTTCTCCTCCCGCCCCAAGCTGCTCGTCTTCGACGTCAATGAAACCCTGCTGGACCTGCGCAAGCTCCAGCAAGCCATCAACGCGGAATTCCAGTCGGAGTCGGCCTTCAAGCAGTGGTTCTCGTTTTTGCTGCAGTACTCGCTGGTGGATACCGTAACACAGGAGTATCACGACTTTGCCAGCATTGGGGAGGGCGCCCTTGACATGGTGGCCCAGGCGCTGGGGCAGCCGGTGCGCCCCACGGCGCGTAAGAAAGAGCTGCTGCAGCTGGTGTCGGAGCTGCCGGCTCACCCCGACGTGGCGCCCGCCCTGACGGCCTTGAAAGAGGCAGGATTCCGCATGGTGACGCTCACCAACTCGGGCGGCAGCACGGTAAAAAAGCAGATGGCCTACGCCGGCCTGACCGACTTTTTCGAGCAGCTGCGCAGCGTGGAAGACGTGAAGCGCTACAAGCCCCACCCCGACACCTACCTCACCACCTGCCGGCAGCTGAAGGTGGAGCCCAAAGAAGCCCTGCTCGTGGCCGCCCATGGCTGGGACGTAGCCGGGGCCCTGCGGGCAGGCCTGCAGGCGGCCTTCATCAGCCGGCCCGGTCAGGCGCAGTACCCGCTGGCGCCTCGCCCGACGCACGAGGCCGCCACGCTCGAAGCCCTGGCCCGGCAGCTCATCGGCTGAGCGGCCCGGCCAGGGCTGGAGTGAGCGGCGCATTCCTGGCGCCGGTGGGCGCCGGGCCCACAACGAGTTTTTTTGCACGCGTTGTTCTGGAAAGAAGGTGTAAGGGGTGGGTTGCGCGCAAGCCCCGGCCGGGGTTTCACGGCAGATAAGCTTATAGCCGGCCCCGCTTTTTTACCGCCAGACCAGCTTTCGCTCTTCTGCCGCGGTCTTTATTTTTTTATTCACTTCTCTTACCCGCCGTATGCTACGAGCCCATGGGCAACCTGCCGGGCAACGGGTACTTTGCACTATGAACCCTCGTCTGCTTTCCATTGCGGCCTTCGCGGCCTCTGCTTTCCTGCTGCCGGATGTTGTTAAAGCCCAACCGGGGGCACCCCGCACGGCCGAACCCTTGCCCGTGGGCTCAGTGGCTCCGGCGTTCAAAGCCAAAGATGCCAAGGGGCGCGAAGTTGAGTTAAAGAAGCTCCTCAAAAAAGGCCCGGTGGTGCTGTACTTCTACCGGGGCCAGTGGTGCCCGTATTGCAACAAGCAGCTCAGCCAGCTCCAGGACTCCTTGCAGCTGCTCACGGCCAAGGGCGCGCAAGTGGTGGTGGTGACGCCCGAAACGCAGGAGAACGTGGGCAAGACCATGGAGAAGACCAAGGCCAGCTTCTCCATCGTGTCCGATAAAGGCTTTGTCATCATGACGGCCTACCACACGGCCTTCACCGTGGACCCGGCCACGGCGCAGAAGTACAAGGGCTTTGGGGTTGATTTGCGGCAAGCCAACGCGGCGAGCGACGACGTGCTGCCGGTGCCGGCTACGTACGTCATCGGCCGCGACGGGCGCATCAGGTTCACCTACTTCAACCCCGACTACAAGCAGCGCGTGTCGGTGCGCCGGGTGGCGGCCGCCCTGTAGCAGATAGGTGGGCTCAGGAAAAGAACGGGCGTGCGGGGGCCGGGCAGGTAGCGGAAGCGCGACACCTGCACCAGCACGCCGGCGGCCTCGCCCAGCTTTTCGGTGAGGTAGGCACGAGCTCCACCCCCGCCCTGGTGGGGAGGGGAGCCGGATTGGCGGCGGGAGTATTGATTTCGGCGCTGGACTACCAGAGACATACTGCGGCAAATCAATGGGTTATCATCTCATTATTGAGGCTGGACGCTACGCTGGCTCCGGGCACTCGGAATTCCAGACAAAAGGCCCTAAAGCCTGCTAAAGCGGATTTTAGGGCCTTTTTGCGTCCGGGGCTTTTTTACTACCCTTTCCTCACTTTCTACTCCCCTATCAAGGTAAGCACCAGGGAGCGGCGGCCGCCGTGGTCGCGGTGCTCGCCCAGGTAGATGCCTTGCCAGGTGCCCAAGGCCAGCCGGCCGTTGGTGACGGGAATGCTGACGCTACTGCCCAGCATGGCGGCCTTCAGATGGGCAGGCATATCGTCGGGGCCTTCGGAGTTGTGCCGGAAATAGGGTGCATTCTCGGGCACGGCGCGGGTGAAGAATTGCTCGAAGTCGTGGCGCACCGTGGGGTCAGCATTTTCGTTGATGCAGAGGCTGGCCGAGGTATGTTGAAGGAAGACGTGTAGCAGCCCGGCCCGCACCTGGCCCAGCTCGGGTATCTCCTGTAACACGTGGCTGGTGATGAGGTGGAAGCCCCGGCGCATCGCCGGGAGCCGAAGCTGTTTCTGTAAAATCATGGGCACGCAGTAAAGAACCTGATACGTCAAAGACTAAATGTAGGAGCTGGCACTTACTTGGTTTCTTTCCTACAGAGCTTCCATACTACCAGCCAGCCGGGGTAGGCATGCCTCAACCTCCGGCCCCTACCTCGCGTTCAGGCTCTGCTGTAAAGCCTCTTTTCGGCCTGCTTTTTTGACTATGTCCTTGCCACCGCCCACTTTCCTTACGCCTGCAGGCAGCATTATTGGCTGGCGCGACGGGGAGGTAGTTCGGGCCAGTGGCATCCGCTACGCCCGGGCAGCGCGCTTCCGGCCTCCGGAAGATGAGCCCGCGACGGCCCAGCCCCTGCAGGCAACGGCACCGGGGCCGGCCTGCCCACAGGTAGTGGATTCGCTGCTGGCGCAAGCCCTGGGCCCGGCCATGGTTGGGCGAACCTATGCCGAAGACTGCCTGCGGCTTACGGTAACGGCCCCGGCCGAAGCTCAGCCAGGGGAAAACCTGCCGGTAATGGTGTGGATACACGGCGGCTCCTACGTAAGCGGGGCCGGCGACCTGGCGTTTTACGACCCGGCTTCGCTCGTGGCCGAACAACGGGTGGTGGCCGTGGCCGTTACCTACCGGCTGGGGCTGTTTGGCTTTCTCCAGCACGGCGATGCACCGGCCAACCTGGGTTTGCTGGACCTGTTATCGGCGCTTCGCTGGGTGCAGCGCAACATTGCGGCCTTTGGCGGCGACCCGGGCTGCGTCACCCTGCTGGGCCATTCCTCCGGAGGCGACGCGGCGGCCCACCTGCTGGTGGCGGAGGGCGCGCAGGGTCTTTTTCGCCGCATCATCGTGCACAGCGCGCCGCTGGGCCTGGCCCCGAACCGCAGCCGCATGACCCGGGCCATGGCCGCAGCCGTGGGCACTATTCCCGCTGAGATAAGCCACGAGGAGGTGCTGGCCCTGGAAGCGCGGGCCTGGCGGGCGGCCCGCTGGGCCGGCCTGAAAGCGGGCATGCCCTTCGGCACCCAG
This sequence comes from Hymenobacter saemangeumensis, assembly GCF_039541835.1. NCBI lineage: Bacteria > Pseudomonadati > Bacteroidota > Cytophagia > Cytophagales > Hymenobacteraceae > Hymenobacter > Hymenobacter saemangeumensis. The sequence continues at coordinate 9,123 of NZ_BAABGZ010000080.1, read as the reverse complement.
TACGGTGCCTATCCCCTGCCGTCGGAAGCCAGCGTAGACCAGGCCTGGCGGGCCGCGGCAACCACGGTGGACGTGCTAATAGGCGCTACAGCCGAGGAATTGCGCTTTTTCGCGGTTATCGACCCCAAGTTTGGTTGGCTGGAGAAGCTGCCGCTGCTGGGCCCGGCCATTACCCACCAGCTGGTGGCGGCACTTTCCCGGCGCATCTACGTGAGCCCGGCAGCCGCCTTTGCCCGGCGGCATGCGCAGGCCGGCGGCCGGGCTTACCTGTTCACCGTCAGCTACCGTCCCCGGGGCAGTGCCTTTGGGGCGGCCCACACCATCGACCTGCCCCTGCTCTTTGGCAACCAGGAAACCTGGTCGGCCGTGCCCTTGCTGGGCGACGCCCCCTGGGCGGAAGTACACCAGGCCGGCCGGGAAGTGCGGCGGCTGTGGGCCCAGTTTGCCCGCAGCGGCCTGCTGCCCGCGCCGGTGCAGGTACCGGGCGTGCTCCAGGTGCTGCCCTGCTAAGCGCGGGCAGCAGCGAGCCCCGCCACTGCCCCGGGCCCAGGGTCGGCAGGCGCCGCTTACAGCCGAAAGCCGTCGAGCAGCTCCTGCAGGTCGTGCAGGCGGCCTTCTACCTGCTTGAGAAAGTCGGCCGGCACGGGCACCTGGGTGCCGTGGCGCGCAAACAGGTAGCGCACCAGAGCGTTCAGGGACTGTACTTCTTCCTGCAGCTCGGCACTGAGGCTGGTCCAGCGGGCCTGCCCTCCTTCGGGCTGGGTACGGCAGAGGTGGCGCACGGCAATGGTGCGGCTGACCAGGGCGGCCAGCATCTCCAGAATGCGCTGTTCCGGGGCCGTAAAGCTGCGCGGCGCCCGGTCGATAATGCACAGCGTACCCAGCGGGTGCTGGTCGGGCAGCCGCAGGAGCGCGCCGGCATAAAACCGCAGGCGCTTCGAATGGGCTGCCTGCAGGGCCTCCGGGGGAATGTAGGGGTAGCTTTCCAGCGCTAAATCGTGGTAAATCACCGCCTGGGCCTGCTCGATGGCCGTCGAGCACAGGGCTTCGACGCGGGGCTGCTGGTAGTGGCCCGGCAGGCCCTGGTTGGCCGGATAAAAGACTTCGCCTTCCTCTACCACCGAGATTAGGGAGATGGGCAAGCTGAAAATGCGGGCCGTGAGGGCCACAAACTCATCGAAGACGGGCTCGGCCAAGGCGGGCAGCACCTCAAAAGCCCGCAAGCTGCGAAGGCGGGCCGCCTCGTCGTCGGGAAATGCAGAAGGCTGGGAAGTTGCCACGGAAATATCAGTTGGGTAGAACGTGTTGAAAAGCCACGGGGCCGGACCTTTCCTGGCTCTACGCAGCCAAGTTACTGCGGTGGAGCGTTCGCAAAGGAAAATCACAGCGGCCGAAAGTAAAGCGGTAGAGCCAGTCAAGGGCCGGCGCGGCAGCATCAGCAGCAGGGCCCGAAATGATTTCCCCAATTTCAAACAGCTTCTTGGCGGGCCGCGCCAGCCGGCTACCCTAGTAGCACTTCGGACTACATCACTTTTCAGCACAATTGCACTCTTACAATAATATCGCTGCTTCGCATAGTCGGAATAGGCTTCAAACTCCTTAAATTTGAAGCCCTTTTATTTGAAAACTGCCTATGCGCCTTTATACTCTTGCTGGTTTGCTGCTTTTGCTGGCCTTCAGCCCGACATTTACTATAAAGGCCCAGACCTTTCCCACGGTGCCCCCGCCCCCACCCGCGGCCCTGCGCGATGCGGCCCTGCGCGACTGGCTGCGTCAGAACTGGTACGACGGCAAGCGGACCGTGCTGAGCTACGCCGCGGCCCGCGCCAAGCTTTACAATTACGTCGACAACCAGGCCGGGCAGGTGCGCTGCGTGTATTCGGGCTATACCGAGCCCAAGACGTTCAGCTTCAGCAGCACCAGCACCACCATGACCAACATCAACTGCGAGCACACCGTGCCGCAGTCGTGGTTTAACGAGGTGGAGCGCATGCGCTCCGACATTCACCACCTGTTTCCAACCGTAATCCAGTGGAACGCCGACCGCGGCGACGACCCGTTTGGTGAGATTCCCGATGCGCAAACTCTTAAGTGGATGCGGGGCCTGAACAGCCAGACCAGCATTCCCAGCAGCAACCTGCCCGAGTGGAGCGAGGATACCAACACCATGTTTGAGCCCCGTGAAGACCACAAAGGCAACCTGGCCCGGGCCGTGTTTTACTTCTACACCATGCACGCCAACCAGACCTTCGACGCGGGCAAGGGCGTGATATCGGCCGTGGGCAACCTCAACACCCTGTACCAGTGGCACCAGCAGGACCCGGTGGATGCCCAGGAGTTTGAGCGCAACCGCCGGGCCGCGGCCAGCCAGGGCAACTACAACCCCTACATCAACGACCCCTCGCTGGTGGCCCGCGCCTGGGGCTTTCAGCCCGTGGGCACCGTGCCCAGCGTGCAGTTTGCCGCCAGCACCGGCTCCATTACCGAGGGCAACAGCGGCACTACGGCCTATACCTTCAGCGTGACGCTGAGCGCCGAGCCCGGTGCCGCGGCCAGCGTGCAGGTGGCCGTGGATGCCGCTGGCAGCACGGCCAGCGCAGGCAGCGACTACACCTTTACTACGCCCCAGACCCTGAGCTTTGGCCCCGGCCTGCCCCTGACGCAGACGCTGACAGTGACCGTGAACGGCGACGCCACCGTGGAGCCCGACGAAACCCTGCTCCTGGTGCTGCAGAACCCCAGCGCCAACCTCAGCCTGGGCAGCCCCGCCGCCCACACCCTAACCATTGTGAACGACGACATGGACGCGGCCTCGGTGCTGGCTTTTGCCACGGCCAGCCTGAGCCGCGACGAGGGCAACAGCAACAACACCTACACCGTGAACGTGACGCTGACTCCCGCCGCTACCAGCACCGTGACCGTGCCCGTGCAGGTAGATGCCGCCAACTCCTCGGCCGATGCCGGCGACTACACCCTGACCACGACCAGCCTCACGTTTACGGCCGGCCAAACCACGCGCACGGTGAGCGTGAGCATTGTGGGCGACCTGACCGTGGAGCCCGACGAGGTGCTGCGCCTGCGCCTGGGCACGCCCACCGGCGCCACCCTGGGCAGCACCAGCACCCACAACCTGACCCTGCTCAACGACGACTTCGGCGGCGACGGCAGCCTGAGCTGCGGGGGCCTGCTTTTCACCGAATACATTGAGTCGACGGCGGCCAACAACAAGGCCCTGGAGATTTACAACCCCTCCGACCAGACCATCAACCTGGCTGGCTACCGGGTGCAGCTGTTTGCCAACGGCGCCACCACCCCCACCACCACGCTCAACCTGAGGGGCACGCTGGGCGGGCGCGAGGTGTACGTCATCATTAACAACCAGGCCGATAACCAGAACCTGAAAGACCAGGCCGACGTGCTGTCGGGGGTGACGGGCTTCAACGGCGACGATGCCCTGGTGCTGAGCTTCAACGGCACCGTGCTCGACGTCATCGGCACGGTGGGCGAACGGCCCGCCATTGGCTACTGGCCGGTAGCCGGCGGCTCCACCAAGGATTATACCCTGGTGCGCAACCCCAATGTGATGCGGGGCCAGGCCAGCTGGACCGCCGCCGCCCCTGGCTGGACGGCCATCGGCCAGGACCAATACGACTTCCTGGGGTTTCAGACCGCCAACGCCTGCGGTGCGGCCCCCATGCCCGTCACCTTGTCCTATTTCCGGGCCCAGCGCAGCACGCCAACGGCCGTGCAGCTGAGCTGGGGCACAGCCCAGGAGCTGGGCAACGCCTACTTCCTGGTAGAAAAATCGGCTGATGGGCAGCGCTTCCAGGCCTGCGGCCAGCGGGCCGGCAACGGCACCACCACCACGGCCCACAGCTACCAGCTGCTGGACGAAAAGGCCAGCGGCGCGGCTTATTACCGCCTGCGCCAGGTAGACCTCGACGGGCGCAGCAACCTCAGCCCGGTGCTGTATGTGCCGGCTGCCCCGGTGGCACGGGCCCAGGTGCTGCCCAACCCCAGCACCGGCACCGTGGAGCTGAGCGGCCTGCCGGCCGACGCACGCGTGCAGGTGGCGCTGCACGCCGCCGACGGCCGGGTGCTGCTGAAGCCTTTCTTCACGACAGCCGCGGAGGCCGGCGCCCACCTGAGCCGCCACCTGCACAACCAGGCCCAGGGCCTCTACCTGGTGGCCGTGGACTATGCCGGCCAGCGCCAGCTGCTGAAGGTGCTGAAGCAGTAGCAGCCGGCTCGCATAACATCTGCAGAGCCCCGGGGCTTGTAGCAGAAACCGAACTACCCTGTTCCTATGCGCCGCCTCCTCGCCTTAGTGTTTCTCTTTCTGCCGCTGGGTCTTGCGGCCCAAACGCCTCCGGCTGGTCTGACGGAGTTCAACAGCCGGCGCGAGGCCCTGAACCGGCAGGGCATGAACGTACTGGGAGGCTGGGCCCTGCTGAACGTGGCGGCGGGCACAGCCGGGGCGCTGACGGCGGATGGACAAGCCAAATACTTCAGCCAGATGAGCCTGGGCTGGGGTGCCGTGAACCTGGCCCTGGTGGCGGCCACCCGGCTCAGCCAGCGCCCCGTGCCCGCCGACCGTGCCGAAACAGTGCGGGCCCAGCTCACGACCGAAAACCTGTACCTCTTCAATGCCGGGCTCGACGCTGCCTACATCGCCACCGGCTTTTACCTGCGGGAGCAAGCCAAAACCCAGGACAGCGAAGCCGCCGCCCAGCGCTCCCGGGGCTACGGCGACGCCCTGCTGCTGCAAGGCGGCTTTCTTTTCCTTTTCGATGGGCTGATGTACACCGCCCAGCACCGCCACGGCAACCAGCAGCTCTACCGCCTGCTCAGCCAGCTGCGCGTGGGCCCTACAGGCGTGGCCCTGTGCATCCCGATTGCGGGGCGCCCGGCCATGTAGAACAGCCGCAGGGCCTGGCCCTGGAGCGGCGCCAATAATTGCATGATGCGCAATTCCCCCGGAGGGGGGGCCGGAGGTGAGGTTGAACGGCGCCTGCCGCCTGCTGAAGTAAGCGGCTGGGGCGCCGCCCCCGTATAAGGGCCGTGCGGCTCCTGCAAACCCAGCCTGAGCCGCTTTTTTTCGGCGCCTCTCCTTTCCTTCATGCACGCACCCACCATTCGTTGGCTCGGCTGTATCACTCTGGGCCTGATGCTGGTCCTGCTTCTGGTGAGGGCCCAGGTGCTGGACATTGACTACGGGGTCGTTTTCCGCTACCCGCGGGCTTTCTACATCGTGCTGCTGGGCAGCTACTACGACCTGCTGCTGGCAGCCGGGCTGGGAGCCGCTTTTATGGGGCTGGCTGTTTTGTTTCGGCGCTCGCCCCGTGCGCAGAAGCTGCTGATTGGAGCTTTTCTAGGACTGGCCCTGGTAGCCGTGTGGGCGGCGGTGAGCTACATCACCACCAGCACCCTGCTGGGCGGGCCCATGACCTACGGCTGGCTGTACTACTCCGACTTCATGCAGAACAGCGACTTCTACTCCGCGCTGCGGGCCAACGTATCCTGGGCCCTGGCCGGGCAGCTGCTGGGCTGGAGCGCGGCCCTGCTGCTGAGCAGCTACCTGCTCTGGGCACTGCTGCGGCGCCTCGACCCTGAGGGCCGCCGGTTTGGCCTGCTGGCGGCAGTTCCTGCCCTGGGTCTGCTGGCTTTTTTCATCCTCGCGCCGCGCTACATCCACCGCAACAACCTCACGTACAAGCTTACCGCCAACCCGGTGCTGGCGTTTTCCCACTCCGTGTACGCCGCCCTGGCCTCGCCGCCCGACTTGTTTACCCTGCAGGTGCCGGCCGGATTTGAAGCTTTTCCTACGCCGACGGCGGCCGGCGGCCGCAGCACAGCCCCGGCCAGCCCCCGCATCCGCAACGTGCTGCTGTTTGTGCTGGAGTCGACTCCCGCCGAGTACGTGCCGGGCTACCAGACCCGCATCAACGCCATGCCCGAGCTGGCCCGGCGGCTGCCGCAGGCCCTGCGGGTGGCCGACATGTACGCCCACATGCCCAGCACCAACAACGCCGTGGTGGCCCTGCTGGGCTCGCTCTACCCGAAAATTTCCTACCAGAGCATCACCAAGGAGCACCCCGACATTCGCACGCCCTCCTTGAGCTCGGAGCTGCGGCGGCACAAGTTTCGTACGGGCTTCTTCTTCGCCGCCGACACCCGCTTTCAGAACATGGACGGCTTTCTGGCCCGGCGCGGCTTCGACACCCTGGCTGATTTCCGGACCATTCCCTGTACCAAGCCCGTGCAGGAAATCGACCCCGAGGAAACCGACTTTCTTAGCAGCAGCGACGAGTCCTGCCTTATCCGGGCCTGCACGCAGTGGCTGCCGGCCGACTCGGCCCAGGCACCTTTCTTCGCCACCGTCTGGACGGCCCAGACCCACTACCCCTACTTCCCGCCTGCCGGCCCCGAGCACGACTACCAGGTGCCGGAGCAGTACCTCAACCGCTACCTCAACGCGCTGCACTACAGCGACCAGCAGCTGGGCCGCCTGCTGGCCGAGCTGGACAAGCGCAGGCTGACGGAGTCGACGCTGGTGGTGGTGGTGGGCGACCACGGCGAGGCCTTTGGCCGCCACGTGCAGTACGGGCACGCCTCCAACATCTACGAAGAGAACGTGCGCATCCCGCTGCTGCTGATTAACCCGCTGCTGTTTCACGGCGAGACCCTGCCCGTGATTGGCGGGCAGGTGGACGTGGCACCCAGCATCCTCGACATTCTGCGCCTGCCCATCCCCGCCCAGTGGCAGGGCACCAGCCTGTTCAACCCCAACCGACAGAACCGGGCCTACTTCTTCAGCCCCTACTCCCACTACCTGTTTGGCTACCGCGACGGCCGGCACAAGGTGATTTTCAATGCCTCCACCAGCCAGACTCAGGTGTACGACCTGCAAATGGACCCCCAGGAAAGCAACAACCTGGCCGGGCAGCTGCCCGACTACGCACACGAAGGCAAGCTGCGGCTGGCCCGCTGGGTGCAATATCAGAACGCCTACCTGCCGCGCCTGCTGCAGCCGGAACCGGGCGGAACCCTGGCTCCCGCTGCTGCTCCCACTGGCAGTGCCAGGAAGCAGGGTAAATCTGAGTAGCGGACTTACAAAATTTTGGCCTGCTGACTTCCTCCGTGAGCCGGCTTTGCGGTGGCGGCTGCCTGGGGCTGCCCGCAGGCATTCAACCTCAGCAATGAGTTACCCATTAAGCTAGTATCTAGCCCGTAAATCTTAGTAAAGCCCTTGCCCGCCGGTTCCAGCAACCGGTGGGCAAGGGCTTTCCGCATTCCTGCTGTTGCTGATGCGCATCGTACTCCACCCCCAATTTCTGGTTGTTTGCCGGGCGAAATCAGGCCGGCGCTTACGCCCGATTGGAACTTCATAAGCCGTGGCAGGACTTGTAACTTACCTGGATAACCGCATGCTGGATATCGAATAATTTTTCAGACTAAAATACAATTTTTGATGAAGAAGCTCTTTCTCGCATTATTGCTATTGATTAGTCAATCTGCATTTTACGCTGCAGCACAGGCACCCACCCGAACCGCTAAAGACTATGTACGGCCTTATGCCGAGCCCTTTCAGTACGGAATTAATTTAGGATATTACAATGCCAGTTGGAGCGACGAGCAGCTGGCGGGCATTGCCCAGGCAGCCGGCGTGCGCTCGGTGCGGCCCACCCTGCCCGAAAGCTTTGTGGAGCAGTACGGCTACAGCATCCGGGCCAACACCTTCAGCGCCTACCTGAACACCTACGGCATGCGGGAGCTGACCTGCTTCGTGGAAGGCCCCTCGGCCGCGCACCGCGACATGACCGTGTACCCCGGCGGTACCAGCCCCTCCCGGCTGTTTGCCAACCTCTACGAGCCCATCTGGAACGCCGATGGCAGCGTAAACCAGAACAACTATTACGCCTATTACTTCTACCGCCTGCTGCTCATCTACGGCGACAAAGTGCGCTTCTGGGAAGTGGTGAATGAGCCCGACTACACCTACGGCGGCAGCATGAACAACTGGCTGACCCGCCCGCCCCTGCCCGACGAGGTACCCAACCTGAAAGCGCCCATCTTTAATTACATCCGCATGCTACGCATCAGCTACGAGCTGGTGCAGCGGTACCGCCCCGATTCCTACGTGACGGTGGGCGGCGTGGGCTACGCCCAGTTTGTGGACGCCCTGCTGCGCTACACCGACAACCCCAACGGCGGGGCCGTGACGGCCGCCTACCCCCACACCGCCGGGGCCTACATCGACGTGCTGAGCTTTCACAGCTACCCGGCCTACTCCCTGCACTCCTGGGACAACAGCATCGGCGGCTTCCGATACACCCGCAGCTCCGACTATGCCGCGGCCCAGATGCTGAAAGACCGGCAGGACATGGAAAACGTGCTGACCCGCTACGGCTACGGCAGCACCTACCCGGCCAAGCACCTGATAATGTCGGAAACCAACGTCTCCCGCCGCACCGCCGGCGACCGCACCGGCACCGACGAGATGCAGCGCAACTACGGCATCAAAGCCCTGGTGCTGGCGCAGAAAAACAGCATCAAGCAGTTCTACCTCTACCAGCTGGGCGAGTCGGTGAACGCGCCCGCGCCCGGCGTAGCGGTATCGGGCGCCGAGGAGATTGCGCTGATGGGCCTGTACGAAAACCTGAAGCGCGACGCCCCCGGGGCGCAGCGCATCACCGAGCAGGGCCAGGCCTTTGCCACCACCTCCCGGCTGCTCTACGGCTGGACTTACGACGCCGCCCGCACCGCGGCCCTGGCCCTGCCGGCCAGCATCGACGGCGCCGCCTTCAGCCGCAACGGCGCCTATACCTACATACTCTGGGCCAAAGCCCTGACCGACAACACCGAGGCCGCCAGCGCCACCTATTCCTTCCCGGCCGCCTGGGGCCTGAGCAGCGTGGAGCGCTACGAGTGGAACCACGCGGCTACCAACGCCAGAACTACCCAGAGCGCCCAGGGCATTACCCTGAGCAGCTCGCCGGTGTTCTTTACCGTTGCCGCAACCACTCCGACGCCAACGCCAACGCCGACCGCATGCACGGGCACGGGCAGCCTCACGCGCGAGCAGTGGGACAACGTACCCGGCAACACCGTGGCCGCCGTGCC